>JBAXJA010000021.1:0-20747 GCA_037138115.1 Thermoleophilia bacterium | reverse complement strand
CCGTGCACCTCTGGGTTGGTGGCGCAATCGGGCCGAAGAAGGCCGGTGGTGGTGGCACGATGGATCTCAACACCTCGCCCAATGACCCGACGTTCTGGCTCCACCACGCCAACATCGATCGCCTGTGGAGCAAGTGGGAGACCACGCACGGCGAGCGCTACGCCCCGCTCCACTCGTCAACCCCCGGGCAGGGCCTCAATTCGGCCATGTGGCCGTGGCGGCAGTCGGGCCTGTTCGTGTCACCAAAGAGCGTGCTCAACATCTCGGCCATGGGGTACGCATACGAGGACACCCCTGCAGCAAAGGGCTAGGGCCGCTTGCCCACACGCATGCCCCACGGGTACGGTCGGGGCATGCGTGTAGGAATCCTCACCGGTGGAGGCGACTGCCCCGGACTCAACGCCGTCATCCGTGCCGTGGTGAAGGTGGGCATTCGCCGCTTTGGGCATGAGCATGTGGGAATTCTCCACGGCTGGCGTGGCCTTCTTGAGCAAGAGGTAATCCCGCTGGGGCTCCGCGACGTGAGTGGAATCCTCGACCGCGGCGGCACCATCCTCAAGACGTCGCGCACCAACCCGTGCCGCGACGCCGACACGATGCAGGCGGCCATCGATGGCTTCGCGGGCCTGGGCATCGATGCGCTGGTTGCGCTGGGCGGTGAGGACACTCTGGGCGCGGCCAGCCGGCTGCATGCCGAGCACGGGCTGCCCATCGTGGGCGTACCGAAGACCATCGACAACGATCTGTCCGGCACGGACGTGACCTTCGGGTTCGATACTGCCGTGCAGATCGTGTGCAGCTCGCTCGACCGCCTGCATACCACCGCCGAGTCGCACGACCGCGTGATGGTCGTTGAGGTGATGGGGCGCCACGCCGGATGGATTGCGCTCGAGAGCGGCCTGGCCGGCGGTGCCGATTACATCCTCATCCCAGAGCACCCCCCGGACGTACCCACGGTGTTGGAGGCGCTGCGCGCCCGCCACGAGCGCGGGCTCGACTCGTCCATCGTGGTGGTCAGCGAGGGCGTTGACCTTGGCGATGGCGTCGTCGAGGGCGAGCGCGACGAATTCGGCCACGCCCTCCTGGCGCAGCAGGGGGTCGGTGATCGCCTCGGCGCGATCATCCGCGAGGCCACCGGATTTGACACGCGCGTCACGGTGCTGGGGCACATACAGCGTGGTGGCACCCCGACCGCCCGTGACCGCATCCTGGCCACGCGCTTTGGCACGCACGCTGCCGAGATGGTGGAGGAGGGGCTGTTCGGGCGCATGGCATCGCTGCGCGGGGCCACGATCACCGACGTGCCGCTGGCCGATGCCGTGGGCACCCTGAAGACGGTCCCCGACGACTACTACCGCTTGGCCCTGCCCTTCTTCGGATAGCACCCGTCGGTGCCCCGCGCGCCGGGCGGCCAAATACGCCTGTCCCGGCGGCTCATCGGGTGGGCATCGTCACGTACACGACACGGGTGCCGGAAATCGCCGGTGCTATGGTGCCCGCCCCGTGAGCAAGAAACTGGTTATTTGCGAGAAGCCCTCCGTCGCCCGCGACGTGGCTGGCGCGCTCCCTGAGACCTTCACCCAGAAGGGTGACGCCTACGAGAGCGACCACTGGGTCATCTCCTATGCGGTCGGACATCTGCTTGAGCAGGTGGATCCCGATGCCTACGACGCCCGTTACAAGAAGTGGACATACGAGGACCTGCCGATCATTCCGGACGAGTTCCGGTATCAGGCCCGGGACGGCCGATCGGCCAAGCAGCTGGCATCGCTTCACCGGCTCATGTCGCGGCCCGACGTGGACATCATCGTCAACGCATGCGACGCCGGGCGTGAGGGCGAGCTCATCTTCAAGCTCATCCTTCAGAGCGCCCCGCCCAAGGCCCAGGGCAAGATCGTGGAGCGCGCCTGGTTCTCGTCGATGACCAAGTCGGCCATCAAGGATGCCTTTGAGTCGCTGCGTCCGGACTCTGAGATGCAGCCCCTCGAAGCCGCCGCGCGTGCACGCAGCGAAGCTGACTGGCTTGTGGGAATGAACGGCACCCGCGCGGCCACCACACGTGCGGGATCGATCCGCCGCGTGCTGTCGCTCGGCCGGGTGCAGACCCCAACCCTGGCGATGATCGTGCACCGCGACATCGAAATCGGCGCGTTCGTGCCGCAGGAGTACTGGCAGGTGGACGCAACGTTCACCGGTGCCGACTCCCCCCTTCCGGGCATGTGGCACGACGTCGAAGGCACGCACCGCGACCTGCTGTTCACCGACGATGACGGCAAGACCCACAAGGACCGCATCGTCCCGGGAAGCGCCGCTGATGAGATCGCCGCCCTTGCTGCCGGTGCACAGGGCGTGGTCACGTCGGTGGAGACCCGACCCCGTACCGAGGCTCCGCACCTGCTGTACGACCTCACCACCCTGCAGCGTGATGCCAACCAGCGATTCGGCTTCAGCGCCACCCGCACCCTGTCCGCGGCGCAGTCGTGTTACGACGAGCACAAGGTGCTCACGTATCCGCGTACCAGCTCGCGGTACCTCAGCGGCGACATGGTGGGGCAGCTGAAGTCGGTGGTGTCTCGCGTGGGCTCGGCCGAGCGTCAGTAC
This sequence comes from Thermoleophilia bacterium, assembly GCA_037138115.1. Classification (GTDB taxonomy): domain Bacteria; phylum Actinomycetota; class Thermoleophilia; order Miltoncostaeales; family Miltoncostaeaceae; genus SYFI01. Next base: position 18,146 of record JBAXJA010000021.1, on the reverse strand, counting down.
GCGGACGCCGCGCGATCGGTGCTGGCGCTCGACTCACTGCCACTCGGGCGCGTGATCAACGACGCCAAGGTCACCGACCACCACGCCATCATCCCCACCGACGCAGATCACGACCTCTCGAAACTGTCGAGTGATGCGCGACGCATCTACGACATGGTCGCCCGTCGCTTCCTGGCGGTATTCCTGCCGCCGGCCAAGCTCGAGAGCACCACCATCCTCACCGATGTGCAGGGCCATACCTTTCGCAGCAGCGGCACCGTCATCGTTGACCCGGGCTGGTACGCCGTTGACGCCATGCGCCGGCACCGCGTTGAGAAGCAGGCCGAGCGCGTGGCCAACGAGGACGGCGAGGAGGAGACCGACGACCGCACTCTGCCGTCAGTCGCGGTGGGGCAACACCTCACATGCTCCCGCGCCGAGGTGCTGGCCAAGTCCACCAAGCCACCTGCGAGATACAACGAAGGCAGCCTCCTCAAGTCGATGGAGACCGCCGGCAAGCTGGTGGACGACGACGAGGCCGCCGAGGCGATGAAGGACGCCGGTCTGGGCACCCCCGCCACCCGCGCCAACATCATCGAGAGCCTCATCGACCGCGAGTACGTCGAGCGCGAGGGCAAGCAGCTTCGCGCCACCGACAAGGCCATCGGCCTCATCACCATGCTGGGCGATCACCTGCTCACCTCGCCAGAGCTCACGGGCCGGTGGGAGCAGAAGCTCAACGAGGTGCAGCGCGGCAGTGAGTCGCGTGACGCGTTCCACCAGGAGATCGTGGCGTTCACCAAGCAGGTGGTTGCCTGGTTCGCCGACAAGGGGCGTGAGGACCTGCGCGTGGAGCGCACCGTCATCGCCCCGTGCCCCACGCCCGATTGCGCCGGCAACATTGTGGAGCAGCGCAAGAGTTACTCATGCGACAGCTACCACGGCAAGGACGACCCGGGCTGCGGATACACCTTGTGGAAGCAGAGCGGCACTCGCACGCTCACGCTCGACGAAGCCAAGGAGTACATCGCCCAGGGCATCCAGAGCAAGGACCTGGAGCCCGAGCGCGAGGTCATTGGCCCCTGCCCCACCGAGGGCTGCGATGGCGAGATCATTGCCCGCGACCGCAGTTACGGCTGCACGTCGTGGAAGAGCAAGACCGAGACCGGCTGCGGCTACGTCATCTGGAAGCGCGTACGCGGCAAGCAGGGCGAGGTGTCGGTGGAGGAGGCCCAGGGCATGGTGGCCCGGGGCGAGACCAACGCCACGCCTCCACGCGAGCCGGTATCGGAGTGTCCCGTTCCCGGGTGCGGCGGCATGATCGTGGACCGCCCAAAGACCTTCGGGTGCAATTCGTGGAAGAGCCCCCGTAATCGCGGCTGTGGATACGTCATCTGGAAGAAGGCCCGCGGGTCGGATCACGAGATGACCGTGGACGAGGCCAAGGCCAAGATCGAGGTTGACCGCGCCGATCCGGAGGCCGCGGGGCTCGACCCCGTGGTGGGGCGCGGTGCGGCGAAGACACGCACCACCAGAGGCGTGGTTGATGCCGACGGATCCATCGCACGCCACCTCTTGGAGCGCGCCGTCTGGACCGGGCTGGATGGCGGCGACAAGGTGACGCTCGAGATTCCCGCCGGATCGCAGGTGGGGCTGCCCGATACGGCGGCAGACGGTCTTGTGGCGGCCATTTCGCTTGATGCCAAGCCCCTCAAGCTGTGGTGCAAGGTGAGTGACGGCGCCGATGCTGCACGCACGACGCTTGAGCAGCGCCTGGCCGAGCGCATTCGAAAGGCGCTCGCGCCGGCATCGGGGCCCAAGGCCAAGAAGAAGGCCAAAACCGCCGCCTGACACAGTTCGCGGGTCATCACCCCCCGCGGCTGGCATCATCTCCGGGTCGGGGCAGGTGGCCCCGCGTGACCCTGGAGGCGTACATGGACGCCAATGAAGCGATCCGTCTGAGGCGCAGCGTGCGCTCGTACACCGATCAGCCGGTGGATGAGAAGGACATCAGCGAGATCCTCCGCCTGGCTCTCCTTGCCCCCACGGGCGGCATGGCACAGGCGTGGAGCTTCATCGTGGTGCGCGACGCGGAACTGCGCGCGGCGGTGGCCGAGATCGTCATCCGCGGCGGCGCCAAGTACTTCGAGACCGTCCGGCCCGCTGGCCCGGATGTGAGCCCGGATGAGCACGCCGAGTGGGCGCGGGGCTACGCCGAGCAGGTGCTCGGTAACTACCGGCACGTGCCGGTGTGGATCGCGGGCCTTGTGGTGCCACGCCATGCCTTCCCAGATGATCAGGCCGATTGGGAGCGCGTCGCCGACCTGGTGTCGGTGGGCTTTGCGATGGAGAACCTCATGGTGGCCGCACGCGCCCGCGGGCTCGGCACCGTGCCCACGGTCTTCCACTGGTATGCCGAGGACGACTTCCGTGCGCTTCTTGACATCCCCGCTGAGATGGAGATCCCTGTGATCACCCCGCTCGGCTACCCCACTGAATTCCCAGTGGGCCTGCCCCCCGCAATGGCGGCCAAGCGCCGTCCATGGCGGACGCTGGTGCATGATGACCACTGGGGAAATCCCCGGGCATAATCGCCCGCCCCGGAACCCGACAGGAACCCAGGTGAACCGGAATGGCCCGGTAAACGCCGTGGCACCGGCTGATACCGTCGATGCTGAAGCGCTGCTTGAGACCGGGGGTGGAGGGACGGTCACCGCCACAACCTGAGTCACCACACCACACGCGGCGTCAGACCCGGGGCCTGCTGAAGGGCCCCGGGTCTGGCCCAATCTCCCACCCCTGGCCATGAAGAATGATGGAGCTCGAATGGAACGCACCATGAAGCGCAGGGCTGCAGCAGCAGCTGCAGCCGTCGCCCTCCTCGCCGGCGGCGGGGTGCTGTCCGGCTGCGGCTCGGGCACGTCGGACACCGCCGCATCCACCGCGGCAGCCGACGCGGCAGCGCAGCCCCCCAACGGCGTCGGCGCGCTCCCAGCCAAGGAGATCCTCGCGAAGAGCCAGGCCGCGGCGGAGGGCGCGACGTCGGTCACCGTGAAGGGAACGATGAGCGCGGAGGGCAAGGATACTTCGCTCGACCTGGTGCTGGGGGCAGACTCCGGCGAGGGCACGATCACCACAAACGGCACTGCGATGAATATCAAGTCCGTGGGTGGGAAGAACTACTTCCAGGTGCCGGGCAATGGCTGGGCCACGCTGCTGGGAGCCGCAGGGGCCCCGGGCGAGAAAGCAGGCAAGGAGATCGCAGCCCTCGTCGGCGACAAGTGGTTGGTGCTTCCGGCAAATGCGGCCTCACTCGACAAGGACGCTGGCCTGGTCGGGCTCGCCCTCTCGGCCCTCGGCATGTTCACCGAGAAGGACCCCTTCTTCAAGGACTTCATCTTCTCGGCTGAGCGCACGTTCACCGTCTCGGGCACCGGCGATGTGAATGGCACTCCGGTGGTGTTCCTCAAGGACACGAGCGATGGCGCTGTGATGGCCATCCAGACCGTGGGCGAGCCCTACCCCGTGCAGATCAAGGCTGACGCCGCGAGCGATTCGAGCACGATGACCTTCAGCAACTGGAACGCACCGGTGAGCGTCACCGCACCCACCGAGGTGATCGATGTCAGCAAGCTCGCGACGGTGGGTGCGGAATCGAGCGGATGACCTGAGGTATCACCACGGCCACCACGACGATGGAGATGAAAGGATGAACACCATGACGCGTACGGTCACGGCATGGGCAGTCTCCTTGGTGCTGCTCGCGGGTGGCGGCGTGCTCACGGGCTGCAGCGGCAGTTACAACGCATCATCCGGCGACGACAACACCACGACGGCCAACGGCATCGAGAAGCTCCCGCCCACCGAGATACTCACGAAGAGTGCAGCCGCCATGGCGACCGCGTCGTCTGTGGCCGTGTCCAGATCGTCGAAGGATGACGGGCCCGAGATGTCCCTCGATCTCGTGCTGGGAACAGGCGTCGGCCGGGGCACGATGTCGCTCAACGGGACCACCCTGATGGAGTTCCGCGAGACCGGCGGGAAGATGTACTGGAAGACCACCCGCGAGGGCTTCGAGTCGATCGTGGGCCCGGGCGATGCGAGCAAGCTCCTCGGGGGCCGGTGGGTGGTCGCCCCGGTGGGCGCCAAGGATGGTGAGGTGCCGGGCCCGGGTGAATTCGGCGACAAGGATGCCCTGCTGGCGCCCCTGGTCCAGGAGGGAGCCAAGGCAACCGTGAAGGGCACCGGCGCGGTGAATGGCACCCCGGTGGTGTTCGTCAAGACCAGTGGCAGCGATGGCACGGCCACGCTGGCTATCCAGACCGTGGGTGAGCCCTATGTCGTGCAGGTGAGGAGCGACGGGATGGTGCTCTTCGACTTCAGCGACTGGAACGCCCCGGTGAACGTCACCGCTCCGGCCGGCGCGGTGAGCCCGGCCGACCTCATGAAGGAGGTCGGCCCCTCGAGCTGATCATGCGCCCCACTTGATATGCGTCGTCTCGTTACGCGAACATCTATTCATATGATTGTGACCGCACTCATGTGCATGATGACCACCGGGGAAACCCCCGTGCCCGACCGACCGACACGAAGAGGACTCACATGGAGCACACGCTGAAGCGCACGCTGGCCGTATCGGCCACGGCACTCGCCCTGCTGACGGGCGGCGGCCTCCTCGCTGGCTGCGGATCAGATTCCTCAGCGAGTGGCACCACGGCAACCGCTGCCGACACGACCGCACAGGCATCCAACGGCGTCGAGAAGCTCTCGGGCCAGGAGATCGTGACCAAGAGCCAGGCGGCAGCAAACAGCGCGTCGTCGGTCACCGTGGCCGGCTCTGTCGCCATGAGTGGCGACAAGGTGGGCCTTGATCTCACGCTGGGGGACAAGGGCACGACTGGCAACATCACCCTGAATGGCATGACGATCCAGATCCGCGTCGTCGACGGGACGACCTATGTCAAGCTCGACCCCAAGGACCTTGCCAAGGTCGTGGCGGCGAATGCCAGCGGCGCAGTCGCCGACCAGATCCAGAGCGTCGTGGGCGACAAATGGCTGAAGATTCCGGCCGACCCAAGCAACGCCCAACTCGCAGCAGTGGGGCAGTTCGGCGACAAGAATGGGCTCATCAAGCAGCTCCTCACGCCACAAGGCGATGTGACGGTGGCGGGTACAGGCGATGTCAATGGCACTCCGGTTGTGAACCTCGACAGTTCCAAGGGCACCGGAACCCTGTCCGTCCAGACCGTGGGCGAGCCCTACCCGGTGCGCATCGCGGGCGCGAAGGGCTCGAACTCGGGCCACATCGACTTCTCCAATTGGAATGGTCCGGTTGACGTGACCGCGCCAACCAACATTCTCGACATCTCCGCGCTCGGTTAATCGTCCGGCTCGGCGAACGACAACACACTCGGGGTCCGTGCTCCGGATTCCAAACCTTGCATTCATGAGAGGAATACGCATGAACACAGTGATGAAGCGGCGCCTCGGCGCAACGCTGGTGGCAATTGCCCTCACAGCCGGAGGTCTTGGTGTTGCCGGCTGCGGTGGCGACTCGTCGTCGGCCAGCAGTAGTGTCTCAAGCGCGGCGACGGCCGACAACGGGGTCGCCTCGCTCACGGGCAGTGAGATCCTCACCAAGTCGTTCGACGCGGCCACGGCCGCAACGTCGGTGACCGTGAGTGGCTCCGTGCCACAGGGGTCCGACACCATCACCATCGAGCTTGCGCTCGGTGATGGCGTGGCAACCGGCACCATCGGTATTAAGGGCGTGACAGTCAAGATCCTGAGGGTGGACGGCAAGTTCTACCTCAACGCCCCCAAGGCCCTGTTTGATCAGATCGGCACGGGTGGTGGCGCCGTCGGCACCCTGCTCGCCGACAAGTGGTTCACCGTTCCCACCACCGGCGCGGCGGCAAGCAGCTTCAAGGGCTTCGACAACATCGCCGACATGGATGCCCTGTTCAACGGGCTCCTTAAGAACGGCACCACCAATCCCAAGGTAAAGGGCACTGGTGAGGTCAACGGGCAGCCGGCGGTGCTGCTGAGCGGGTCGCACAACGGCACGCTGGCAGTGGCCACAACCGGCGAGCCCTACCCGCTGCAGGTGAAGCAGACGGCGGCGGGTCAGGATGGCGTCGTCAACTTCAGCAAGTGGAATGAGCCCGTCACTGCGACGGCACCGGCGGATGCGCTCGACTTCGGTGCCCTCGCCGGTGGCGGCTCGTCGTCCACGGGGAGCACCACCAGCAGCAACTGATGCACAGGGCTTGATGAATGCGGCACAATCATGCGAACATGTGTTCGTATGATTGTGACCGCACTCATCCCGCTCTTTCCGCTCCGCATCGCGCTGCTTGAGGCGCGGATGCCATGGAATGATCCAATCGCCCTCGGCCCCGGACCGGGCGCGCCGCAGGTGATCGGGCCGTGTACGCCATCGGCATGGGGCCAGGGCGTGCGACCCGGGCTTCGTGTGGGAGAGGCCCTTGCGCGCTGCCCCGGGCTCGATCTGGTGATGCCCGATCCCGATGCCGCGCGATCGGCAGCAGAGCGCGTGACGCTGCGCCTGGAGGATCTTGGCGCAGCCGTGGCGCCGGGGGATGACGGCGAGTCGTGGTCATTTGCTGCCACCGGGCTCATCCGTATGCACGGCGGCATGGCCGTGCTCATGCGACGCGCCCGTGCCGCGCTGCCGGTGGGTGCCGGCGGTCGCGTCGGTGCCGCGCCCACCCCATTTGCATCGCGCGAGGCCGCGCGGGCAGGGGTGGTCATTCATCAGGACGAGGTGGCCGACTTCCTCGCCCCCCTTCCCGCCGGGCGCCTGCCCTTGCCGCAGAAGAGCAGAGCCGCCCTCGAAGCGCTCGGCATCCGCAGCATGGGGCAGGTGGCGCATCTGCCGCGGGCATCGGTTCTCGACCGGCTCGGACCCACCGGAGTGGCCGCATGGGAGATGACCCGTGGCGAAGATGATCCACGCATCAGCCCCCGCGTGCCCCCTCAGCCGGTTGGTGAGGAGGTGTCGTTTCCCGAGTCCATCGGGGCGCTGCCGGCGCTTGAGGCGGCCCTGCGAATTCTCATTGCACGCATCACTGAGCACGCCAGGACGCAGGGCGGGTCCGTGCGATCCATCATCATGCGCGCACGCCTGGAAGATGGCGGCTCATGGACCCACGCCGTGGCCCTGAGGGAGGCCACATGCGACCCCAGGCGAATCGGCATCGCCGCGCTCCCCCATCTGGCGCGCATCACGGCGCCGGTCACGTCACTGGCCATTGAGGCCGACGCCGGAGGACCACCCGATGCCGGGCAGCTCGCCCTGGTGAGCACACCCGACGAAGAGCGCATGCGACGTGCCGGGGCGGCGCTCGCGCAGGTACGGGCCGCAGGCGGTGCCGCACCGGTACTCAGACTGGTGGAGATCGAACCGTGGAGCAGGCTCCCGGAGCGCATATGGGCACTCGGTCCCTACGAGGCCTAGCGGGGGCCGGGCCGGTTGAGGTGTTCACCTCGCCGGACGGCACGCCCCACGCGCTCATGCGCGACGGCCGCAGGCGGCTGGTGGTCGCCGTGCGCGATTCATGGCGCGTGCAGGACCGCTGGTGGACCGACGACCCGGTGGATCGCTCGTACTTCGATGTGATCGTCGAGCCGGGGCGCCACGCCCTTATCTTCCGTGAGAACAGCGGCGACTGGTTCATTCATGCCTAGTCCCCCATATGTCGAACTGCATGCCCACACAGCCTTCAGCTTCCTCGACGGCGCGTCACTGCCGGACGAGATGGCGGAGGCCGCGGCGTCGCTGGGGCACAGCACCATGGCCATCACCGACCACGACACCCTGTCGGGGTCGATGGAGTTCGCCCATGCGGCCACCGCCGCGGGACTCCGCCCCATCACGGGTGCCGAGTTGTCGATATGCGCCCTCCCCGCCATCGGGATCGGCCATACCCCCGGCGTGCTCCACCTCACCTTGCTGGTCCAGACCGCCACGGGGTACGCCAACCTGTGCCGCCTCATCACGCGTTCGCACGCGAACACGAGGTCCGGGCCCGATCGACGGGCGATTGACCCTGTGCTGCCCATTGACGCGCTCCAGGCACATGCAGATGGGCTCGTGTGCCTGTCGGGCTGTGCCCGGCACGGGCTCGTACCCCACCTGCTCGCGGCCGGGCGCCATGCGGATGCCGAACACGTACTGCGATGGCTCATGTCCACCTTCGGCCCAGGCAATGCGTGGGTGGAGATCCAGCGTGCGGCCACACGGGGGGACAGAACTCTTGCACGGGCGCTCGAGGCGCTGGCAGACCACGTGGGCGCACCCGTGGTGGCCACAGGCGACGTGCATGCCCACCACCCCAGTCGCGCATTCCTGCAGGACACCCTGGTGGCCGTGCGCCATCGCCTCACCCTCGATGCATCGGAGGCAATGCGACGTGGCAACCGGCAATCGGTACTGCGCGCGCCCCACGACATGGCACTGCGACTGGCCGACCACCCCGAGGCAGTGCGTAACTCGGTGGTGCTGGCCGAACGCCTGGAGTTTGACCTCACGCGCGACCTGGGGTACCGATTTCCCGACTTCGTGGCCGGCCACCCCGGGGAGACCGCCGACGTGGCGCTGGCGCGTATCTGCGGCCATGCATTACGGGATCGCTACCCCGATGGCCCCGGGCGGACTGAGGCCCTCAAGCGGCTGGATGAGGAACTTGGGCTCATCCGCCACCACGGACTCTCCGGATTCTTCCTGCTGCACCGCGACATCCTGGAGATCGCCCGGGAGGTTGCGCTCGAGGTGCGGCCTGCAGGCTCCGCGCGTCGCATGCTGCCGCCCGGCCGCGGGCGCGGGTCGTCCGTGGGGTCGATCGTCTGTTACCTCACGGGCCTCTCGCACATTGATCCGATCGAAAGCGGACTCTTCCTCGGCAGATTCCTGAACAAGGACCTGCGTTCGGTTCCGGACATCGACCTCGACTTTCCCCGCGACGTCCGTGCGCGTCTCATCGAGGAGATCATCCGCCGCTACGGCCACGAGCATGCCGCGCTTGTGGCGGCATTTCCCACGTTCCGTGCCCGCATGGCCATTCGCGAACTGGGGGCGGCGCTCGCGCTGCCCCCCGCCGACATCGAGCGCCTCGCGCGATTGTCGGATGGCTGGTCGTCAGCCGAAGCGGTGGAAGACGAGATCCGTCGCATGCCCGGTGGCGAGGACCGCCTGCAGTCACGTCGCTGGCGTGCGCTGGCATCGCTGGCCCGGGAGGCAGCGGGAATTCCGCGGCACCTCGCCCAGCATTCGGGGGGAATGATCGTGAGCGCCACCCCCCTCATCGATCTGGTGCCGGTGGTACCTGCGGCATTCGCCGGCAGGCAGATCTGCCAGTGGGACAAGGACTCCTGTGCCGATGCCGGGTTCGTGAAGATCGACCTGCTCGGCCTGGGGATGTTGAGCGCGGTGGAGGAGTGCCTCGACCTCATCGCCACCGCGCATGGTCGGGCACCCGACCTCTCACGCATCGGCTTTGACGACCCAGGTGTGTACGCCGAAATCCAGGATGCCGACACCATGGGTGTGTTCCAGATCGAGAGCCGTGCCCAGATGCAGAGCCTGCTGCAGACCCGGCCGGCAAACCTCGATGACCTCACCGTGCAGGTGGCGCTCATCCGCCCGGGCCCGGTGAGCGGGGGTGCGGTGCACCCCTACGTGGCGCACCGCCGGGCCCTTCGACGCGATCCCCACTTCGTTCCGCCATACGACCACCCGCTGCTTGAGCCCGCGCTTCGTGAGACCCTCGGCGTCGTCGTATTTCAGGAGCAGGTACTCGAAGTCTCCATGGCCCTCGCGGGATTCACTCCGGGAGAGGCCGAGGATCTGCGCCGGGCGATGAGCCGCAAACGCAGTCGCACGGCGATGCTTCGCATGTGGGAGCGCTTCCAGCAGGGGGCGCGCGATCGTGGTGTTCCCGACCACACCATCCAGACGGTGTTCACCAAGCTGGTGGGCTTCTCCAACTTCGGATTCCCCAAGGCACACTCGGCCGCGTTCGCCGTGCTGGCGTACCAGAGCGCCTGGCTGCGGCGGCACCACCCCGCCGAATTTCTGGCCGCGCTCATCAACGCACAGCCCATGGGCTTCTACCCGCCCGCCAGCCTGGTGCGCGACGCCGGCCGACGTGGCGTGCGCACGCTGCGTACCTGCATCCGCCGCTCACAGGTGGGGTGCACGGTGGAAGACGGGTCGGTGCGACTTGGCCTGGGCATGGTGCGCACCCTTGGCGAGATACCCGCCCACCGCGTGGTTGACGAACGTGAGGCCCGCGGCCATTTCACCGGCCTGGCCGATCTCATCGCCCGCACCGGCCTGCGCCCGGAGCAGATGGCGATGATGGCCCGCGCCGGAACCCTCGATGCCTTCGAGGTGCCGGAGCGAGAGATGCTGTGGCAGGTGGCCACCCTCGCCCGGCCCCGGCGTATCGCAGGCGCAGAACAACTGCCCCTGCCGCTCGATCCGGCTGCCGCACCGCCGCTCCCCGCCCCCGACCGCATCGACCGTGTCATCGCCGAGTACGAGACCACGGGTGTCTCCACCGGCTGGCACCTGATGACCCTCATCCGCCCGGCGCTGCCGAAGGGCACCATCACCGCAGAGGCGCTCAAGAACACCCGCCACGGCACGGATGTGACCGTCGCCGGCATGGTGGTGGCCCGGCAGCGCCCCATGACCGCCAAGGGCATCGTGTTCCTGCTCATCGAGGACGAAACGGGGCCCATCAACGTGATCGTGCGACCCGACCTCTACGAGGCCGAGCGCTCACTGCTCCGAGCCGATCCGCTGCTGGTGGTGACAGGGCGGCTCGAACGCCGTGAGCGCGTGGTAAACGTGCTGGCCAGCGGTGTGACTGCGGCCCGCCTGCCATCCCGCGAGCCGGTGCCCCTTGAGCACGGCACAGATGCCCGGGTGCGCGCCGGTGTGCCCGGGTCCCAGGACTTCGCCCGGGGGCGACGCTAGAGCGCTTCCACCACCATCGCCACGCCCATACCGCCGCCCACACACAGCGCCGCGCAGCCCAGGCGGGCCTCACGATGGCGCATCTCGTGCAGCAGCGTCACCAGAATGCGTGCGCCTGATGCACCCACGGGGTGCCCCAGCGCAATGGCGCCGCCATTGACGTTGAGCACCTCACGGCCGATTCCAAGTTCGCGCTGCACGGCCACTGCCTGGGCGGCAAAGGCCTCATTCACCTCAAACAGCTCAATGGCCCGGATGTCGTCCACACCGGCGCGGTCCAGTGCGGTGCGAATGGCCTGCACGGGGCCCATGCCCATGATCTCGGGCGCCACCCCATTCCAGGCGTAGCCGAGAATGCGGGCCATCGGCTGCACGCCGAGTTCGGCGGCGCGGGCCTCCGACAACACGAGCATCGACGCGGCGCCATCATTGATTCCAGATGAGTTCCCCGCGGTCACCGTTCCATCGGCCCTGAATGCGGGCCTCAGTGCGGCGAGGGTCTCCACGGTGGTGCCGGGGCGCGGGTGCTCGTCGGTGTCCACCAGCACCGGGTCGCCGCGTCGCTGGGGCACCGGAACCGGAACGATCTCGTCGGCAAAGTGCTTGCGCTCGAGCGCAAGTCCCGCGAGCCGCTGGCTCTCAGCAGCGAAGGCGTCCTGATCCTCACGGGTCACGCCGAAGCGTTCTGCCACGACTTCGGCGGTGCCACCCATGTGCTGATCGGTGAGCGCGCACCACAGGCCATCGGCGATGAGCGTGTCGCGCAGCGCCACGTCACCCATTCGCTGCCCCTGCCGAATGCCATCGGCAACGTGGGGCGCGCGGCTCATGTTCTCCATGCCCCCGGCCATCACCACGCCGGCATCGCCTGCGCGAACCGCCTGCGCCGCTATGCCCACCGCACGCAGGCCGGATCCGCACAACATGTTGATGGTGGTCGCCGGGACGGAATCGGGTATCCCTGCGGCGATTGCGGCCTGCCGTGCAGGGCCCTGCCCGAGGCCGGCCTGCAGGATGCAGCCCAGCAGGACGTCGTCCACCTGGTCGGCTGGCACCCCTGCGCGCACGATGCTCTCGCGCATCACGATGGCGCCAAGTTCGGTCGCGGGAACCGACGACAGCGCACCCATAAAGGCGCCGATGGGCGTCCGGACCGCGCCGGCGATGACGGGGGTGGTCACGCGGTCAGGCGGTGAAGGACTTGCCGCAGCCGCACGACCCGGTGGAGTTGGGGTTGTTGATGCGGAAACCCGCGCCCTGGAACCCCTCCTCGTAGTCGAACTCGGCACCAAGCAGGTACGGCATGCTCAGGCGGTCGACGATCACGTGTACCCCATGCTGCTCCACCACCTCGTCGCCATCCGCCGCGTGGTCGAAGGTCATCGAGTATTCGAAGCCTGAGCAGCCGCCGGGAAGAACCTTCACGCGCAGCCCGGAGCCGGGATCGGCCTCGGTCGCGAGAATCTCGCGGAGCTTGTCACCGGCAACGGGTGTGAGGGTGATCATCCAGCATCCTCCAAAGTGTCCACACCGCGCGTTCATGCGCGAACCGGAGTGTGCCACGGCATGCGGATGGGGTCCACTCAACCGGCTCCGATCACACTCCAGTCGGCGGTGGTCGAGTGACCCGCGCGGTCCCGGACCCGTGCGTGCAGGGCCAGAGTGCCCATGGGAAGGGCAGATGCGCGGATCTGGAGGGTGTACGGGGTGATGCGCGCGCGACGGGTCATATCAACGCCGTTCACGGTGATGGTGGTGCGTGCCGGGTCGATTCCGGTGCCGCCCGTCTCATCGGAGTACCGGATGGACAGCACTCCACGCACCACGTCGTGGTCTGCCGGCGTACGCGCCACAATGCGGGGGGCGCGACCCGGCACCTGTCGCCCGCGGGGGCTCGTGGGGATGGTGCGGCCGCCCCATGCAAGTGCCGCCAGGGAGGTGGCAAACAGCGATGTGGGCTGGCCTGATGCCACCCGCACGCCCCCATCAGCACGTTGCAGCCCCTCCAGCGCTGCCAGCGGGCTCCCTCCTGATGCCCACACGCCGCGATCCGGACGCTCCCCGAGCGCTCTAATGGCCAGCACGGCCCAGGCGGTGGGCACGGCTGCACGGGCGAATGTGCCACCAGAATCCCGAAGCGACAGCAACCGAGCACGGGCGGCCACGAGTCCCGGGTCGCGCACGCCCACGCGGGCGGCCCGCAGCGCCTGCATCACAGTCGCCGTGGTCACGACGTCGGATTGCGGCGCACCGGTGGCAGACCAGCCGCCGTCGGGCAACTGCAGCGATTGAAGAATTGCCACCGCGCCCGTCACCCGGGGGTCATCGGGCGGCACGGCAGCAGCAATCAAGGCCATCACGCCCCACGCCGTCACCGTGGTGCCCCCCGGAAATGAACCATCCGCCGATCGCTGGGCCGAAACCCTGTCGGCCATCGCCGGATCAAGTATGCCCGCTGCCCTCTGGGCCATCGACAGCCGGAGCACATCACCGATGGCGTCACCGGGGAGCGCCTCCACGGCGTCCCCAAGCCCGAGACCGGCTCCGTGCCAGGCCGAGGGATCCTCACCGGCACCCGCCACGGCCATTGCCGCCCACGCGGTATCCGCTGCCTGGCCCGCACCCGCTGGCCCGATGGCGCCTGTGAGCGAGTCCTGCCGGGCCGACAGGTGATCGAGCGCCTTCTCAAGCGGGGAGGCTGCTGCGACAGGGGCGATACCCGCCGCAACGGCGAGGGTGATGATGGCGATGGCGCGGCGCATGCCCAGAACCTTGCCCGACCGCGCCGGACGCGGTACTCCGCACTGTCGCCGGATGACCTCGCCGCGAAGGCGGGCTACGGCGGTGCCACGGCCGCTCAGGGGCGGTCGGCCCCACGCGCGCCCAGTAATTCCCGAAAGCGCGTTGCACTAAGCAGTGCGAAGTCGCCGTGGTTGTTGTTGAACACCACCGCCACCTCGCCTGCCGCGCGGGCCATGTCGATTACCGGATCGATCCACTCCCCCAACTCGTCGTCGGAGTACTGCCAGTCGAAGCGCTCGGCCACGGTGCGGCTTCCCTGCCAGGTCGCCGCATTGCGTCCGTGCAGGCGCAGGTATGCCAGGCCCGGGGAGGTGACCTCCACGATGGGCGGCATCGCGCTTGCCACGGCAATCCGCGGGGCATCAACACATACCCATGCCGCATCGCGCTCGCCAAGCATCTCCACCGCCGCCTCCCGCTCGCCCGGTGCGGTCCACGAGGCGTTCCTGAACTCCACGGCGGTGCGAAGGGGTGACAGGCGCTCGATGATGCGCCCGATCTCTGCACGCTGCTCAGGGCCCGATGTCACATGCGGGGGCAGCTGCAACAGCACCGACCCCATCTTGGACCCAAGCGGTGCGATCACTTCGACGAATGCATCAATGACCGCATCCCGCAACTCGCGCGACGGCTTGCGGATGCGCCCCCGGCCGTCGGCCTCGTATGCCAGCTCGCGCAGCGGCGCGGGCAGCCGTGCCGGATCGGCTGCGTGCCCGCTGATCACCTGGTTCGCCTTCACATGAAACCGGAAATCATCAGGTGTGCGCTCGGCCCACCCGTCCACGGTCGATCGGCGCGGAATGGCGTAGAAGGTCGCATTCACCTCCACCATCGGAAATTGCGATGCGTAGTACCGCAGCCGCCCCTCGGCGTCGTTCTTCACGTCGTCCGGGTACCAGCCCGCCTTGATGAATTCGGGGTCGGTCCACGATGCGGTGCCGATGCGGATGTCCCGGTGGCCGGTCACCCCCACATAATGGTCGACAGCACATCCAGCGCATGCGCACCGCGGTGCCAGTGATACGTTCATCATCACCGTCACACAGAGGTTCTGATGCCCGTTCGCACTATCGCCGCTGTCGCCAGTTGCATCTTGGCCGCCTCAGCGGCAGGCCTGAGTGCAGCACCCTCCCCCACCATCGGCACGGGTTCCCGGACGTGTGTGCTCGGCCCCAGGGCCCCGTGCGACGGGGTATCGCATCCCTGGACAGCTGAATACCACGGCAATCTGCGAGGAGCCTCGTTCCGCCATGCGGATCTGCGCGGGGCTGACCTGCGCGGGGCTGACCTGCGGCGCGCCGATCTGCGTGGCGCCCGCCTGCGCCACGCCGACCTGCGCGGAAGCCGCCTTGAAGGCGCCCGCTTCGGTGTACGGCGTGCGCGCGGGTCGTCATCCCATCAAGCTGAGACAGGCGTGGGTCAGGCCTCGTGTGCCTCGTACGTCGCGGGGGCCCGGGGGGCCGACCTGACAGGCGCGGACTTGAGCAATGCACGTATCGGTCCCGGCGGAGGCGTGGGCACAAACGGCGTTCCCACCTCGTTCCAACTCGCCGATCTGACCGGGGCAAACCTGTCCGGGATCAACGGACTGGGGGGCATGTTCGAATGCGCGGATCTCGACGGTGCCAACCTCAGCGGGGCGCGGCTTCAGGGCGCGCGGTTCGACTCCGCCTCAATGCGGGGGGCTGATCTCAGCGGCGGGACCTTCGCCCCGGAGGACCTCATCTTCTTGCGTGTTCCCACGATGTTTCTCTGGGCCGATCTCACCGACGCCACCATGACTGGCGCCGGATTTCAGGCGCCCGGCGGACTGGGACACAATGACGGAGGGGGCCCGGTCAGTCCATTCTTTCAGGGCGCCAACCTCACGGGTGTGGACATGTCCAATCTGATGCTCGACAACGCGGTGCTCATCAGAGCGAACCTGACTGGCGTGACCTTCGCAGGGGCATCTCTCGTGAATGCGAACTGGGACGGCGCTGTCTTCGCCGGTACCACGTGCCCGGACGGGTCCGTCACCGACACCGGCTGCTGATCAGCCGGGGCGACCGTTGAGCTCGTCCTCCAGACGCGCGGCGTCCTCGGGCGAGATCTCTGGTGCCGGGGCATCGCCCGCTCCCCTGCGGGCCCAGGCCCGGGTGACGAAGGGAATGGCGGCGAGCCCGACGACCACGAGCAGGATCGGCACGATCCAGGCCACGAGGTCAAAGCCCGACTTCGGCGGGGTGGCCAGCACCTCACGGCCGAACTCGGCCACGAGGGCATCGAGAATTTGATCTTCCGACTGCCCCTTTGCCACCCGGGCGGCGATGAAATCCTTGATGTCCCGCGCGGCGGGGGAGTTGGAGACGTCGAGGGGCGTATTGCACGTGGGGCACCGCGTCTCGCGGTAGATCTCCTGTGACGTGATTCCAAGCGCAGGGGTCACCGCTGCGGCAAGGGCGAAGATCGACAGCACCACCGCAAGCGCGCGACGCATCACTTCTCCGCCAGGACCTGATCAAGGGGCACGGTGATCTGCCGGATCTCGGTGACCTGGCCAGTGATGTGGAGCGCGATACGGCCCCGCCTGTCGATGATGTACGTCTCCGGCACGCCGGTGGCCTCCAGATCGCGCTTGCTCGCATCAGTGCCGTCACGCAGGGATGGGTAGGTGATGCCGTACTCGCGAAGGAATGCCAGAGCATTCCCGCTGAGGTCCTGGAGATCGAGACCGAGCACAAGTGCGCCCTTGGCCCTGTACCGCTCCCACGCAGTCTGCAAGATGGGAGCCTCATCGCGGCAGGGGCCGCACCACGACGCCCAGAGGTTGAGTACCACCGGAGTGCCCTTCAGCGACGACAGCGACACCCGTTGACCGGCGGGCGGGAGCCCTGGGCCGCTCACGAGCACCGGGAGCGTGATGTCGGGCGCGGGAGGGCGTTGCCCTGAGACCAGCGCATCGTCAATCGCCGTCGAGCCCCCGCGGGCGGCGAGCCCCACCACGAGCAGCGCGATGATGAGCACCGCCACGACCCCACCCCCGATGAGCCCGATCAGGCGCCGGCGGTCTGAACCGCTGTCGTCCGCCTCGACCATCAGCCGAATGGTGCGTAGGTGGCGCGGGCGGTACCGAGCAGTGAGGTACCGAGAATGGCCTGCATTCCACCCTTGATGCGGCGGCTCGACGGAACCTTGGCCCACTTGCCGGCGCCACGCCACACGGCGGCGCCGCGGTCGAACCGCACCACGGCGCGGCGTGATGCCACAACCGCGGTGGCCCCAATGGAGAGCACCGCACCGCTTCGGGCGCGGCCGCCAGCCGTCGGCGCAACGATTCCCATGCGCGCAGCAGGCACGCCGGATACCCGCACAGCCGAGGGCTCCCCGATGAGCGAGAAGCCCCCACCGGCGTCGAGGCCGACGTATGCACCGCCGGTGCGGGGGTCGGCGGTAAACAGCAGGTCTCCCCCGCCATTGCTGCCGTCAAGCGTCATCCCCGCGAGCCCGAATCCGCTGCCGTCACCCAACCGCACGCCTGCGCCGGTGTTGCCCGACACCACACTGTCGCGAAGCCCGATACGCAGGCCACCGCCGCTCATGATCACACCATTACGGGCGTTGGATGACGCGGTAACCCCCACCAGCGAGATATCCGACGTACCGGAATCCTCGCTGGCGATGCCATCCACCGCGTTGCCAGTGGCGCGGAAACCGGTCACATCGAGTCTGGCCACATCGTCCGCCAGGCGCAGGCCATCCTGCCCCGCCCCGGAGACCGAACCGCCGGTGATGGCGTAGGGGCCGGCCGCAGTCAGCGACGTGAGGCGGATGCCATCGCGTTTGGTCGCCGTCACCACTGCATCTGCAATCACGATGCCGGTGCCCCCGGTCACCGCGATGCCGTCCACGCCAGTGCCGTCCACTGCGATACCGCGCAGCACGATGCCGCCCTCGGCGTTGGGAGGCGTGACATTGATGCCGGTGCGCGCTGCTCCCCGGCACACGATTCCGTCGAGGGTCACTGCTCCTCGCGTGATGTCAATGCATCCGCCGCCGGTGTCGTCGGCGCCGCCGTAGCCCGCGATCACGGCGCTGCCTGGAGGATCGGCCGCGACGGTGAGGTTGCGCTGCGTGATTGCGGCATCGCCATACGTGCCGGCCCCGATGGCGAGTGCCCATGGGCGCGCGTCTGATCCGCGCTGCGCCTGTACCGCACCGAGGGCGTCGCGGATGGCGTCGGCCCCCGACTTGGTGTCGATGAGCGTGCCCAGCTCATCGTGCACCTCAACGGTGCCGGCCATCGGCACCGCGCCCGCCGTGGCTGCTGCGACGGCAAGAAGCAGCGCTGCGGCTGCAAGGCGGCGGGTCAGTCCGACGA
>JBAXJA010000020.1:0-20911 GCA_037138115.1 Thermoleophilia bacterium | reverse complement strand
GACGGCCTCGCCATCAGCGCGGGTGATGACTACCGCCCACGGGGTCAGTCCCCGGTGGGGGTCAGTCGCTGTGTCTTAAGGCGCGCGAGGGGTCGCAGGAGTGAGAAGCCCTGCAAAAAAGCGTGAGGGCCTGGGTGCGGAATGGTCCGCGCCCAGGCCCTCAGGACGGTGACGGCAGTGGAGTTGCGAGGGAGCGAGGTTGCTCGGCCCCCCGGCTGCAGCTGCTCATCAGGGGAGTCGCTCCCTAGCTACCGCCACCTGCGCAACTATGGTCAACGTTTATTTGGACCACCTCCCTTCAGCGTTAGAGGTGATACTAGGACTCGTTGAGGACGTCTCGCAGTGCGTTCAGCGCATTCGTGAGCTCATCGCCCGTGATCACCAGTGGCGGAAGGAACCTGACGGTGGTGGCGCTGGTGTTATTCACGAGGAATCCACGCTCCAGCATCGCCAGCACCACGTCGGCCCCGCGGGGCTCAGCGAGCTCGATTGCGCACATCAGGCCACGACCACGCGCCTCGATCGCCAGGCCGTCGTCCACCAGGCCCTGAAGGCCGGCAAGGAAGCACGCGCCCTCTGTGCGCACATGCTGCTGCAATGCCGGGTCACTCAGCACCTTTGCAGCGGCCAGTGCCGACGCGCATGCGAGCGGGCTGCCCGCGAATGTCGACCCGTGATCGCCGGGCTGGAATACCGCGTCAATACCCGGCCTCGCCGTGACGGCCCCAATTGGGAACCCGCCGCCGAGGCTCTTGGCCAGGCACATGACGTCGGGCTCAATGCCCGCGTCCTGATAGGCGTAGAGCGGCCCGGTGCGCGACATGCCGGTCTGGATCTCGTCGACGATCAACAGCGCGCCGCGCTCGTCGGCCAGCTGACGCGCCAGGCGCACGAAGTCGTCATCCAGCGGATACACACCGCACTCGCCCTGCACGATCTCAATGGCGATGGCGCAGGTCTTCTCGCTCACCGCCGAGCGCAGGGCGTCCTTGTCGTTACGCGGCACGTACCGCGCACCCGGCATCAGCGGCTTGAAGGCCTCCTGCTTGCCCGGCTGCCCGGTGAGCGCCAGCGCTCCCATGGTGCGCCCGTGAAAGCTGTCCTCAAGCGACACGAACTCCGTGCGATCAGGGCCACCGTGCTTGCGCGCCAGCTTGATGGCGGCCTCCGAGGCCTCGGCGCCGGAATTGCAGAAGAACACACGTCCGCCCATCGAGGTGTCGCGGATCCACTCGGCAAGCGCCACCATGGGCTCGGTGTAATAGAGGTTGGAGGTATTGATGAGCGTGCCGGCCTGCTCGCGAATGGCCGCCACCACATCGGGGTGGCAGTGCCCGGCGTTGATCATCGAAATACCCGACATCAGGTCGAGGTAGCCGCGGCCCTCAGGGTCGAAGAGCCACGCGCCCTCGCCCCGCACAAACTCCACGGGGTAGCGCCCATAGTTACTCATGAGCGCCGCCTGCTCGCGCGCAATCATCTCCGGGCGGATCACGCCCGGGTGACCATCGTGCCGAGACCCTCCTCGGTGAACAGCTCCATGATCACCGAGTGCGGTACGCGGCCGTCAACAATCTGCGCGGCCTCCACCCCACCCTTCAGGGCATCGCGCACGGCGGACAGCTTGGGGATCATCCCCTCGTCAACGTCACCCGCCTCGAGCATGGCCTCGATGTCGAGCAACGAGCACCGCCCGATGAGCGTGCTCTTGTCGTCAAAGTTTTCGTACACGCCCTCGACATCGGTGAGGAAGATGACCCGCCGGGCACCCAGCGCCTTGCCAAGTGCACCAGCCACCGTGTCGGCATTGATGTTGTAGCTCTGCCCCTGTGCATCAACGCCCACAGAGGCGACCACGGGAACAAACCGGCCCAGATCACTGAGGATGTCGGGATTGATGCGAGCCACGTCGCCCACAAAGCCCAGGTCACCGCTGTCGCTGGTGGCCTTCCTCGCCTCGATCAAACGGCCGTCATCGCCGGAGAGGCCCACGGCCTCGATACCGGCCACGTGCAACTGGGCAACGATCTCCTTGTTGATCTTGCCGATGAGCACCATCTTCACCAGCTCCATGGTGGGCTCATCGGTCACCCGGAGGCCATCGACGAAGTTGACGTCCAGCCCGAGACGCTCGGAGTACTTGCTGATGTCCGGGCCGCCGCCGTGCACCACAACGGGGTTGAGGCCCACGAGCTTGAGCAGCGCGATGTCGCGCGCGAATGATGCCTTGAGCTCCGGCTTGGTCATCGCCGCGCCGCCGTACTTCACCACCACCGTGGCCCCGGCGAACTGCTGGATAAACGGCAGGGCCTCGAGCAGCACGGCTGCCCGTGCCTCAACCTCGGCCCGCTCCGGAAGATGGTCTCTGCGGCTCGTCTTGCCCATAGATGCGGCAAGGTATCAGCAGGTTCCGCCGAGCCCCCTGCTCGCAGCGACATTTGGCATCGCCGCCCGCACAGCCGGCCTTCTTAGGCTGCAGTCGGCGTCGGGCCGTCGTCGTCAGTCGCGTATGGGTATCTCGCAACCAATTTCAAGTCGTCCGCCGCGACCGAGTTGCAGTCAATCGTGTTACCGCAGGCGTCAAACCATTCGACGATCGGCGACGGCGTTCCCTCAAGCTCCATCACCACGCCCTCTGTCCCGGCGGGAATCGAAGGCGCGGGCCAAGGGTCGTCGGGACCAGTGGACGACGCCGGGATGGCGGTCAGAAGCCGAACCTGATCGAACATCGCGAAGTTCGTGGTCGAACCCTAGCGCCGGTCCTGCGCGCAGCCGGGTACGCGGTGACGAAGCGTGGTGTCGACTCTCCGATGAGTACACACCAGATGGTCAGGAGAATCATGTGGCGGTCGTTCTGGCCCACGAATGCGCCACGGACCTCGTAGTTCGTGCCGCCAACCCTCTGGACGGGGCGCGCGCTCACGACCGTGCAGCTATTCGCATGAGCGATCAGGGATGACCGAAGAAGTGCCCGATCCGTGAAACCAAGCACCCCGACGATGAGCCACGACTCATCGGCGTCCCTCCGGCGCAGGTCGCGGTCGTAGCACCGTGCGCGGTCAAGCAGGAAGTCGAGCTTGCGCTCATGCACCTCTGCGCGCCCCCAGTCGGGGCCATGAATTCGCACACGGCGACGCTATGCCGCCCCGGCGCACCAATGGCCCACGCACCGTGCCAGTTGTGTGCTTTAGGTGCGGTAGTCGGCGTTCACGGACACGTACCCGTGCCCGAGATCGCTTGCAAACAGTTCCGCACCAGCGGTGCCGCGGCCAAGACCCACCTGGATCTCGTACTCCGCGCGGGCCATCACCTCGTCAATCCCCTGGCCGTCCGGCAGCACGCCGTCAAAGCGCAGGGTGAAGTCCACATGGCCGCCGGTGAGTGCGAGCGCCTGGCCCACGGCCTGATTGACCCGGCCCCAGTTGGCATCGCGGCCGTACACCGCGGTGCGCACCAGCGCGCTCTCGCCAACGGCCCGCACCACCCGCTCGGCCTCGTCGTCGTCCAGCGCCCCATCCACCACCACACGCACAGCGTGCTCGGCGCCCTCGCCATCTTTCACCATGAGAATCGCGAGGTACCGGCAGATGGCAGAGAGCGCATCGCCGAACAACGCGAGGTCGTCGCCCTCAATGGGCGGGCCCTCCCCATTCGCGATCACCAGCAGCGTGTCGCTGGGGCTCATCTGGCCGTCAACTGAGATGCGATTGAAGCCACTGCCTGCCGCCACCCGCGTTGCAGCGAGCAAGTCGTCGGGAAGCACGCAGGCGTCGGTGGTGACGTACGCCAGCATCGTGGCCATGTCGGGCCGGATCATTCCCGCGCCCTTGGCGGCGGCGCCGATGGTCACCTCGCCAGAGGTGAGCGCCAGTCGAAAGGTGCCGCCCTTCGCGAAGGCATCGGTGGTGCGGATGGCCTCGCCGAAGTCCGTGCCCCCGTCGGGAGTGAGTGCCGCAGCAGCCGAATCCATGCCCGCGGTGAGCAACTTCATGGGCAGACGCTCGCCGATGACCCCCGTCGAGCACACGGCGAGGCTGCCGGTGGGAACCCGGGCCGCGGCGGCGGCGGTCTCCCCCATCACGCGGGCATCCGAAATTCCCTGCTCGCCCGTTGCCGCGTTGGCGCAGCCGCTGTTCACCACCACGCCACGCAGGCCACCGGGATGAAGCGTGCGTGTGTAGATAACGGCCGCAGATGGCAGGGCGCTCGGGGTGTCGACGATGGCCGACGCCGTGGGCCGATCGCTCACCAGCAGGCCGAGGTCGAGCTGCCCCTCGCCCTTCAACCCCGCGGCGACGCCTGCCGCACGGAAGCCCTCGGGCGACGTGACGCCGGTGCCCTCCACCCTGGTGAGGCCCTCAGGCGCGCCGATCCAGTCGGCACGCTCCACCGGGGCCCAGTCGGTCAGAGGAGCCCCTCGGTCTCGGGTCGGCCAGCCATGAGGTTGAGGTTCTGAACGGCCTGGCTGGCGGCGCCCTTCATCAGGTTGTCAATCACCCCGAAGGAGATGAGACGACCGGATGCCTGGTCAACCATGGGGCACACCTGCGCGAAGTTGTTGTGCTGCACCGCGTGCATGCCGGGCGGGGTCTCAACCACCTCCACAAACGGATGCCCGTCGTAGAAGTCGACGTAGGCCTTCGTCAGTTCAGCCTGTGTCGGGGCATCCCCAGTGAACCGCGCGTAGGCGGATGCCAGCAGCCCGCGGTCAACTGGAACCAGATGCGGGGTGAACACCACATCGGCATCCATCTGCTGGGCGATCTCGGGTGTGTGCCGGTGGTTCAGCACCTTGTATGCACGCACGCTGTCGGCCACCGAGCAGTAGTGCACGTCGGGGCCGGGGGTCTTTCCCGCCCCGCTCACGCCGCTCTTGGCGTCAATCACGATGTCAGTGATGCGGCCCTTCATGGGCAGCAGCGCCAGAAGCGAGGCCGTGGGATAGCAGCCTGGGTTGGCCACAATGCGCGCGCCCCGGATGGCCTCGCGGTTGATCTCAGGCAGGCCGTACACGGCCTCGGCCAGCAGATCGGGACGCGGGTGATCAAAGCCGTACCAGTGCGGGTAGGCGGCCGGATCGGTGAGACGGTGGTCGGCCGAGACATCCACCACACGCACGCCGCGGTCAACCAGTTCGCTCACCACGGCCGCAGCCTCAGCGTGTGGGTAACACACGGCGGCGAAGTCGCCCGCGGCCACGCCGTCCAGATCGAGCTCCTGCAGTACCGCGTCAACCCGGTACTCGGGCGCCACGTCGGAAATCCGCTTGCCGGCGTCGGCCCGGGCGGTCACCTGACCCAGCGTGAAGTGCGGATGGGCGTCCACCAGCGCCGCCAGTTGCGCACCGGCGTAGCCAGCGGCACCGATGACGTGCACCGTGCTCATGAGCGCAGCTCGGCCCCGACCGCCTCGCGAAGGGCGGTCACAGCGCGATCCGTAACGGCATCGATCTCATCGTCGGTGAGGGTACGCCCGGGGTCGGCGATGTGCGCACGCACGGCAAGGCTCACGTGCCCGTCGGGCACCTGATCGCCGTCGTAGTGGTCAAACACCTCCACCTCACGCACCAGATCCCCGCCGGCCTCGCGCACCACCTCAAGCACCCGCGACGCAGGCACGGAGTCGGGCACGATCACCGCGAGGTCGCGGGTCGACACCGGCACCGAGATGAGGTCCACGTACTTGCGGGGCTCCGCCGGGCGCTGCCTGGCCAGGTCGGCAATCCACAGGGTCACCAGCACCACGGGGCCCTTCACATCAAACGCCTGCAGTACCGCGGGGTGCACCTCGCCGGCGATACCGATCCGGTGGCCATGGGCCGTGATGCGTGCCTGACGCACGGGATGCAGGAAGGGCTCCTCGGCGCCGGGCGCGGAATCGGCCTCAATGCCCGCCGCGCGTGCAAGCGCGATGCCGAGGCCGGTGGCCGACCACACGTCAACGTCCTCAGGTGACTGGCGCCAGCCGCGGGCACCCGGGGCACCAAACAGCAGTGCAGTGATCTCCTCGGGCTCGTCGGCAAGGCCGTCGGCGGCGGGAATGTAGGTGCGTCCCACCTCGAAGATGCCGCCATCACGGCGCTGGTGGCTCTGATTGCGCTCCACGGCGCGGAGCAGACCCGGAAGCAGCGAGCGGCGCATCACGGCCATCTCGTCGGACAGCGCGTTGGAGATACGGACCACGTTGCGCACCGAGTCGTCGGCCGGAATACCCAGACGGTCGAGATCGGCCTCGGGCACGAAGCGGTACGAGATGGCTTCCGACAGGCCCAGGTCAGCGGCGCGACGGGCCAACTGGCGCACGATGGTCTGTTCAGGGGTGAGGCGCGCCCGGGCGGTCACCCGTGGCAGCACCGCCTCGATCTCGTCGAACCCATGGATGCGCCCAACCTCTTCGATGAGGTCGATCTCGCGCTGCAGGTCGGCCACTCGGTGCCAGGGCACCGTCACGGTGTGGGCATCTGCACCGCGATCCACGGTGCAGCCGAGGCGCTCCAGCGTGGCGGCGCTCTCGTCGGCGCTGATGTCCACGCCCAGGATGTGCCCCACCCGCTGGTGGCGCAGGGTGATCACCGGTACGGCGGGCGCGGGCTCACACGCATCCAGCACGCCGGGCACCAACTTGGCACCGGCGAGATCGCTCAGCAGCCGGCAGGCCATGGCCATGGCGTACGGCGGCAGGTCGCGCGGCTGGCCCTTCTCAAACCGGGCGCTCGACTCCGTACGAAGACCCAGGCCAAGCGAGGTGCGGATGATGTTGGGGCCGTCGAACGTGGCGGCTTCCAGCAGCACGCGGGTCGTGGAGCCCGACACCTCGGCGAACTCGGCGCCGAAGATGCCGGCGATTACCGCGGGCTTTCCGGCGTCGGCAATCACCAGGTTGTCGGTGCCGAGCGTGCGCTCCTGGCCGTCAAGCGTGACGATCTTCTCGCCGTCGGTCGCCCTGCGCACCACGATCGCCGGGCCGGCGAGGTGATCCAGGTCAAAGGCGTGCAGTGGCTGGGCGGTAAGAAGCATCACGTAGTTGGTGATGTCAACCACGTTGTTGATGCTGCGCATTCCCGCGGCATCAAGGCGGCGCACCATCCACTCGGGCGACGGGCCCACCGTCACGTCGACCAGCACCCGGGCCATGTAGCGCGGGCACAGGTCGGCGGCCTCAACCGTGAGCGACACGTAGTCGCCCACCTGTCCGGGGCCATCCTCGGGCGGAAGGGTGGCGTCGAGCGCAGGGAGGTCCTCACCGGTGATGGCATGCACCTCGCGGGCGATGCCGTAAATGCCCTGACAGTCGCCACGGTTGGGCGTGAGTTCGAGTTCCAGCACGGTACCCGGGGACGGCAGGGCGTCAAGGATTGGCGTGCCGGCCACCAGATCATTTGGCAGCACCAGAATGCCGTCGCTCTCGTCAGCCAGTTCAAGCTCGGTGGCCGAGCACACCATGCCCAGGCTCTCCACCCCGCGCAGCTTGGCCTTGCCCAGCTTCTGGCCCCCGGGCATCACGGCACCCGGGATTGCCACCGGCACGGTCTGGCCGGCGGCCACGTTGGGTGCGCCGCACACGATCTGCCGGGGCTCGTCGTGCCCGGTGTCAACGCTCAGCACGTGCAGGCGATCGGCATCGGGATGCTGTTCGCAGGTGAGCACCTTGCCCACAAGGAACGACTCGCGGTTGCCAGGCGTGTCGGCGATGCCGCGGGTGATCACCTTCTCCACGGCGGTACCGGTGGCGGTGAGGCGCTCGGCGATCTGCTCGTCGGTGAGCGACGTGGAGATCTGCTCGCGCAGCCACTCGAGGGGCAACTTCATGAGAACTGCTCCAAAAAGCGCAGGTCGCCCTCGTACAGCAACCGGATGTCGCTGATCTGATGACGGATCATGGCGATGCGGTCGAGCCCGAACCCGAAGGCGAAGCCCGTCCACCGCTCGGGGTCGTAGCCCACGTTGGCGAACACGTTGGGGTCAACCATTCCGGCCCCGGCGACCTCGAGCCAGTCGGTGCGCCCGTGGCGGTCGGTCCAGGCCACGCTCACGTCAACTGAGGGCTCGGTGAACGGGAAGAAGTGCGGGATCACACGCACGTCGCGGTCGCCCAGGAGCTGCTGCAGAAAGTACGTGATGGTGCCCTTGAGGTTCGCGAAGCTGAGGCCCTCGTCAACAGCAAGCCCCTCCACCTGGTGGAACATTGGGCTGTGCGTGGCGTCAACATCGTCGCGGCGGTACACGGTGCCCGGGGCAATGACGTACACGGGCGGCTCAGTGGTCTGCATGGTGCGGATCTGTACCGGCGAGGTCTGCGTGCGCAGCAGCACCTCATCCTGCTCACCGCCCGCGATGAAGAACGTGTCGCTCTCGCTGCGGGCCGGGTGGCCGTCGGGCGTGTTGAGCGCGGTGAAGTTGTTGAAGCCCGTTTCGATCTCGGGGCCATCGGCCACCGAGTAGCCCATACCGAGGAAAATCTCCTCAACCTCAAGGCGAACCTGAGTGATGGGGTGCAGCGCGCCAAGGGCAAAGTGGTCGCCCGGCAGGGTCACATCGGCGCGGTCGGCGAGCAGCGCACTGCCCATGGCCTCGCCCTCAAGCGTGGCGTGGCGGGAGTCGAGCGCGGCTTCGATGGCCTTGCGGGCGGCGTTGCCATCCTTGCCCACCCGGCCTCGCTCCTCAGGGGCCAGTGAGCCGATGGATCCCAGCACCTCGGTGAGCGGCGCCTTACGACCCACAAACCGCACGCGGGCCTGCTCAAGGGCATCAAGGTCGGCGGCAGCGGCGATGCTGGCAACGGCCTCGTCGGCGATCGCCTGGAAGTCGGGAATCTGGCTCATGGCCGCGGGATACTAATGCACTGCCGTACCCGCTCGGCCATCAATGCAGCACCGGCAGCCGACACGTTGAGCGACTCAGCGCCCTCCCCCTGCGGGATGGTCACCTCCACCACTTCAAGCTTCTCGCGCAGCTCATCCATGACCGGATCGAGGCCCGCGCGCTCGGCGCCCAGCGCCAGCACCGTGGGCACAGTGAGATCGACGTCCCACGGAGCCGCTCCGCCGTGCGCCACAGCGGCCACCACGCGGAACCCCTCGCGGGTTGCCAGATCGGCCGGGGTCACCCCCTCAAGAACGGGCAATGCGAAGGTGGCACCCATCGCCGCACGTACGGCGCGCGGGTGAGCGGCATCGGCCGACCCGGGCCCGAGCGCCAGCCAGTCGGCACCAAGTGCCGCAGACGTTCGTACCAGCGTGCCCACGTTGCCGGGATCGGCCACGCCGGCGAGATACACCCCAAGCGCCGGCGGCATCACCACGGTGCGGAAGTGATGCGGCCCCGACTGCGGGAAGATGGCGATGATGCGCGGCGGCTGTGCGAGCGTGCTGGCGCCGCCCATCAGCTGAGTGGAGGCGCAGTAGCGCTCGCTCAGGCCGACCGTCGCGAGAAGCCGTGGGTCGTCGGGCCCCACCCGTTCCTCGTCAACCAGCAACATGACCGGCTGAATGCCATGGTCGAGCGCCGACTGCACAAGGTCCTCGCCCTCGGCCACGAAGAGGCGCTCTTCACGGCGCGTGCGCTTCTGCTGCAGGCGGCGCAGGTGCTGGAGCGCAGGATTACGCGACGAGGTCACGCGCCGGAGCGACGGATCGCGTCCGCCGCTCCGCTCGTGATCAGATTCGGTGCCTGTGGTCAGACGGCGGCACGGGCGTCGGCGGCCCGCGCACACAGTGCGGCGAAGTGCTCGGGCTCGTGGATCGCGAGATCCGCGAGCATCTTGCGGTCGAGCTCCACACCGGCAAGGCCGAGGCCGTGGATGAACTCCCCGTAGGTGAGTCCATTCAGGCGGGCGGCTGCGTTGATACGCGCAATCCACAGGCGACGGAAGTCGCGCTTACGAACGCGGCGGTCACGGTATGCGTAGTTGCCGGAGCGCTGAACCTGCTCCTTCGCACGCTTGTACGACTTGTGCTTTGTTCCCCAATAGCCCTTGGCCTGATCAAGAACCTTGCGACGCTTCTTGCGCGCAGAGACGGAACGCTTAACGCGAGCCATGGACTATCGCCTCCCCAGGAGCCGCAGGATTGCCGGGCGGTCGACGTCTGCAAGTGATGCCGGGCGCTTGATGGCGCGGTGGCGCTTGCTCGTGACCGTCTCGAGGTTGTGCCGGAGCCCTGAGTGCACGTACATGATCTTGCCCTTGGGCGTCACGCGGAAGCGCTTCGAGGCCGACTTATGGGTCTTCATCTTGGGCATCTGGGGAACTCGTTCTCTCTTCTTGCTTAGGCGGAGGCTGCGTTCTCGGACGTGGACTCTTCGGCGGGCGGTACAGGTGCGGATTCAGGTGCAGGTACATCGGCAACAGGTGCAGGTGTGGCTTCAGGTGCAGGTGTGGCTTCAGGTGCATCTGCGACAGGCGCGGCGGTCTCCGTCACCGGAGCGTCAGGCTTGTCGGTCAGTGCCTTGAGCGGCGCCAGCATCATGATCATGTTGCGTCCATCAAGGTTCGGACGGCTCTCGATGAGTGCCAGATCCTCAACCTCCCCGGCCAACTTGAGGAGAATTGCCTCGCCACGCTCAGGGTGCATCAACTCGCGCCCCCTGAACATGATCGTCACCTTGACCTTGTCCCGGTTCTTGAGGAAACGCAGGACATGCCCCTTTTTGGTGGCGTAGTCATGCGGATCGATCTTCGGCCGGAACTTGATCTCCTTGATGGTGATCGTGCTCTGGTGCTTTCGCGCCTGCTTTGCCTTCTGCTCCTGCTCGTAGCGCCACTTGCCGTAATCCATGATCCGGCATACGGGTGGACGGCCCTCGGGAGCTACCTCGACCAGGTCGAGGTTGAGCCCAATGGCGATTTCCAGCGCGTCCTCCGTGCGCATCTCGCCACGGTTCTCGCCTTCGTCATCAATGAGCCTGACCAACTCCACGCGAATGGCTTCGTTGATCCGGGTCGAAGGACCGGCGGGCGGGCGAGTATCTGGACCGCGCCTAGGAGGCACGCGCTACGGGCGTCGTCAGGCGAGCCCCTCCTGAAAATCGGGGCGCCGTGCGCCCGGTGAATGAACGGTCGCCAGCACGGCGACATGCCCGCATCAGTGCGAGCGCGGGCACCATAGCAGGGAACCCGCCACCATCATCGCATGCACGAAGTGACGATCGCGGGCCGTACGGTTCCGTACCGGTTGGTGCGCAATGCCCGATCGCGGCACGTGCGCATCACCTTTACCCCTGACGGCCTCAGAGTATCCGCCCCTATGCGCCTCCCTGACAGAGAGATCCGTCGTGCCGTGCAGTCGAAGGAGCACTGGCTGCTGCGGCACGAGGCACTGCTGCACCCTCAGGTTCCCGAGCCCCTCATCGATGGCCAGATGCTGCCCTTTCTCGATGGAGCAGTGGAACTGGGTATCCGGCACTCAACCCGTGGATCAGTGCGACTGCGCCCGGACGACGCCCGTATGGCGGTGGCGGCACCCGGTGCCGATTCCGTACGGGCGCTCGTGGAGCGCGGATACCGCGGGGCTGCCCGCGACTGGTTCACACTCATGTGCGATCACCATGCGAGTCACATGGATGTGGCCCACGCATCGATCGGCATCCGCGATCCCCACACCCGGTGGGGATCATGTTCGGCCCGGGGCGCACTGTCATTCAGCTGGCGGCTGATGATGGCTCCGGCCCGGGTGGCCGAGTATGTGGTGGTGCACGAGATGGCGCACCTCACCCGCCTCGACCACTCCCCCGCCTTCTGGGATCTCGTGCACCACTACAGCCCCGACTTCGAACTCGACCGCCGCTGGCTGCGCGATCACGGCGACTGGCTGTCGCGGGCCCCGGGCAGTACCCCGCGCCCGCCCCTTGATTAGGGGCGGGTCTCCACAAAGGCATCCACCACACCGGGCACTTCATCGCGAATGCGATGGCGTGTGGCACCCCCCAGCCCATGCGCCTCCTCCAGGGTGACGGCGTCGCCCAGCGAGAGGGTGACAAAGGCCACCACGCCGTCCGCTGTCTCCACCAGACGCACGTCGTGCGGGGGGCGACCGCATGCGTCGGTGGCCACGGCCCGCACCGCCACCTCGATCTCAGCGCCGTCATCCACCACATGCCCGGCGCCCGGGGCCTCCAGTGGCTCAACGTGGGTGCGCACCCTCGAGATGCCGGGCACGTCGTGGGTCACGGCCGCATCCACCGCCGCGGCAACCTCACTGGCCTCGCCCAGTTGCGTGCCGGCCGGCAGTTTGAGATGCAACGTGGCCTCCATCCGCGATCCCAGGTGCAGGATGCGCACGTTGTGCACTTCACGTACGTGGGGCACGGCATGGGCAGCAGCAAGAACCCGCTCGGCGATGTCGGTGTCGTCGTCGTCGCGCGGCTCCACATGCACCACCACATCTGCGCCCGGGACGGCACGCTCGATGGCGTCCTCCACCGCATCGGCGGTGGCATGCGCACGACCCACCGCCTCACCGGGAGGCACACCGATGACCACGTCCGCAAACGAGCGGCCGGCAGCCGACCGCATTCGCAGTCGGCGCAGTTCAATTGCCGGGCCCAGCGCCTCAACCGCCTCGCGCGCCGCCAGTTCGTCGTCATCGGGAACCCGGTCCATGAGCACGCCCACGTTCTCGCGCATCAGGTGCCCGGCTGCGATGAGCACGAGTACCGACACGAACAGGGCTGCGATGGAGTCGGCGTTTCCCACCCCCGCCCGCACCAGAAGCAGCCCCACGAGCACCGCAGTGGTACCGGCCAGATCGCTTGCGAAGTGGATGGCGCTTCCCTTGAGCGCCGCGCTCGAGTGCACCTTGGCCGCCCGGAACAGCGTGAACGTGCGGAAGAAGTCAACTGCCATTACCAGCACTGCCACGGCGATGATCCACCACGCGGCATCCACCTCATGCCCGCCCTCGACGATGCGCAGAATTGCCTCAACGGCGATCCAGATGCTCACCGCTACCAGCGCGGCACCCTCGGCCAGCGCGGACAGATGCTCGGCCTTGCCGTGCCCGTATGCATGCTCACGATCAGCGGGGCGGGCTGCCACGCGGATGGCGAAGTAGGCGAGGACCGCGGCCACCAGATCGGTCCCCGAATGGATGGCCTCGGAAATGAAGGCGAGGCTGCCCGATGCGAGTCCGGCTGCCAGCTTGATGCCGATGAGAAACAGGGCTGCGCCGATGGACACCATCGCGATGCGTCGCGGAGATGCTGCGCCGGGCTTTGGGGAGTGTGCGTGGCCTGAACTCACACGCTGATGATGGCATCCGGCGGAACCGCGTAGGTTCCCCGTCGTGCTGCAGGGCATCCACCACGTCACGGCCATCACCGGCGACGCCGCCGCCAACGTGCGTTTTCACGCCGGCGTGCTGGGCCTGCGCCTGGTCAAGACCACCGTGAATCATGACGAGCCCGGCGCGTATCACCTGTATTTCGGCGATGAGGGCGGGCGGCCGCGCACCCTGATTACGTTCTTCGAGGTACCGGGGGCCGCACCGGGCCAGCCGGGCGGCGGCATGTTCCACTCGGTGGCCTGGCGCGTTGCCGATCAGCAGGCACTCGACTTCTGGGAGCAGCGCCTCGCAGCGCACGGCACGGCGACGGAGCGAGGAGACGACCGTCTGGCGTTTGCGGATCCGGAGGGGCTCTCGTATGTGCTCATGGCACGGGGCACACGCGATGACGATTCGCCGGCCCAAGGGGATGGCGTGCCACCCGAGCACGCGCTGAGGGAGATCATCGGTGTCGAGGCCATGTCGCTGGCTCCCGAGCGATCGCGGGCGGCACTGGTGCAGGGCCTTGGAATGGCTGATCTGGGTGAGTCACTCGTGGTGGGATCAGGCGATCACGTGGGGCGTGTGGGGCTGCACCCGGAGCCCATGTCGCGTGGTGCGCAGGGGGCGGGCACCATTCATCACGTCGCCTTCGCAAGCCCGGATGCCGATCACAAGAAATGGCGCGAACGCCTGACCGGTGGCCATCTGGCCCCCACTCAGGTGGTGGACCGCATCTACTTCAAGTCGGTGTACGCACGCGAGCCGGGCGGACTTCTGGTTGAGGTCGCCACGATTGGACCCGGGATGACCGCCGACGAGGATCCCGAGGTGATGGGAATCGCGCTGGCATTGCCACCGTGGCTGGAGCCTCACCGGACCAGCATTGAGGCGCGCCTCACCCCCATCCAAAACCCCAGGGCACGCGGATGACCGCAGTGGTGCGGCCGCCGGATGACGGGCGGCCCACCCTGCTGCTGCTGCACGGTCGTGGTGGTGGCGAGCACGACTTGGTGGGCGTGGCCGAGGCCGTGGCGCCCGGCTGGGGAATCATCGCCCCACGGGGGCCTGAGGCCGAAGGGGGCGGCCATGCCTGGTTCACGCACCACGCCATCGGCGTGCCGGTGATCGAGAGCCTCGACGTGCGCCTGGGCGAGACGGCCGAGGCCGCTGCGGGGCTGGCCGCAGACGCCGGCGTGACGGGTCCGATGGTGGTCATGGGATTCTCAAATGGCGGCATGATGGCCGGCGCACTCGGCTGCGCTCGCCCCGATCTGGTGGGGGGCGTCGCCCTGCTGTGCAGCGCCTACCCCCTGCCGCCGCACATCTACGCCATGGGCGGGCTCGCCGGAATGCCCGTGGTCGCGGTGTCGGGCGGGGCCGACCCATTTCACCCACCCGACGTGCATGCGACCGGCGTGGCGGCATATCGGGCCGCCGGTGCGCACGTAAGTGAAGCCATTGATACGGCGGGGGCACACAGCGTTACACCGGAACATGTCCGGATTCTACGAAAGTGGCTTGAGGGCTGGGAATCGGACGTTTTTCTGGGCTGAACGCGTCCGACCGCATTCGTACACTTACGAACATGCGTTCTCACCACCACAGCAAGCGGCCCGCTGGTGCCGCACAGCTCAGGCTCATCACCACGCCGGATGACACCCGCGAGGTCATGTCGCCCGTCCGCAGGCCCCGCGCATCACGCGCCGGGCGCAACCTGCGCATGGCGGAGCGCCTTGACCAGATCGCGATCGACGCACAGCGCGAGGCCGCCGAGGCCGTTATGGCCCACGACGACGTGAGCGCTCGTGAGTTACTCGATCGCGCGAGTGCCGCCAGGCGTGCTGCTGCCCTGTTGCGTGCGGGTCCATCGGGCGTCCGCGACCTGCTCGCCTCGTAGCCATCGCAGTGCGTCGTGCCGCATTGGTAGCCTCGCCGAGTTCCCCTACCCGAGGTTGACAGCCGTGATCTTCCGTACCCGAACTCGCACCCTGGCCACTGCAGGAGCCGTACTCGCGCTGGCCGCCATTCCGCTGACCGGCTGCGGAGGGAGCGACTCCAGCCCATCCGCCGATACCTCCGCGGCGGCTGCTGGCGGATCCGGTGCCGACACCGCCGCCGTTGCCACCACGGCCGCGGATGGCACATCCACCACCGGGTACGCCGACCTGCGCGACGAACTGACGAGCCTCGGGGCCGAGCTCAACTCGTTCTGGAAGGCGAATCTGGGCGACGCCGGTACCTGGAAGGATTCCGTTGTGAAGGTGGTGGAGACCGTCGGCCAGACTGCCTGCGGCCAAATAGACGCCGCCGACACCGGCCCGGCGTACTGCGACGCCGACGCAACGATGGTGCTGCCCATCGCCTTCTTCCGCGACCGCCTCATCGGCGCCACCGACCAGGGTGGCAACGACGCCGCGGTGGCGGCGGTGGTGGCCCACGAGTTCGGGCATCACGTGCAGGCCCTTAGCGGCATCTCCGAGGCCACCAGCAAGGCCGTCGAGAACAACCCTGACGCGGCCAATCTCATGTCCGTGGCCAACGAGCTGAGTGCCGACTGCATGATGGGCGCCTGGATGTCGACGGTGCAGGACGAGGGACGCATTGAGGACGGGGATATCGAGGAGGTGCTCGGGGCGCTTGAGCGCATCGGCGACGACCACCTCACCGGCGATGCCGGCCAGGTGGCCGACGCCGCCACGTTTAACCACGGAACCTCCGTCCAGCGCGCGTACTGGTTCGCACAGGGCTACGACACGGGCGACGTGGAGAAGTGTGGCGTCATCTACGACGACCTCGTCAACGGCACGCTGGAGAAGGAACTGAAGGCCGGCGCCGACGCTGTGAACAGCACCACCACGCCCTAGATCAGGCGGCCCCGCCGGGGATCCACACGTAGGTGCAATTGCCACAGCGGCGCACGTCCTGGCCGATGTCCTCCGAATCGCGCTCCCCACACGTGGGACAGCGCGGCTGATCCTCCGCCGCATCATCACTCATGCGCCGAGGCTAGCGACACGATGCGTAATCGGGCGCGCCGAGGGTCATCCCCGGCTACGGTCCCTTGTGTGACCTCGCGTGCGGACACCGGTCTATGGGCCGATCTGCTGCTCACCCCGGAGACCGTCACCCGCACGGTCACCCATGCCGAAGGCTTCGACGATGTCGCCGCGCTCCTTACGGCGCCCGGTGTGCAGAGGGTCGTCGTCACTGGCAATGGCGCGCAGTGGCACGTCGCCCTGGCGCTGTCGCTCGCATGGCTCGACGTGCCCCACCCCCCGGTTGACCTCATTGCTGTGCCCGGTGGGCTGGTGGCCCGTGGTGCATTCGCCTGGCGCGAGGGCGACCGCCTGCTCGCGCTCTCAAGCTCCGGTGAGTTCAGGGATGTCATCGAGGCGATCGCATCGGGGGCACCACGCCCCATTGCGGCCATCACCGCCAACGCCGGTTCAACGATCGGCGCGGCTGCAGAGGCGCGGGCCATGGTGGTGGTGGACACCCTGCGGGCACGCACTCACACTCAGGGATATGCCGGATCGCTGGCGGCCGGCCTGGCCATCATCGCCCGCATGTCGAAGGACGATGCGCTGGGCCGTGCCGTGCTGGGCGCCGGGGAAGTCCTGGCCGCGCTGGTGGACGCCGCCGAGGCGAGTGCACGGGATGCTGGACCACGCCCTCATGCCGGGGTGTGCGTGGGCACGGGGCCCGCCTGGCCGGCAGCGCTGCACACGGCGCTGTGCCTTCGCGAGGTGTCCATCCTGCCGGTGGATGGCTACGAAACCCGCGAAGGGGCTACGACCGGGCGGTTCGCCACCATCCCAGGCGATCTTGCCGTGACGGTTGCTGGCGTGCAGCCCGACCCACTGCTCGCAGAAGCCGCGACCATTCTCGCCGACGGCGGTGCACGGGTAGTCGCGCTCCAGGGCGCGCCGGATGCCGATCCGCGGCTCGCCCCCATCTTCGCGCTGCCCTCCGCCATTGCGCTGGCCATCGACATGGCGCACCTCGCCGACCTCAATGCCGACGCGCCGGCCTGGGCAGGCGCGTACGACCGCACCTCGCGCGCGAAAGGGCACTGACAATGCGAGTACTCCATGTCTCCCCGCACCCCGATGACGAACTGATGGGTGCGCCCGCAACGCTCATGGCCCTGCGCGACGCCGGTCACGAGGTGACCAATCTGGCCTTGGCCCTGGGCCGCGAGGCCGACCACGAGCGGCGACGTGCAGAGGTCACCGAGGCGTGCCGCCGTGCCGGATTCGCGCTCCGCATCGTCGATCCCCCAATCCTGATGTCAGCGGGAGACGACCTGCTGGCAGCTGAGGCGGCCGCCCGCGAACACATCGCCGCAGCACTCAGTGGTCCGAACCCGCCCGATCTGATCGTTGGCCCCGGACCGCATGATGTGCACCACGGACACGAGATGACCGGTCGCGCAATCCGGGACGTGCTCGCAGCGTCGGGCGATTCGGTGCCGTGGTGGATGTGGGCGATCTGGGGAGACCTCCCCATGCCCACGGTGGTGACCGCGCTCGACGACGAACGGGTGGGCGAGATCACTGAAGCCCTGTCCGCGCATGCCGGAGAGATGGAGCGCGCAGATCACCGCGTACAGATTGAGGCCCGCACGCGTGTGGCGGCCACTCTGGCCGCCGAGAAGATCTTTGGCTTCGGCGCCCCCGCACTCACCACCGACCGCGCCGAGGTGGTCACCGAGGTGGTGCATCGCGATGGCCACTGGCTTCTGGGGGCGCCCCGTGCCCTCGATGCCCTCCAGCCTCTCGCCAGCCCCCGGCCCCTTCGCGTCGACGCCTGGCTGAACGCACCGAGCGCGCGCGAACTGGTCAACGGCGCCATCTACTAGAAGCCCCACCCCGGGGTCAGACCCCGGTGGGGGTCAGTCCCCGGTGGGGGTCAGTCGCCGTCACAAATGTGCACG
This sequence comes from Thermoleophilia bacterium, assembly GCA_037138115.1. Taxonomy (GTDB): domain Bacteria; phylum Actinomycetota; class Thermoleophilia; order Miltoncostaeales; family Miltoncostaeaceae; genus SYFI01. Next base: position 2,714 of record JBAXJA010000020.1, on the reverse strand, counting down.
CCACGTGTGTGGGGAAAACCTGGGGTCAGACCCCGGTGGGGGTCAGTCGCCGTCACAAATGTGCACGCCCCTTGTGGGCACGCATTTCGCCGGGTTCGGTGCCCGATCGGTGCCTGCGTGGGGTCAGACCCCGGTGGGGGTCAGTCGCTGTGACAAATGCGCACGCCCCTTTCCGGCCCCACGGATTGCCGCCGCTTTGCTGTGCAAATGTCCGCTTGCAATGCGAGTGACGTCGCTCCGGGGCCTATCGCCCGCCGGGCAGCATCTCCCCTGCGCGCACGGCCTGCGCGATGGTGTTGCCTGGAGGGGCGAGTGGACAGGCCCACTTCGCGTCGTGCGCGCATGACGGGTGGTAGGCGAAGTTGAAGTCGAGCACCAGCTGGCCGTCGGGCAATGCCCCGAGATCTGCGCCCTTCACCTGGTCGATGAGGTAGCGCCCGCCACCATAGGTCTCATCGCCGCAGGTGCCGTCACGAAATGGCAGGAACAGGCCGCCGCCGTAGCCCTCGAGCCACAGCAGCGTGAGTCGGATCTCGCTCTCGCCCCCGAGCGCCACGACGGTGCCCAGCGACGCGAAGGACCCCTCCGGCCCTGCCAGCGTCGCGGCATCCGACGATTCGAGCCTGCCCGTGAGGCACCACGATGGGTCGTAGTCGAAGAAGTGCATCCCCGTGAAGCCCTCGTGCAGCGTTGCTGGCACGGGCGTGTCGGGATGCCCTGCCAGCAGCGCGTCGCGGCCAGTACGCCAGGCAGCCCACGCATCCGGGCCGCCACCGGCCCGCCGCACATCGGCATACAGGTCGGCCACCCGCCGTCGCCAGTCGGCCAGCGAGAGCGACCCGTCAGCCATCGTCGCCTCAGGCCTCGTCCGCGTGGCCGGCGCCATGACCATCGCCACGGTCATCCGCGTGCTCGTGATGGTGGAGGTGCGCGTGATGACGCTCACCGCCATGAGAAGTGGGATCCACGTGCACGACCACTGTGCCGAGGTGCGGCACGTCGTGGGCCAGCCGGTGCTGCACAGCGCTGGCAATGCCATGCCCTTCGAGTACCGAGAGGTCGTCGGTCACCGAGATGTTGATCTCGACCCACACGCGGTGGCCCACCCAGCGTGCTCGCACCTCATGGACGTCGTCCACGCCTGACACGGCCGCCGCCGTTTCGCGGATGGCCACCACCACATCGGGATCGATGCCATCGAGCATGCGCGTGCCGATGTGCTTCGCCGCGTCCCACACGATCTTCATGATGAGCAGGCCGATGAGCAGGCCGGCGATCGGATCGGCCAGTGGAAATCCCAGCATCACTCCCACAGCGCCTGCCAGCACCCCAAGGGATGTGAAGCCGTCCACCCGCGCATGCTGACCATCTGCCACAAGCGCCGCTGAGCCGATCTGACGACCCACCCGGATGCGGTATTCGGCAACCCACTCGTTACCGATGAAGCCGACGATTCCCGCGATGGCGAGCACCCAGAGGTGGCTGGGCTCCTGAGGGTGAATGAACCGGCTGATGGCCTCGTAGATCGCGTAACCACCCGAGAAGAAGATGATGAGCACGATGACGATTCCGGCCAGATCCTCCGACCGGTGCAGGCCATATGGGAAGCGGTCGGTCGCCGGGCGGCGCCCCAGCAGAAATGCCGCCCCCAGCGGGATGGCGGTAAAGGCATCACCCACGTTGTGCACGGTGTCGGCCAGCAGCGCGACAGACCCGGTGAACACCACCAGCACGGCCTGAATGGCGGCGGTGATGCCCAGAATGACCAGGGAGATGAGCAGGGCCCGCATGCCTGCGCGCGAGTCCCGCAGGTCGGGATCCACTCCCCCATGGGTGTGATCGTGGTCCTGATCGTGGGAGTGGCCGATGCCCATCGCCCGCAGTCTGCCAGCCCCCACGCCCGGTAGGTTGGGCCGGTGAGTCCACGTGTCCTCGCCGACCTCAGCCCCCTTCGCAGGTCGCGCGATCTGCGCCTGCTCATCGCCGGCCAGTCGATCTCGCTCATCGGCAGCCAGATCACGCTCGTGGCCGTGCCGTACCAGGTGTTCACCCTCACCGGCTCATCGCTCGCAGTGGGACTCGTCAGCCTTGTGGAGCTGGCCCCGCTCATTGTTCTGTCCCTCATCGGCGGTGCCTATGCCGATGCCATTGATCGCCGCCGGGTGCTGTTCATCACGCAGGTGCTGCTCGCAGTGATGAGTGCGGCGCTGGCCGTCAATGCCTTTGCCGGGCCAGCGCTATGGCCGCTGTTCGTAATCGCCGCCTTCGCGGGAGGGCTGGCAGGGGTCGACTCCACCACCCGCCGTGCGCTCATCCCCGCGCTGGTGCCTCCTTCCGACCTGCCCGCCACAGCGGCGCTCAACGCGATTCTGCTGCGATCCGCGCAGGTCATCGGCCCCGCCCTCGGTGGAGTGATTATCGCCACCATGGGGCTCGGAAGCGCCTACCTCATCGATCTGGCCTCATTCGCCGCCGCGCTCGTGGCGGTGGCCCTGATGCGGCCACAACCGCCTCAAGGCGGGGGCACGCCCGTCAGCTGGGCGGGGTTCCGTGAGGGCATCGGCTTTCTGCGCCGCACCCCGATCCTCCAGGGGATCATGCTGATCGACATCAACGCCATGGTGTTCGGTATGCCGCGCGCGCTCTTCCCGGCCATCGGCACTGAGGTGCTGGGTGGTGGCGCGGGCGTGGTGGGGCTTCTCTATTCCGCGCCA
>JBAXJA010000019.1:0-20948 GCA_037138115.1 Thermoleophilia bacterium | reverse complement strand
CAAGCCCAGTCAATGCCGCCGCCAACCTCACCTCAGGCGTCACCCAGATTTTCTCCCACGACGATACCTTCGCCGCGCTGAAGGCTGATGGCTCAGTGGTGACGTGGGGAAATGCGTCATATGGCGGGAGTACCACAAGCCCGGTCAATGCCGCCGCGAGCCTTACCTCAGGCGTTGAAACCATCGCTTCACCGCTCTTTCGCCCGGCCTACCTGCCAGGCGCCCCCACCCAGGCCGCGGTGGCGCAGCCGGCGGCCGGGGACAGCACGGTGGTGGTGTCATTTCTCGCACCTGAGGCAAATGGTGGAACGCCCATCACTGGATACCGGGCCACCTGCAGCTCATCCACCGGAGCAGGAGAGGCCGAGGCAGCTACATCCAGCACCGATTCACTTCGCATCAGTGTCGAGGGGCTCACTTTGGGTGCCACCTACACCTGTGCAGTACGCGCACGCAACATCGTGGGTGACGGGCAGCCCTCGGCGGCGAGCAATTCGTTCATTACCTCAGTATCTGCCGCACCTGCCGTGGCGAAAGAGGTGCCACTGCTGAGATCATCGCTGACGTGCCGTGGCAATACATGCACGACCCGTGGCCCGGTAGCCGCCGGAGCCACCGCGGTGACCCAGCGCGCCACAACCTCCGCCGCGCGGGCGTCCCAAAGCAGTGAGATGGCACGGCCCAAGGTAAAGACAGCAAAGGGCACATGCCGCATCACAAAGCGTGGGAAAGGCAAGAAGGCAACGCGTACCTACCAGTGCACGATTCGCCTGTCGAAGGGCAAGTGGACCATCACCACCAAGGCCCTTACGAAGACGACCGTTATCGCGCAGTCGGTGAAGACCAAGAAAGTGAAAGACGCGGCTCGGAAGGTCCCCCCGGTTACGGGGTAGCGGGGGTGGGAGAAACGCGGGTGCTTGCCCCGGGGCGAGGTGGGTCCGGCGTGACCGTACGGCTCCTGGATTAATCCGCCGGGGAGCGCTTTGACGAGACGATGAATGCAGAGTGGGCGCATGCAGTGACCACACTCGTCTGCTCGCGGGGAAGGTTCCGATCGGGTGAGTGTTTTCTGAACCTCTCTCGGCAGAGCGGCTACTCCGGCGCGTAGGTGCGCTCCAGATGCCGGATGAACGGCTCGGCTGAGAGATCGCTTCCGGCGGCCTGCCGCATAAGGTCCGGGGTGCTCATCGTGCGCCCGTGGCAGTGAATCGTCTCGCGCAGGAAGTGGAGAAATGGCGCCATGCCCTGGGCGCGGATGGTCTCGTCAATCGGTCCCACAGCACGCTCTGCGGCCTCTGCCAGCTGCGCGGCATAGAGATTGCCGAGCGTATAGGTGGGGAAGTAGCCGATAATGCCCGCCGCCCAGTGGATGTCCTGCATGGCGCCCTCCGCCGGTGAAGCGGGGGAAATTCCCACGAGGTCGTGAAGGCATTCGTCAAAGGCCCCGGGCAGGTCTGTGACATCGAGGTCGCCGAGGATCATTGCTCGCTCGAGGCGCGCGCGCAGGACGATATGCAGGTCGTACGTGACCTCGTCGCTCTCCACGCGGCGGCTGGTGCGCTCCACGCGGTTGAGCGCCCGGAGGTAGTCATCTGGCCCGAGACCCGCTGACGAGGAGGGGAACCGCTCCGACAGCATCGGTGCGACGACCTCCCAGAACGCACGCGACCGCCCGATGTGGTTCTCCCAGAAGCGCGACTGCGATTCGTGCGCGCCGAGCGACGGGGCATCGCCGGCAAGGGTCCGGCGCCACGCCTCGGGGATACCCTGGTCGTACAGGGCATGGCCACCCTCGTGCATGACGGCCATGATTGACGACAGTGGATCGGCAACATCCACGCGGGTGGAGAGGCGCGTATCGCCGGCCCCCAGGCCCATGGTCACCGGATGCGCCGTGCGGCCCACAAGGCCCCGGGATTGGTCGAAGCCGATCTCGTCGGCGAGTGCCGAGGCGAGGGCCATCTGGCGATCGCCATCCCACTCGCGCTCGGGAAGTGCGGGCCCGCCAGCGCCAGCGAGGCGTTCAACGAGCGGGGCAACGCGGGCTGCAAGATCATCAAGCACCGGCTGAAGGTCGGCGTAGGTGGTCCCGGGCTCGTACAGGTCGATGAGCGCGTCATACGGATCGCCTCCGTTTGCCAGGCAGGCCGCCTGCTCCCGCGTAAGGGCCACCAGCGGCCTGATGGCTTCGACAAACGCCGATACATCGCCACGCTCGCGGGCATCGGTCCAGATCGCCACCGACCGCGACGACACCTCCGTGAGCTCGCGAACAAGGGCCTCGGGCACCAGCTCGGCGCGGGAGCGCTCCCGCTGCCCCTCGTGTGCTGATGCGGCATGAACCGGGTCACCCGACTCCCGCAGTTGCTCGAGGGCATCGCCCACTGATGGATCGAGAAGTGCGCGGTGGTGCAGCCCCGCCAGCGTCGACAGCTGTGCGCCTCGCGCCTCGGCGGCCCCGGACGGCATGATCGTCTCGCGATCCCACTCGAGCACCGCCGACGCGCCCTGCAGGTCGGCAAGCGTGCCCATCCACTCGCATGCGGTGGCCCATGACGCGGTCTCGTTCATGCGGCCACGGTACCGGGGCCGGGTATGCTCGGCCACGTGAACGGGCGCCCTGCACTGCTGATCCGATGGGAAGACCTCGCGATCGGCATTCAGGTCGCCGTCGCGTTCGTCGTTTCGTTCGTCGTGCTCGTATTGATCCACATGGGCTTGCTCAACCAGCCGTTGGGTCGAAGCCTCTGGTACGGCCTCTTCTGGGGGGTGCTTGCGACGGTGGTCATCGTGGTGGGCACGCGCACCGAGCGGGCACGCAGGCTGCGCGAGCAGGATCCGCGCACGGGCCGGTAAGAAACAGCCCCGGCCAGACGCCAGTCAGTCGATCGGCGGTTGACTCATGTCCGGCACAAGGCGTCCGATTGCTGATCGATGCCGCACCACAACGGGGTAGATGCGGTACGCGCCGGTGCGGATGAAGACATTGCCACCTCGCATGCGCGACAGGATGACGCGAAATGCATCGGTGGCCGAGTACAGCTCGCGCCCCCGGAGAGCATGAACGGATGAGTACCGGTCGTCAGCGGGGAGAGATGCGAGCACGGCCTCGGCGGCTGGATGGCCGAAGGGGAGGAGGCGCACGCCGGGCGGGCGTGCCGCCCGGCGTGCCACATGCGCAAACGCACGGCAGAACCGGCAGTTGCCGTCGTAGATGACGACTAGGGGCCGTGCGGGGGCGATCAGGCTGAGAGTCGCCCGAAGATCGGTGTGACGTCGCGGTCATCCCGGTAGCCGGCGTAGTCGTCATGCGACGTGTCCGCCTGCGATCCGGGAGCACCTGAGACGTTCACACCATGGGGCGCCACAAGCACGATGCCGTGGGCGACATCGGTCACCGAGCCATCAAGCGCTGATGCGAGGCCACCCACGAAGTCGCGCAGTCGCTCTTCGAGGTCGCGATCGGTGGTTCGTACATCCATGAAGACCGAGGCGCCCGACTTGATGCGGTCGCCGATCTCCTGGGCGTCGTTGAAGCTCAGCGGAGTGAGCATGTGTACCCGCACGGGGGCGGGGAGAGCGTGGACGGGCATGTGTCCTCCGGGTCGTGGTGTCCGGGGACGGATTCGACGCGAAGGGGGAGGCTCCTACCCCGCGGGGGCAGGCGGGTGCACGAGAAGCACGGCACAGGGTGCGTTGTACGTCATGTGCTGGGCGAAGCTTCCGAGCAGGATCCGCTCCGCGCGGCCGCGATGGCGCACTGCCACCAGCAGGTCGACGCCATTCTCCTTTGCCCAGTCGGAGATGGTGCCGGCCGGGTGCCCCTCGAGGAGCACGCCGTCGGCGCCGGGGGCCAGGGCGAGGGTGTTCTTCATCCACGTGCGCACGGTGTCGAGATTCTCGAGCCCCGCATCGGTTGAGAATCCGGCGTAGGCGAGCCCGGGCTCTGTCACGTGTATCAGGGTGAGCTTGCCCGGCCCGAGGGAGTGCATTCGGATCGATGCAGCCAGAGCGGCGTCACCAGCCGCCGACCCATCGAGGCAGCAGGCGATGTGGGTATATGCGTCAGCCATGCCCTGAGGCTATGTCATCGGCGGCGCAGGCGCCGCGGGCACGGATGAGGCCACCATCACCGCGACCGCGTCAACGTCATCGACACCCCGCACCTGCAGACCAAAGGCGCGGTCCCCGGCCTCCCACACAACGAATGACATGCCGCGGCCGCGGCCACGCAGGACGCCGGTGGCGATCCCGAGATCCACGGTGCGTCCCCGGGCATCGGGGAGTTCGGGGACCGCCAGCGGGCCAGGGCACTGGCGCAAGAGCACACGGGAGTCTCCGTCCCCGGTCCAGGACATTGCGATGGCGGGTGGGGCAAAGGGGTACGCGGCCTCGGGCTCCACGCGCACGGTTGCGATCGAGAAGCCGTCGGGGAGCCATGTGGGCAGACACGCCGCGTATCCCGCCTCGAGCTCTGCAATTGCCAGATCGGCCACAGTGTCACCGGCCCCGAAGCCCGCGGCCATTCCGTGACCTGAACCCAGATGCCCCTCGAGCCGCCCGGCCACGAGACGCAGTTCGGTGAACCCCGTGTGGTCGAGACGCCCGATGGGCTCGCCTTCAGAACTCAACGCCTCGAGTGCCACCACTGCGATGCGCATTGGGATCCGGGCGGCGAGCAGCCCACTCGCGGCCACCGCAACGGTGATCGGATCCGGGTCGGCCACCAGAAGCCGGGCGGCCGTGATGCCCTTTGACACACGGCCGAGAATGGCCCGATCCGACACGCCGTTCTCTGCGACCTCCACGATGGCCGAGATGGCTGGGCGGACGGCGCTCGGCACGCCGGGAGGGCATGCCACGCGTGCGAGCACCTCTCCGGTGTCACTTACCCATGCGGCGCGCACGCGTGCCGGCTCACCCACCACCGACACCGCGATGGTGACCGGATGGTCGGCGTCTGGCGGCACCATGAGGAGCACCGGATGCCCCAGGGCCGCCTCCAGTTCGGGGCGTGAGATGGCCACTTCGTCCTCACCATAGACGCGGGTACGGGGTAGGGTGCCCGGCCATGAGCGAATCCATCACCCTCCATCTCGGAAACCCCGACATCATCCTCATGCGCCGGCCAGAATCACCGGCCTTGGTGCATGGGCAGATCTCACCGGACGCCCACGCGATGCTCGCCGCGCTCTGGGACGCCGAGGACCGCCCAAAGGGCACCGCGAGCATCGAGAGGGGAGAGGAGGGGCTTGTTGCCGTCGCCACCATTACCTCGCCCATCGAGATCGACCTGCGTGTCGTACTGGACCTGCCCCCCGAAAAGGCCGCGGGGCTTGAACGGCGTCCGTCGGCAATGGTCATGATCTACCCGGACGAGGAGTCACGGATGGCAGGCCTTAACGACTTCCGCAGCGGGGGATCTCGGGGCGACTGGTTGCTCCTGGGCATCGTCCTTCCTCAGGCAACCACCGACCCCCTGCGTGTGCCGCTTCCCTAACGGCGGGACCCGGGAATTCGCTTTCCCGGCCGATTCGTGCAGAATCGCGGCATGACTGCACTCCGCCTGATGATCGATGGAGTCCTCCTGCCGGAGGGCGAGGCCCCTGTTATTCCGCTTGACGATGGATTCGTCCGCGGTGATGGCGTTTTCGAGGGGATGCGCCTGTACGACCACGTGCCACGCACGCTCGACGCGCATCTCGACCGGATGGAGCGTTCTGCGGCCGGTGTGAGTATTCCGTTCGACCGTGCACAGATGCGGTCGGAGATCACCGCGATCTCCGACGCGGCGACCCATGGCGATTCCGCCCTGCGCTCGATGTTGAGCAGGGGCGGGCTGCGTGTTCACCGCGAGGAGCCGCTGATTCCCGAGGCGCCTGACGGCTGGGTCATCCACCCCGTGGACCACCGGGTAACGCCGCTCCTGATCGGCGCGAAGACCCTGAGCTACGCGGCCAACATGCAGGCTGCGCGCCTGGCAGCCGCCGCGGGGGCGAATACCGCCCTGTTCGTGGAAGCCGACTCGCGCACCGTGCTCGAATGCCCGGTGGCGAGCCTCGTCTGGTTTGAGGGAAACGATGTGTGTGCCCCTCCGCTCTCGGCCGGGGTGCTCGACTCGATCACCCGGCGTCTGCTCGCAGAGGTGACCGATCTGCACATTCGTACGCGCACGCTCGACGAGTTGGGGGACGCCGACGGCGCACTGGTGATCTCGACTGTGGTCGAGAGCAGGACCGTGCGCGAGGTGCAGGGCGTGTGCACGTACGACCTCGGCAACGCCCGAGTTGCCGAGATTGCCGCGGCGCTTCACGAGGCATCGCGCAGCGGTGACCCGGATCGCGCCCGGAGTGTTCCGGTCTGACCCGATCCCCGATGCGTGAGTCTTTCGACCTGCAATGATGCGCCCATGATCGCGCTCATAATCATCATCGCAATTGTCGTTGTGCTCGTTCTCTGGGCGGTATTTCTCTACAACCGCCTTGTGCGCCTGCGCGTTGAGGTACAGCAGGGCTGGTCGAACATCGACGTGCAGTTGCGCCGGCGATACGACCTCATCCCGAACCTCATTGAGACCGTAAAGGGCTACGCCGCGCATGAGCGAGGCGTGTTTCAGGCCGTGACCGAGGCCCGCACCGGTGCCATGTCGGCCCATGGTCCCGCTGCCACCGGAATGGCGAACAACGCCCTGGCCAGCGCGCTCGGGGGACTGTTTGCGGTGGCCGAGAACTACCCGGACCTGAAGGCATCAAACAACTTTCTGCAGTTGCAGACCGAACTTGCCAACGTTGAAGAGATGCTGGCGGCATCGCGTCGGTACTACAACTCGACCGTCGGCAGCTACAACTCCACGCAGAAGACGGTGCCGACCGTGTTCGTGGCGAAGATGGGCGACTTCGCACCCGCTGAGTTCTTCGAAGAGGAGAATGAGGCCGCACGCACTGCGCCGCGGGTCTCGTTCGACCAGTAGGTGACCCTCCAGCAGCAAATCCGGTCCAATCGTTGGCGCACGCTCCTGCTGTTCATTCTCTTCGCGGTGCTCATTGCACTTGTTCTCGGCGCGGCGTCATTCGCCGTTGACCTCCCGGTGCTCATCCTCATTGGCGCGGGCATGGTGGTGTACGGAATCGTCACCTGGTTTGCGGCAGGCAGCCTGGTGGCGACACTGGCGGGTGCCACCCCGGTAACGCGGGAGCAGTACCCGGAGCTGTGGCAAGCGGTTGAGGCGGCCGCAGTGGGGGCCGGGCTCGCAGTGACGCCACGCGTGTACGTAATTCAGGACCCTGCGCCCAATGCGTTTGCATCAGGGCGGGATCCGAAGCACTCCTACGTGGCGGCAACAACCGGGCTTCTCGAGATAATGCCTCCGCGGGAACTTCGCGCCGTGCTGGCACACGAGGTGGCTCACGTCCGAAACCGCGATATCCGCACCATGGCGCTCGCCGCGGTGCTGGTGGGGGTGCTGCTCATCCTCTCCGACGTGCTTCTTCGTGTGCTGGTGTTTGGCGGGGGTCGTGATAACTCCAACCCGCTCGCGCTCATCGGAACCGTGATTGCGCTCATACTGGCGCCAATCGGGGCAGTGATGATGCAAATGGCACTCTCACGCCGTCGCGAGTACCAGGCAGACGCCTCGGCGGCCGAGATCACCGGCGACCCAGAGGGCATGGCGCGTGCACTGGCGATCCTCGACACCGACACACGCCAGGTGCGCCACGTGGCCCGCGCCACGGCGCATCTGTACATCGAGTCTCCGTTGGTGAAGGGCAAGGGCATATTCGGAACCCTCGGTGGTCTGTTTCAGACGCATCCGCCGATGGAGTCGCGCATCGCGGCGCTTGAAGAGGCCGGTGGATTCGTCCTCAACCGTGAATCCCTCGCAGCCGACATGCCCGCCGGTGTGGTCACCACGGTGCAAGAACTGTCCTGAATGGGGGGGCAGGGCCATGCGCGCCCCGTGGTGTGGGCACGATCCCCTATGTGCATAACAATGATTTCCGCCGGGGCGGGAGGAGGGCACCGCTGGAGCAGTGACAGCACGCGCTGGACCCACGGCCCCCGCACCGGCACAGTGTGTGCATGGCCGACGAGGGGTTTCATACCGTACGAGATCGCGCCCGGCCGGAACTGGTGTGGTTTCTGCGCCACAAGAGCGTGCTCGAGCGCTGGCCTGTGCTTCCGGAACCTTGGGCCGTCGCCGTTGAGGCGCGCCGCCGCGCCGAGGTCGATCCGCCCGGGCGTGACATCAGCTTCCTGCACGGCGCCGGGCGCTAGCCCCGTCAGCCGCCGCCGCGTCTGGCATCGTCGAATCGACGCCGGTCCCGCTTCGTCGGTCGTGCGCCGAGGCCCGCGCCAGGCGGCGGCGGGGCCATCTTGCGCATAAGGCGGTCGCGCTCACGCAGCTCCACGCTCTCGGGTGTCTCGACGTACAGCCCCTGGGCCACCGTGGCCGACCCGCGCTTGTCGGCCAGATCGCGCACCACAACGGTGAGCGGTGAGTGGCCGGAGCGTGAGACCTCGATCACATCATCAATTCGCACATCCCGGGCCGGTTTGACGCGCTGGCCTCCCACGTGCACGCGCCCACCTGCCACGGCCTCGGTCGCGAGCCCACGGGTCTTGTAGAAACGCGCTGCCCAGAGCCACTTGTCAATGCGTACTTTGCCTGCATCCGGTGCCATGCGCACATCATTCCATGAGAGGCCCCCAATGATGCCTCCGGCTCTGTCACAATCGCCCCATGGTCATGAGCGCACTCTCCTGCCTGTGGGACGACCCGGATCATTGCCCGCAGGTTCGGGTCGACGGGGTCACCGGTCGTCGGTACTGCCGCCTCTGCGGCCCGGAGCCGCTCCCCACGGGCTCACCGCCCGACTCTCCGGAGGCTGCCGAAGCTCCGCCCGCCGCGCCGAAGACGTCCGCCTAGCACCCGGAGGGCGGTCTTGGCGATTCGTCGGCCGAACACCCGCTGAGAGCGGTGTTTTCGTAGGGCCGGACACCTTGACAGTACCTTGACAACAGGGTTGAATGTCCCGTGAAGCATCGTTCCCCGCTCGGCACCACTTGTGGCGCTTGCGGCACGCTCACCCACTTCGAGGGAGCCGAAATGTACCGGTACTCGCGCGCCATCTATCGTGATTTGCAGCCGCTTCTTCTTGAGGGACAGCTCCGCCCTGAGCTTGGGCAGCGACTGCTTCTCGCAGCATGCGAGCGCACGGTCGAGCGCCTCGCCCGGGATTACCGGCGATTCGCCCGCCCGGCCGCGAGTCTCTTCTCAGACGTGCGTTCGCTGTTCCCCGTCAGCCGGCAGCTTCTGGCGTACGACATCATTGAGGCCCACATGGCCGCAGCCCTGGAGTATCTCGACCAGGAGATCGCAGACCGTGGCAGTGCCGATCTGCTGCGATGCCGGGCTACGAACCGCAAGGGCAAGGCATGCCAGCGCGTGCCGGTGACCGGATCGGACTTCTGCCCGTCCCACAGGTTCCTCGAGAAGTTGCAGACGCAGCGAAGCGACGCTTTCGCCGCGTGATCGCATTCAGCGGGTTTACCCGCTGATCACTCGCGCTCAGTTCAAGGCCGAGACAGACCCGTCGGGCCGGTTTGTCAGACAGGCGTCGGCGTTCCGGGGCTCGGTTACCCCTGGAACGCCACACCCGCCGGAGGCGGGCAGGTACCACCTCTACGTGTCGTATGCGTGCCCCTGGGCGCACCGCGTCATCATCGCCCGAGCGCTCAAAGGCCTTGGTCACGTCGTTGCGATGACGGTTGTGGATCCGATCCGCGACGAGCACGGATGGGCATTCACGCACGAGCCGGATCCGGTGAACGGCTGGACATTTCTTTCGGAGGGATATCGGGCGACGGATCCCGGCTGGCGCGGGCGGGTGACCGTGCCGGTACTTTGGGATACGCGCGCGGGCTGCATCGTCAATAACGAGTCGGAAGACATTTTGCGCATATTCGACTCCGGGTTCGGACCCCTCGCATCTGATTCCCCAGTGCTCCGGCCTGCCGACCTCCAGGCCGAGATCGACGCAGTGAATGCGGTGGTCTATCCGCTCATCAATAACGGCGTGTACCGAGCCGGGTTCGCGACGTCGCAGGTCGCGTACGACGACGCTGCGTCAGATGTGTCCCGCGGCCTCACTGAGGTTGAGACGATTCTGGAACGCTCGCGCTGGCTCGCCGGTAACCGGTTCACCGAGGCCGATATCCGCCTCTTCACCACACTGGTGCGGTTCGACCCCGTGTACCACACGCACTTCAAGTGCAACGAACGGCTGATCGCCGACTCCCCCACGCTGTGTGGCTTCGTGCGTGATGTCGCCCAGATTCCCGGCGTGATGGACACGATCTCGATGGATCACATCAAGCGCCACTACTACCTGACCCACGGCGCGATCAACCCGGCGGGAATCATCCCGGTATCCGATGGCCCAGACCTGACCAAGCCCCATGGCCGATCCCACCTGGGCCCCGAGGCACTGGCCGGTGGCCCGGCGGGCTAGATTGCGCGCGGCCTCGTCAGGGCGGTGAGAACTCGTTCTGCGCGCGCCGACTGCTCGTCCCACCAGGCAGCACGCTCGGGGACGTCGTCGGTGTGCTGGGCAGAAGCCTCGATCACCCGACGCGCGGCCTCACGAAGGGGCCCCTGCAACTGCGCCGACGGCCAGCGCACGCCCGGCTCGCCCGGTGCGCCGAGCTCCTCTGCGGCATCACCCAAGCAGGCGAGCCCGATGGCGTCTTCGAGCGCCGATGTGCGGGCCAGCCGGCTCGTGCCGCACCAGAGCGCAAGCGACACCACCGCTCGGGCATCCTCGAGCAGGGTGGGGTTGAGATCCAGAAGGGGCCGGTCGTCGTCCACGCGCACAATTTAGGCCCGGCCGATGGCAAACCGTTGGGAGTGCGGTCGGGTGCGCCGCTGGTAGGTTGGCGCGCGATGAGCGACATCGCAATTCGCGCCGATGGCATCAGCAAGCGTTTCGGCAAGACGCTTGCCCTGGAAAAGATCGATCTCGAGATCCCCCGCGGAATCGTGTTCGGCCTTCTCGGACCCAACGGGTCCGGCAAGAGCACGACCGTTCGCATCTTCGCAACGTTGCTCCAGCCAGACGAGGGCAGCGCGTCTGTGGATGGCATCGACGTGGTGAGCAACCCGGCACAGGTGCGTGAGCGCATCGGTCTCGCAGGCCAGTACGCGGCCGTTGACGAGTACCTGACCGGCCGGGAGAATCTGGTGATGTTCGGCCGTCTCTCGGGCATGCCGAAGGGTGACGCGCGCGCGCGGGCTGGGGAGTTGCTCGACGAGTTCGACCTGGCCGATGCCGCCGACCGCATCTCAAAGACGTACTCGGGCGGGATGCGCCGACGGCTTGACCTCGCGTCCAGCCTTATGGCCCGCCCGCCCATTTTGTTTCTCGACGAGCCCACGACGGGGCTCGACCCCCGGGGCCGCCTGTCGCTGTGGACAATCATTCAGCGCCTCGTGACCGACGGCACCACGGTGCTTCTCACCACCCAGTACCTGGAAGAGGCCGACCGGCTCGCCCAGCGCATCGCCGTTATCGACCAGGGCCGGGTGATTGCCGACGGCTCGCCGGCCGAACTGAAGGCGCGGGTGGGCGACGAGAGCGTTGAGGTTGCCGTCGTGCGCCCGGCCGACCTCCCGGCGGCCACGCGGATTCTTGCCGCGGCGGCGTCGGATGAGCCCATCGTGGACGTCGAGCGTGGCCGGGTGATCGCCGGGGTGTCCGATGGCGCCGCTGCGCTCGCGCGGGTGTCGGCAGCCATTGCCGAGGCCGGCATCGCAACCGAGGACCTTGGTCTGCGCCGGCCGACGCTTGATGAGGTGTTCCTCTCCCTCACCGGACACGTCGCCGAGCGCAGCGATGGCGAGGAGGCTGAATGACCTCTCCCGCACGTGCGCTCAAAGACTCCGGCGTGGTGATCTGGCGTCAGCTCATCCAGTTGCCGCGCATCCCAGAGGTGCTCATCTTCGCCCTCATCCAGCCGGTGATGTTCGTGCTGCTGTTCCGGTACGTGTTCGGGGGCGCCATCCAGACCCCGGGCGAGAGCTATGTGAACTACCTCATGCCGGGGATCTTCGCGCAGACCGTGGCGTTTGGCGCAGTGGCAAGCGGCATCGGCCTGGCCGAGGACCTGCGCCGCGGCATCATCGACCGGTTCCGCTCGCTGCCCATGGCCCGATCGGCCGTTCTGGTGGGCCGCACGGTGTCGGACCTCGTGCGAAACGCGGCAGTGGTGGCAGTGATGATGGGCGTCGGGCTGCTGGTGGGGTTTCGCCCATCCGGATCCGTGGGGGCCATCATCGTGGCCTTTGGCCTGCTGTTTCTCACCTCGTTCGCCTTCTCGTGGATCGGGGTCGTGATCGCCCTCTCAATGAAGACTGTCGAGGCAGTTCAGTCAGCCGGCTTCATCTGGCTCTTCCCACTCACCTTCGCAAGCTCTGCCTTCGTGCCGACCGACAGCATGCCGTCATGGCTCCAGGGCTTCGCGGTCAACCAGCCATTCACAGTGGTGGTGAATGCCGTGCGTGCGCTGTTTCTGGCGCAGCCGGTGGGCAACCTCGTGTGGCTCTCGATCATCTGGATGGTGGGAATCAGCGCCGTGATGATTCCGCTTGCAACCCGCCAGTACCGCAGACGTACCGGCTAGGGCCCCTTGTGCCTCACCAGCGACTCAAGATGATCGAGGCGTTCGCGTAGATCGTGGATGACATCGTGGATCGGTCCGGGCGGATACTCCGCCGGCTCAGGAGCCACGGTGATCTCCGCGGTGGGACCACCCTTTGTGGTGCTCCCGCCAGATCCAGTAAACGTGGAAGCGGCCCATGCGGTGTAGATGCCAATGACGCCCACACCCGAGAAGATCATCACCGTCGCGGTGATCTGACCACCCGTGGTCACCGGGTACAGGTCGCCATAGCCCACGGTGGAGATGGTGACAACGCCCCACCACAGTGCCTGCCCACCCGTCTGGATGTTCGCCCCCGGCGCGCCTGATTCGAAGTGCAGCACCATCAGGCCGCCGAACTCGAGGATGATAAGGATGAGAGAGAAGACGATGAACAGGGTGCCGCGCGCGCGGTTGGCGATGAACCAGCGGACGACGTTGCGCGTGCCGAACTGCCGGAATGCAGCCGTGACCCGGATGAGCCGAAAGAGCCTGAGGATTCCCGCGTAGGGGAGGCTCCCCAGGAAGTCGAGCCAACCACCGCGATGGTTGAGGTACCGCATCCTCTCGGGCCGCGACGAGTGAAGACGCATCGCAAAATCGCTGAGCAGGATGACCGTGAGCAGGGGGGTCATCATGAGGACCAGCCCCTTGATGTCTGGCCCCGGGAGCTTGGGCAACACCAGGATGATCCAGTTGATGAGCGAGAGCACCGTGGCGACGACAATGAAAAGGTCGTATCCGGGGTTCCGGAGATCTGCGGGGAGCACGAGTTTTGAGAGGTTGGGTTTGGGAACCACGGTGCCGATTTCGCCCGCGCCGGGCGTTCTCCTTGTGATCAGCCGCGCAACAGCGGTGACGCGAGGAGCGTGGTGCTGATGGCCTCCCCCACCTCGCGTGCCACACGGGCGTCACGCTCGGGGTCGGTAGCGGGTGGGTCGTCCTGCAGCCAGGCGGAGGCAGGAGCGTCGCAGCCTGCCGCGGTCGCAGTGGCCAGCCAGTCGTCCGGCATCGCCGCCGGGAGAGGTGCGCCTGCCATCTCGGCCATCAACATGGCCCACGCGCGAGGCGGCGCATTGCATGGGTCGTACCCCCCGCCCGCGAGTGCCACCCAGCGACCTTCGCAGCAGTCATCGGCGAGCTCGCGCAACTGACGCCACAGCTCCGGGTAGAGCGGCATGGTGGTGAGCAGATGCGAGAGTGGGTCGGCATGGTGATGGTCAACGCCGTTCTGCGTGACGATGGCATCGGGGCGAAATGTTCGCACCGCGGGAAGTACCACCTCGGCCATTACCCGCCGGTAGGCATCGTCACCGGAATCAGGCGGCATGGCGACGTTGATTGCGGACCCGATGGCGTCGGGCCCCCCCACCTCGAACGCGAATCCTGTGCCCGGGAAGAGGAACTTGCCGCTCTCGTGAACCGACACCGTGAGCACCTGGGGATCGTTCCAGAACATCCCCTGCGTCCCATCACCGTGGTGGGTATCGAGATCCACATACGCCACGCGCGCTACCCCACATGCCCTGAGCGCATGAATAGCCACCGCGGTGTCGTTGTAGAGCCCGAACCCGCCGGCTTTGTTGGCCAGACCATGGTGGGCACCGCCCGCTGGGCTGATGGCGCGGAGGGCGCGCCCCTCCGCTACTGCCCTGCCGGCGTCCCACGCCACCTGCGCTGTGCGTGCCGAGTCGTGGTGCATGAGTGGGTACGGATGGATATCGCCCGTGAGGCCCCACTGGCGGGCCTCAGGTGATGCCGCCAGCTGCGGCGTGCGGCTGTAGGTGCGCATTGCGCGTACGAATGCCGGGGCGAACATGGTGCCGAGTTGCTCGTCATCCATCGGGCCGGGTGCGCCGATCACCTCCACACCAGGCGCATCGAGAATGCCAGCGGAACGGGCGAGTGCCACCGCCAGCTGATGCCGCCGCCGATCCGTGGGGTGGTCGGCATAGGCCATTCCCAGATCGTCATCGTGGATTACGAGAAGTGAGGTGGAGCCCATGCGGCAATGTTGCCTGATACGCGACGCACTCCGGTGTTCGAGCGGATGCGTGGCGTAGAGTCACTGCGAGAACGAGACGTATGGAGGCAGTCGAGATGGCTCCAGATCAGGCCCTGCACGCGGTGATCATCGAACATCTGAGGGCATCCGGGGAACCGGTGCGCGAGGCGTACCTCTACGAACGCGTGGGCGGCGAGTCGGCCGGTTCACCCGAGCACTTCGTGGATGCCCTGCTCAGGCTCGAGGTCGAGGGGCATATCCACCTCGACTCCGCCCGTGACGACTCCATGCGCGACCCCGCCCCCTTCCAGCCACGCTATTGGCGCATCGTCGGTTGACGCGCGCCCGAGGAGACAACACATGGCACTGATTGATGAGACCCCGATTGACCCGACTGGTGATTCCTGGATCGCCGAGCACGTGAAGCTTTATGTTGAGTCGGGTGGCAAAGAGGGGCATCACTGGCAGCCGGGCGTGCCCACGCTGCTGCTCACGACCCGCGGCAACAAGTCCGGTACTGCCCGCCGCACCGCATTGATTTACGGCCGCGACGGCGACGACTACGTGGTGATGGCCTCATACGCCGGTGCACCCAAGCACCCCGACTGGTACCTCAATCTGGTTGCCGACCCCGAGGTCGTGATCCAGATGGGTGAGGACATCATGACTGGTACCGCACGCACGGTTGCCGACGAGGACCGCGACCGGGTCTGGAAGGTCATGACCGCGATCTGGCCCGACTACGACGAGTACTCGACGAAGACCAGCCGCAAGATCCCGCTGGTGGCCATCTCGGCCACGTAGCACCCGGCTCCGCCCCGGTTCCCGTTCAGGCGGGAATCGGGGCGTCGAGCCTGATCACGTACATGTGCGGCCACAACTTGCCGGTGACCACCGGCAGGTGTGTGAGCGGATCGATAGCAATGCCACACATCACGGCGTCGGGATCCGAGAAGCCCGGATTGAGTGACGAGAGATCGATCCACGCCCGCACATGTCCGTCGGCCGGATCGATGAGCGCGATGCGGCTGGTGAGCCATACGTTGGACCACAGCACTCCGTCAATCATCTCAAGCTCGTTCAGGCGTCCAATGGCCGTATCGTCGTCGTGCACCGAGATGGTGCGCTGAACCGTGAGGCTGCCTGGGCTGAGCCACCGCACGGTGGGCGAGCCGTCGCTGGCGATGAGGGATGTCCCGTCGGTCGTCAGGCCCCATCCTTCGAGTGGATAGGGCCTCGTGACCTTCCTGCGCAGGCTGGTCGGCGCGAATACATTGATGACCCGATTGCGCCATGTCAGTTGCCAGGCAGAGCCCTTCAACACCGTGAGGCCCTCCCCAAATACCCGCGCCGAGTTGGACGTGATGCGAAGCACCCGCCCGGTCGCCGGGTCAACCCGGCGTACCGATGATCGGCCTTCGAGCCCGGTGCTCTCGAGCAGCACACGCCCATTCCCCACCAGCCCCTCGGTGAAGGCCCGTGGGTCATGCGGTCGCATGGCGATCTGTGTCCACGCGATGTCGGGAGCACTGGCAAGCGCGGAGGACGCCATGGCGGCGGTAAGTAGGATTCCGGTTGCGATCGGGAGGCGCACCGGACGAGTGTAGGGCCTTGCCGCTGAGCCCCAATGAGCTCCGGTTCCGGGGGGTCATCACTTCGACGGGGCCCAGTAAAATGGGCCCGGATGCGCCAGGCAGGATTCGAACCTGCGACCTCCGGTTTCGTAGACCGGCGCTCTATCCGACTGAGCTACTGGCGCGCGCTGCTGCGGTGGGCACGGTACCAGAGGATCGGCGTACTCCCGACTCCCCGCCGCGGCTGTGGATCGCTACGCGGTTGCCTCGCTGGGCAGATCTGGCTGGGGCGTCGCGAGCACCCGCACGATGCGCGACCCATCCATCTCGAGCACCGTGAAGTTCATGCCCGGAACGCTCGTGGAGTCCCCCTCCTCGGGCACGCGCCCAAGCGCGTGGAATACGACTCCACCGATGCTGTTGACGTCCTCGTCGTCGAACGACGTACCGAAGCGTTCGTTGAAATCCTCAATCCCGTAGGAGCCGACAACCGTGATGCGCCCGCCCGGGCCCACCACGACATCGTCGGACGGCACATCGAATTCGTCGTCGATCTCCCCCATGATCTCCTCCACGAGGTCCTCAAGCGTCACCACGCCCGCGGTTGACCCGTACTCGTCAACAACGATGGCCAGATGGCTCTGGGTACGCCGGAAGTCGAGCAGCAGGGCGTCGAGGTTCTTGGTCTCGGGGACCTTCTGCACCGGACGCACGAGATCGCGGATCCAGGCGTCGTGCGAGCCAGCCCGGGTGGCCTCGAACAACTGGCGGATATGCACCACTCCGTGAACGTCGTCGATGTCGTCACCGAACACCGGATACCGCGTGTACGGGTGCGATTCAGCGATCCCCGCGGCCTCCGACACCGTCGCTGTGAGCGGCAGCCCAACGACGTCCGGCCGCGGCACCATCACCTGGCGGGCCTCAGTGTCGGCGAAGTCGAATACGCGGGAGAGCATCTCCGTCTCGTCAGCCTCGAGCACCCCCTCCTCGTATGACGCCGCGAGGATCATCTTCAACTCCTGCTCCGAGTGGCCACGCCCCAGCCGGATGTCGCTGCGCATGCCGAACAGGCGCAGCGTGAGCGCGGACAGGCGCTCCAGGAGCCACACGAAGGGGCGAACCACCGCGGTGAATGCCTGCACGGGGCCCACCACGGCCATCGCGATGCGCTCGGTCCGTGCGAGCGCCAGCGCCTTGGGCACGATCTCCCCCAGCACCACCGTGACCGAGATGATGACGAGGAAGCCGAGCACGATGCTGATGATCGTGACGATGCTGGCGCTCAGCACCGAACCCAGTGGCGATAGGGCGTCTTCCACCACTCTCCGCACGGCGGGCTCGCCCACCGCACCTGTGGCCAGCGCGCTGAATGTGATGGCCACCTGGATTGACGAGATGAACATCGTCGGGTTCTGCTGGATGGCCAGCACCCGCTGTGCACGTTTGTTGCCCTCGTCCGCCAACTCGCGCATGCGGGTTGGCCGCGACGCCACGAAGGCGTATTCGGCGGCAACGAAGAAGGCCGTCCACGCGATGAGGACAGCCAGCAGCAGGAGTTCGAGCCCGGTTGTCACCAGGCGCGTCTATCCGGAGGGGGTGGATCCTCGCCAGCCTCGACGCCAGCACACACACAGTGGGCGTCGGGGGTGCGGTGGATGTGGGTGCGGGTCCGTGTGTTCACGAAGTGATTTCGGACCCCGCGCCACAGCATGACGTCGGTCCGATGGGGCAATGGTACTGCACGCCGTCGGGGGGCCGGACACAGCGCACGCCGCTCCTGTGGGGAACGGCGTGCGCAGAAGGCGGAGAGGGAGGGATTCGAACCCTCGAACCAGGTTTCCCCAGTTACCCGCTTAGCAGGCGGATGCCTTCAGCCGCTCGGCCACCTCTCCGGGAAGCGGCATCGTAGCCGTTCGCGCCGGTCATATCCCCGGTGCTGATGAGCGAACTGAGCCCGCACGCCCCGGCCGGGCGCACGCTGCTGCTGCAGGCCCTTGGCACCGCATCATCCCGGCCTCTGCCATCCCGAACCAACTCCCACGCGATGCACCCCGACAGGCACGCCACGTGGGAGTTGCTCCCTACGGAGTCGGTGGTGCCGGAGGCGTATAGCTGGTCGCCGTCGGAGCTCCGGGCCACCAACTGCGCCCGAGCAAGATCCCGAATTGGAGCGTCGTGGAACTGCTGGGGATGGCAGTTTTCGACCCCTTCTTGTTGGACTGGGAGGCGCCGTTTCCCAAGGCACATCCAGGCCAAAGGTAATATTCCTGGAAGAAACCCAGGTCATAGGCGTCAGACCCCACTTGACTGTCTTTCGCGAGAAAGCAGACCTCGCCAACCGTCAGATTCAGGCCAGCGACGGGATAGGTCGATTTTGTCTGGGTTCCATCGGGCATGGGCACAGAGATGGTCTCATAGGTTGTGTTAGGTCCCCACTCGCTCTGGGGGGTATACCCAGTGAAGGTGCTCGAGTCGATCGTCTGGTTGTAACCGTCAAGCAGAGCCTGTGTTGCGTCGGCCCCTCCGGCCGGTGCCTTCTGCAAGCCAGCGAGGTCAGCAAGCTGCAAGGCATCGGTGTGGTGAACTTTCAGGTCAGCGAACGTTTCTATGGCGCTGGGAAGGCTGAACCTGTTCAAGGCCTTAAGCCCATTTGCGTTCGCGGCGGCGAATACGGGGATGCCCACGGAAAACGAGGTCGTGCTGTTCCACTTCCCAGTTCCGGTCCGCGGGCAGGTCATTACGAACCCGGCCGTTTGACCGCCGCTTGGCTTGGGGATGTTCAGCCAGGTTTGCCACCAGTAACTCTGGTCCATCGCCGTCTGGCTCGGCGTTGCCGCGCACCATGAGTACTTGGTCGAGGACGAAAGGCTCAACCCCCCACTTACGACCGTAATCGCCTCTCCGGTCTGGATATTTGCCACCTCGTCGCTGTACAGATCCGGCGGGAAGGCATTGGCCAGGTTGCTGGCCCACACGCAGTAGGTCTCCGAAGTGGCGGTAGAACCCGTCTCGCATACCGGCGTGGTGGCACCCACAGGCTGCGGCGAGGCCAGTCCTGCATCGCGAAGCGATCCCTCGGTGTAGCCGTAGAAATTGTCGTACTCGGTGCTCAGCACCATCTGCTCGTACTCAAGCATTCCCCAGTAGGAGAGAAAGCCCTGGAGCTTCTGCACCTGGGCCTGGGTGAGAAACCCGGCGCCGTTCTCGGTGATGCTCACCAGCTGGGTCCATGCACCATTCAGCCCGCCAGCGGTACCCCAGAGCATGTCGTTGATGCTCGCGCCACAGTTGGTGGTCACGGTCTTGAAGTCGGCAAGGTCGCTCATGAGAACGCCATTGGTCGAGTCGAGCGGATACGTCCCAGCGTGGGCGATATCGAAGGTGTAGTTGCTCCACTGCGTCTCAAGGTCTGCCGCGCAGGTGCTCGCCCGGGCGATGGTCTGCTGGAGCGCAAGCTCAGTGACCTGCCCCGACAAGGCGCTGATCTGTGAACTGATGCAGCCCAACTCCTTCATCACCGCCGCAAACTTGGGGCCATTCGGATCCGGGGGGGTTGCCCCACCCACCGCATGCAAGAACATGAACGCCACACCGTCGCCGACCGCAGCGCTGCCGGTCATATAGAGCAGGGTCCCGCCGATGAGAATCGACCCGACATCGCCGATGATTGTTGATGAGGACATCTTGTTTGACACCGAGGCGTTGGGCAGCGTCGCGGGGCAGAGATTCGCCGCCGGGCTCAGCTGGTTGCTCGAGTGGATTGCCGGCTTGGTCGTGACGGGGTGACGGGTCATGTGGGGGCGCTCAAGAGCGTGGTAGCGCGTGCCCGCCTTCGCCATGTCGGCCAGGTCGCTGATGTGGCCATCAAACCCCTTGGGGTGTGCGTGGATTGTGCGAAAGAGCCGGGCCACGTGCACGTGGCGGTTCTCGTTGTGAAGGATGTTCATCGGGGCATCGGGGTGGATCCCCAGAGTGCGCCGTACACGGCGAAACGCCGTGCGGTAGTCGTGCTTTGCGCGAGTCGCCGTCATCGATCCGCGGCCCGCGACCATTCGCGTCGCAGCCGTTGACACCAGGTCGAGGTACACCAGCGGGTGGTGGGGTCCCACCCAGTGCACCATCGCCTTGAGGTGGCCGGTGAATGGCTCGCGGCCGGCCTTGCCCCCGGAGGTGGTCACCGTGAGAGGCAACACCGTTGACTGCGAGGCCGACAGATCGGCCACGTAGGTGCCGTGATTGGAGGTGGTACCGGTGGCGAGCACTGCACCGGTGCGACTTTGCACCTTGACGGTGGCGCCATCAAGCTCAGCGCCGGCGCCAACTGAGGCCCAGACCCGGAGTGAGTGCAGCGGTTCGGGCGCCACTGCCTGTGCGGTGCTGAAGACACCAATCGCAAGCGTGAGTGCAGACGCGATGGCGATTACGCCAGCTGTGAGGGACTTCTTCACTGTGCGGACCTTCCCATTTGTTGCCGAACGCCCTATTCGATCCTGTGCACGGGTCGAGGGGGCGGCACTGGGCTGGGTCCATATGCGGCGCCGGGGGTGATATCTCGGGAGGTCCCAGTCGAGATACCGGCTTGATGCCCTTCACTGCTCAGTTGCTTGTCACGTCGCCAACTTTGGGGTGAGGATCATGAACCCGGTGTTCGTGGCGAAGTAGAAGTCGCC
>JBAXJA010000018.1:0-21550 GCA_037138115.1 Thermoleophilia bacterium | reverse complement strand
CGCATCTCCCCACGTCACCACTGAGCCATCAGCCTTCAGCGCAGCGAAGGCGAAGATGTTCTGCAATTGGTGGACGCTGTTGCTTCCCCCACCGTACGAAGGGGCAACGGGAATCCATTTGGTGGTGCCCATGCCTCCGGCACCGAAGAGGCCAGCACAGACTGCAAGGGATGCAGTGATGCCAATGGCGACAGCAATGCGAACACGACTCATGGAGGACAACCTCTCCCGGCACCTACGCGCTGAGGATGGAGGGAATAACAGGCTGATCCTATGCCTTATTTGGGCGCAAGGTTCCCTGGAGTTCTCATGCGACCTCACTCCTGCTGCGTTTTAGGCACCCATTTCTGGCGCATACGGGCTCCGCCCGGGCCGTGCTCCGGGCCCTCGCGCTGATCACTGCATGGGGGCCACTCTGTCCCCATCGTGTGGGACAGCGCTCGAGAACGCTCCCCCGGCCCTTACAGCTGCTGCGTCGGGGCGCGGGAACCATCAGCAGCCTCCGTGGGGTGCGTGGCCTTGTGAGCGCCCGCGCCGCTTTTACGATCTTCCACACCATCTGGTGGTGGAGACCGCTCCCCCGCACATCGAGGAGGAGTCGGGGTAGGACGCGCCATCTGCGATGGGCAGAACCAACTCATGACGCCGCTGTGGCGTCATCCGCGCACTCGGGTGCGGCAATCGGGGGCTCCTGGGCACTGCGAGGTTTGACACCCTCAGCCTCACGGGAGAACCGGTCTGTTGCCGAGTGGCCTCGGGACCTCTGTAGGCACGGCAGTTAGTTGGAGACGTCCTCAGAGGCGTACTGCACCAGCGAGATCACGTCGTAGGCCTCGAGGCGCGCGCGGCCCGGGAGGAACGTGAGCTCCACCACAAATCCCAGCCCGGCTACCACCCCACCGAGCTCCTCTACCAGCGCGCACTTGGCGGCGGCGGTTCCACCCGTGGCGAGCAGGTCGTCGTGTACCAGCACCCGCTGTCCAGGCCGGATGGCGTCCCGATGGATCTCAAGCACGTCGGTGCCGTACTCCAGGTCGTATTCGCGCGAGATGGTCTCGTACGGAAGCTTTCCGGGCTTGCGGGCACAGGCGAACCCGGCATTGATCTCGCGGGCGATAGCGCCACCGAGGATGAATCCGCGCGCCTCGGCACCCAGCACCACATCGATGTCGCGGGGCCTGGCCCAGTCTGCGATGGACGCCACGCAGGCGTTCAGCCCCGCCGGATCCTCAAACAGCGGCATCAGGTCGTAGAACAGGATGCCTGGCTTCGGGTGGTGCGGGATGCGTCGGATCGCATCGTCGATGTTGTAGGTCACGCACTCTCCCGAGGCGATGGGGACAGGGAGCTCACGACCCCCCGAAGTTCCTGGACGAGAATGAGATGTCGCACATGCGAGGCGAGGGCGGCCAATGATTCGAGCGACTCGAGAGCCTCCTGGCGCCGCTCTGGATTCGATGATTTCAGCCCCGTGGCCAGCACCTGCTCCAGGAGCCCCGCCTCGCGCTCCGCCGCCACCTTGAGCGTGCGCAGATGCCGCGGTTCGAGACCATAGGCGCGAAGCTCGACGGCGGTCTTGATGATCTCCCGGTCGTTGTCGTCAAACCGGTCATCCCCGCTCACCAATCCGTATTGCTCCAGTGCACGCACGAGCTGACGATCGGCGCCCGTGGCAGCAAGCACGTCCTCAATCCCTGAGAAACCCCCGGGGTCGGGCGCCCCGAGATTCTCCCGCTTGATCCGGCGGGCCTGATTCGCCACGCCCACGGCCCCAGTGCGCGTCGCATCCAGCTCTTCGCGGATGACCTTGAGTGGGAGGAACTCATCTCGCTGAAGGGTGAGGATCGTGCGCAGACGCTCGACATCGCGCGGGCCGTACAGCCGGTATCCCCCATTCGTGCGCCGGGGCATCACCAGTTCCTGATCCTCGAGGTACCGCAACTTGGAGATCGAGATGTCGGGGAACTCGGGTTTCAGCAATTCGCACACCGCGCCGATAGTGCTGCCGGCGGCGAGAGTGTCATCCTCGGCTCCGAGGAGCTCTGTCTGGACGCCGGCGCTCCTCACGCCACGAATACCAGCCGGAACTTGCCGACCTGCACCTCGTCGCCGTCGGCAAGGAGCTCCTCGGTATCAATGAGGCGCCGGTTCACGTAGGTGCCATTGGTACTGCCGTTGTCGACCAGTACAAACCCCGCGGGACGGTCCTCCACCTCGGCGTGTGCGCGTGAAACGGTGATGTCGTCGAGGAAGATGTCGCACTCAGGCGATCTCCCGATAGTGGTGCGGGGTCCCACGAGGGGGAAGAACTCCCCGGTACGCCCACCCCGGAGCATGATGGCGAGCGCAGGGCCGAGACGGGGCGTCGCGCCAGGCGGGGTGAGTCCTGGATCAGTGAGGGTCTCGATTGGGCCGGTTGCCTGCGTACCGCCCTGTATGTCGGGCATCGTCGCGCCGCAGACGCCGCAGAAGCGGTCGCCATCGGGGCGGATGGCACCACACGCCGCGCAGATCACGCCCGCACCGCTGATGGCGGCTGCTTCGATGAATTGCGCCTGGGCGCGGTGAAGACGACGATCGACATTTCCGCTCCGGGTCGAGGGTCGTCCATGCTAGTCCCGACCGGCCCAACCCTCAAGCCGCGGTTGAGGCCTGCCCTACGTCAGTGTTGGAGACCGCAGCCGGTGGATGGCGATTCGCACGTAGTTGGCGGCGGTGAGGACGGAAACCACGACCGCCACGGCAAAGACCCAGTCGATCCACTGGCCTTCAAATCCGAGGGCGACAGCCACGGTCACCATGTTGAGACCGGAGCTCACCTTTCCGGCGAGATCGATGCGCATCACCACCCCGGAGCGCGCCAGCAGCGCAAAGGCCACCATGGCGCCGACGTCGCGCACGAGGATGATCGTTGGACCGGGCCAGTCGAAGCGGCCCATCGCCATCACACCGATCAATCCCACCGCCATGAGGAGGCGGTCGGCCAACGGGTCCGCGATGCGCCCGAAGTTCGTCTGGGCATGCAGTGCGCGGGCCAGGAAGCCGTCCACGAGGTCGGAGAAGGCCAGAATCGCGAACAGGATTGCGGCCGGAAGATACGTGGGGCCCTCGGCCTGCAGGACCATCACCAGCATTACCGGCAGGCCTGCCAAGCGGGCGATGGTGATCGCGTTTGGAAGCCAACGCAGCCGCCTCCCCATCACACTCACTTCTGCTCCGAAAAATCGGGGCGAGAGGATTTGAACCTCCGACCGCCCGGCCCCCAGCCGGGTGCGCTACCAGACTGCGCCACGCCCCGAAGCGAGGCCGACAATAGCATGGGGGCCGCCGGCCTCAGGCGCTCTGGAGGTCCTGCCAGAGCGCGCGGATTGCATGGGCTGCACCCTCCAGACCTACTTCGGTCTTCTCCCGCTCGGCGCGCAGTTGCACCTCAAGCGGGCCGTCGGGAAGTGTCCTCTTCCCCACCGTAATCCGAATTGGGCAGCCGAGGAGGTCGGCCTCAACAAACTTCTGGCCCGGCGACATCCCCGCGCGATCATCCAGCAGCACGTCGAGCCCAAGATCCGACAGTTCGGCCCAGAGGCCCACGGCGTATTCGGACTGCTCGCTCTCTGCATCGCCGATCAGCACGATGTGCACATCGAACGGGGCGATGCCGACCGGCCAGATGATGCCGCCGTCATCATGGCCCTGTTCGATGGCGGCCATTGCCACGCGCGCGGGCCCGATTCCGTACGAGCCCATCACGATCACCTGCTCCTTGCCGTGCTCATCCAGGTAGGTGGCACCGAGGGGCTCGGAGTACTTGGTGCCGAGCTTGAAGATGTTGCCGATCTCAATCACCGGGACCAGTTCAACGGGGCCGCCGCCGTCCGCCGACTGCTCGCCATCCAGCACACTGCGGATGTCAGCGGTCTCCGCCTGGAAGTCCCGGCCGAGCACCACACCGCGAAGGTGGAAGCCGTCACGGTTCGCTCCGGTCACGTAGTGGCCGACCTCAAGACTGGAGTCGGCGATGACGCGCACATCGTCGCGGACACCAATCGGGCCGAGGGATCCGGGATCCGCGCCGAACCACTCCCTGATCTCCTCGGGACGCGCGGCGCGATGGTTGCCGATGAGATGCGCGATCTTTTTCTCGTGTACCTGGTGCTCGCCGCGGACAATGGCCAGCACGGGGCCGTCGTCGCTCACCAGCACGACGCTCTTGGCGAGGCGGGCGGGCGGCAGCGTGGTGAACGCTGCGAGCTCCTCGATGCTTCCGATGCCAGGTGTCGCGAACTCCAGAGGGGCTGCTGGCGTGTCGCCGAAGTCGGGGTCGGCGGCGGTGGAGACCGCGAGTTCGACGTTGGCCGCATACGAGCCGGACGCGGTGCGCGCAACCACGTCTTCGCCAGCCGGGCTTGGCGCCATATATTCGTGGGCCCCACTGCCACCCATCATCCCGACGTCGCTCTCCACCCTGTACCAGGTGATGCCACAGCGATCGAAGATGCGCGCGTATGCCTCGGAGTGAGCGGCGTATGACCGCTCCAGCCCCTCGGAGTCGGCGTCAAATGAGTAGGAGTCCTTCATCGTGAACTCGCGAACCCGCAGCATGCCGCTCTTGGGGCGGGGCTCATCACGAAGCTTGGTCTGGATCTGGTACCACGACTGCGGCAGGTCACGGTACGAGCGCATCTCACGGGCGGCGTGCCACGTGACGATCTCCTCGTGGGTCATCCCGAGCACCATCTTCCGGCCACCGCGGTCCTCGAGCCGGAACTGCTCCGAGAGGCCGTAGCGACCGGTCGTCTCCCAGATCTCGGCCGGATGCAGCACGGGCATGAGGATCTCCTGCGCGCCGATGCGGTCCATCTCCTCCCGGATGATCGCCTCGACCTTCGCGACCACCCGAAGCCCGATGGGCGTGAGGGTGTACAGGCCCGCGGCGAGCTGGCGCACCAGCCCGGCGCGCACCGACAACTTGTGACTGACGGCCTCGGCATCGGCGGGATCGTCGCGCACCGTGGGCCAGAAACGCCCCTCAAGCCGCCATGAGTTTCCGTGGGGGGCGGCAGGCATGCGCCAGGTGTCGTCCGTGCTCAAGAGGCCCCTTTCGCGGGCTCGTAATGCTCATCCACATACCGCTCGACCATCGCGATGAAGTCGTCGGCAAGGTTGGGTCCTTCGAGGGTGGTCACCTTCTCGCCGTCAACGTACACCGGTGCGCGCGGCTCCTCGCCGGTCCCCGGAAGACTGATGCCGATGTCGGCTGCGCGACTCTCCCCCGGGCCGTTGACGATGCACCCCATCACCGCAACGTGAAGGTTCTCCACGCCCGGACGGTCTACCCGCCACACATCCATCCGGGCGTCCAAGTGCCCCTGAATTGACTGGGCAAGCTCCTGGAAAACGCTGGAAGTGGTGCGCCCGCATCCGGGGCAGGCCGTGACATCGGGCCGGAAGCTTCGAAGGCCGAGACTCTGCAGGATGTCGAGGCAAGCGCTCACCTCAAGCGTACGGTCGCCCCCGGGCTCGGGAGTGAGGCTCGCCCGGATGGTGTCGCCGATTCCCGCCTCCAGCAACACCGAGAGCGCGGCGGTGGTGGCGATAATGCCCTTCGATCCCATGCCGGCCTCGGTGAGCCCAAGATGCAAGGGGTAGTCCGACTGCGCGGCGAGTGCGCGGTACACCGCCACCATGTCGGGCAGCCGACTGACCTTGCACGACACCACAATGCGATCGTGCGGCAGCCCGATCTCCTCGGCAGCCAGAGCGGAGTCGAGCGCGCTTCGCACCATGGCGTCGCGCAGCACATCGCCGCCCGCCATCGGCGCGGGCAGGGCCGCGTTTTGCTCCATCAGGGCATCCATCAGCTCCGGGTCAAGGGAGCCGGCGTTGACTCCAATGCGAATGGGCTTGCCGTGCGCAATCGCGGCCTCGATCATGGTCGCGAAGTTGCGGTCGTGCCGCGCCCCCCTCCCCACGTTCCCGGGGTTGATCCGGAACTTCGCAAGCGCCTGTGCCGTCTCTGGAAATTCCTGGAGCAGCGTGTGTCCGTTGAAGTGGAAGTCGCCAACGATGGGCACCTCCACGCCATGGACGTCGCGAAGGCGCGCCACAATCTCCGGCACCTGCGCCGCCGCATCCCGGTTGTTCACGGTGATGCGCACGATTTCCGACCCGGCGTGCGCCAGCTCGGCGACCTGCAGCGCGGTACCGGCGGCGTCCTTCGTATCGGTGTTTGTCATCGACTGCACAACCACCGGGGCGTCGCCGCCGATGACGACGTCGCCCACATGGCACTGCACGCTGGCTCGACGGGGGCTGCTCACGGGGCGGGAGTCTATCCCGCTATTTGAAGGTGAAGCCACCGCCCACAATCTTGCCGATGTCGTTCTGCAGAGCGAACACGAACACAATGAGGATGAGCGCCCAGCCAACCATGCCTGCCCGCTCGTACACCTTGGTGCTGATCGGAGCGCCCTTAATCTTCTCGAGCACCGCGAACAGGATATGGCCACCGTCGAGCGGGAAGATCGGCAAGAGGTTGAAGATGGCGAGAACGAGGCTGATGACACCGATGAACCAGATGACATTGGTAAACCCGCTGGCGGCCACCTGGTTGTAGGCCGCCCCGATGGCGACGACCGAACCAACCTGCTGGCGGGCCTCAGAGCTGCTGAACAGGCTTCCGACCCCGCGAACGTTCGCATCAATAAGTTGCCACACTTGGGATCCCGCACTCGTGACGCCGCCAAGTGGACCGGCAGACACACGTGGACCGGCGATCTCGTTGAGACCGACGCCAATCCGGCCAATCGTCTGGCCGCTCACCTCGGTGGCCGTCGGTACGACGCGTCGTGTGATGACTGTGGGCGAGTCGCCATGTGTGAATCGCACCACCACCGGCTGGCCCGGGTGCGAGCGAACCGCATTCAGCGCGTCAAGGGCGGTGCTCTCTCTGGTGGCGCTGATGCCGTTGACCGACACGATGCGGTCACCCGCAACCATTCCAATGCTCGCGGCGGGTGCCCCGGGCTTCACGTCCTGCACGCCGATTCCGCCGAACCCGGGCACACCGATCCAGAAGTACAGAACGAAGCAGAGGAACGCGACAGCGAGATTCACGGCGGGGCCCGCGGCGATGACCACGATCTTCTTCCACGTCTTTGCCGCGTAGTACGCACGCGGAACCATCTCCGGCGCCATCTCCTCGTCTCTGCTCATCCCCGATATGCGCACGTACCCGCCGAGCGGGAGCCACCCGATGCCGTACTCGGTCTCGCCCCGCGTGAACTTGGCCACGGGCCTCCCGAAGAAGATCGAGAAACGCTCGACGCGCATCCCGCACCACTTCGCGGCCACCATGTGTCCCGCCTCGTGCACGAGCACCAGGAACATGAGCACAAGCACGAACTCGACGATGTTGACCCCGAGCATCAGGCCACCCGTGCCCCAGCAGCCACGACCCTGGCGCGCGCATCGGCGTCCAGTACGGCCTCAAGGGTGTCGGCGGGCTCTGCCGGGACGGCGTTCAGCGCAGCCTCCACCGCCTCTGGGATGCCCATGAAGCCGACGCGGCCCTCGAGGAACGCTGCCACCGCCACTTCGTTCGCGGCATTCAGTATGGCCGGCGCCGTACCGCCAATCGTCCCGGCCTCGCGCGCCAGACGCAGGCATGGGAACGCCACCGGATCGGGCTCCTCGAACGTCAACGCCATTCCAGCCAGTGGCATCTGGGCGCGTGCCGGAGGGGCCGCCGGCCAGCGGAGCGCATGACCGATGGGAACCCGCATGTCGGGTGGCCCCATGTGGGCGATCAGGCTCCCGTCGTCCAGCCGCACCATCGCGTGGATGGTGGACTGCGGATGCACCACGACCTCGATCTGGTCATAGGTCAGGCCGAAGAGGTGGTGCGCCTCAATGACCTCAAGGCCCTTGTTCATCATCGTTGCCGAGTCGATGGTGATCTTGGCGCCCATCGTCCATGTGGGATGCGCGAGGGCATCTGTGGCCCTCACATCGCGGAGTTCGTCGGCAGTACGACCCCTGAACGGCCCGCCCGATGCCGTGAGGATTGCCCGCTCAACACGGACCGGATCGACGCCCTCCAGCAATTGGAACAGCGCGGAGTGCTCGCTGTCCACTGGCACCAGCATTGCGCCGGTCCTCGCACGTACTGCGGCAACAAGGTCACCGCCGGCCACAAGGCTCTCCTTGTTGGCGAGCGCCACAGGAATGCCCCGCTCGAGGGCCGCCAGCGTCGGGGGCAGGCCCGCCGCCCCGACAAGCGCGTTCAACACGATGTCGGGCGCCGACGCCTCGATGAGCGCCGCGAAATCGCTGGACGGCGGAACCGAGCCGCCCCCGACCGCGGCGGAGGTCGCGCTGACTGCGCGATCCGATGCCTGGCGCAGCATCTCATCCACTCGGGAGCCGCACGCGAGGCCCGTGCACACCATGTCGTCGGCACTGTCAATGACGTCGAGTGCCTGCACCCCAATGGAACCGGTGCTTCCGAGGATGAGGACGCGCTTCACGCGTTCGAAGGTATCACCGGGCACGGGCGATCCCACCCGCACGAGGCCCCTCCGGACTTACGGAGCGAGAAGAGACTCTGCGGTCTCGCAGAAGGCCACCACGAGGTCCACAGACGCATCGAGGTCGGCCGGATGGCAGGTCTCGACCACCTGGTGCACGTACCGCGTGGGGATCGAGACGCACCCTGCCAGGGCCCCATCGCCCGAAAGCTGGAGCTCGCGGGTGTCGGTACCTCCCCGCGACATGATCTCCATCTGGAAGGGAATCTCGCGCGCCTCGGCCACCTCGACCAAATGGTCCACCACCCGACGGGGCACAATCACCCCCGAGTCGTACACCTTGATGGCGGTCCCCTCCCCCACCCTTGTGATGCGCTCATGGGGCTTGGCACCCGGCCCATCGTTGGCGAGGGTGATGTCGATGGCCAGACCGATGTCGGGGCGCACCCGCGCTGCGGCCACACGCGCGCCGCGCAGGCCGACCTCCTCCTGCGTGGTCGCCACAGCGACCACCTCACACTCGTGGTCCCCAAGCCTCCGAATAGCTTCGAGCATCACGTAGAGCCCAGCCCGGTTGTCGAGGCTCTTGCACGTAATGAGGTCACCGAGCGGGGCAAGGGTGCGCTCGCGGGTGACGGCGTCACCCTGGCGCACGATCTCCCGCACGCGATCGGCCGGCAGCCCGACATCAACGTAGAAGTCCTCGGCCTTGGGGAGTCGCTTGCGCTCCTCGTCGCTCATGATGTGAATGGGCTTGCTACCCATCACCCCGAGCACATCCTCACGGCCGTGGATGATCACCCGCTGCGCCACAAGGGTCTTTGGGTCGAATCCCCCCAGAGTGACGACGCGGATGAACCCCTCATCGTCAATATGGCTCACCAGAAAGCCGAGCTCGTCCATGTGTGCGGCCAGCATCACGCGCGGGCCGCCACCCCCTTTACGCACGCCCACAACGCTGCCCATCGGGTCAACGCTGATGTCGTCGACGTGTGGGGTCATCTCTGCGATGACCAGCTCGCGGATGCGGTCCTCGCGCCCGGGGGCTCCGGGGGTCTCGCACAGACGGGTAAGAAGGGGAAGGTCCATGGCCCGATCCTACGCGGAGGCGATCAGAAGATCAGCCATACGGTCACCAGATACGTCCCGAGTGAGGCGAACAGCAGCGAATCGAAGCGGTCGAGCACTCCGCCGTGCCCCATCAGGATCCTGCCTGAGTCCTTCACCCCGGCGTCGCGCTTGATCATCGACTCAAACAGATCCCCGATAAAGGCGGTGAGGCAGATGACGACCCCCACCACGAGCGACTGCCAGCCGTTGATCCAGTCCATGTACAGGCCCGCCACGAACACCCCGAGGGTGCCCCCGACCAGGCCCGTGATGAATCCCTCCCACGTCTTGTTGGGTGACGTCCGGGGTGCGATTGGCCGCGCCCCCCACAGCTTGCCGCCGACGTACGAGAACGTGTCGAACATCCACACGCCGACGAGAAGATTGACGATGACACCGGCGCCATCCGGAAGACCGCGCATGAGCACGAGTACGCCAACCGGGAATGCGATGTACATCGCGCCGAAGAGCGTCGTCCCCACGCGCAGGGTGATCTCCTCGCGGTTGGACAGGCGAAGTGCCGCGAGCGCCGCGAACAGAAGCCCCAGCGCGAGCGCCAGGATGATGGCCCGCTCAGACGGCGTCACCCAGAGCGCCAGCAACACCGCGGCAACCGCAGTGGCGTACCCCGCCGCCCGCAACGGCATGAACGCGGCGGTGAGCGCGTAGAACTCAAAGAGCGCACCGATTGCCACGGCCAGGGCGAAGAGGGCGAAGACCGGGCCGCCGAGCGCGACCGCCAGAAGAATGATCGCGATGCCCGGGATTGCCACGAGGAGGCGGCTGGTCATCGCTTGCCGAACCGCCGGTCGCGGGACGCGTAGTTGGCGAACGCAGCTGCGAGATCATCCCGTCCGAAGTCCGGCCACATCTGGTCGGAGAACACCAGCTCGGCGTACGCGGACTGCCACAGCAGGAAGTTCGAAAGCCGCTGCTCCCCACTGGTGCGGATGATCAACTCCGGGTCCCCCAGATCGGCGGCGTACATGTAGCTCCCGAACTCCGAGTCCGGGGCGTCGGGGCCGGCCTCCGCCGCGAATCGGCGGGCGGCATCAACGATCTCGGCGCGGCCGCCGTAGTTCATTGCGATAAACAGGCGCATGCGGGTGTTCCCGGCCGTCACCGCCTCAGCCCGTGCGATCTTCTCAAGCAGCGGCGCATCAAGGGCGGACAGGCGTCCGATAAAGCGGATCGACACCCCCTCCTCGTGCAGGTCAGGGACCTCCCGATCGATGAGATCCGAGAAGAGCCCCATCAGATCATCAACCTCGTCGCTCGGGCGCGACCAGTTCTCGGTCGAGAACGAGAAGACAGTCAGATCCTGCACCCCAAGGTCTCCGGCAGCCCGAACCACCTCCCTCAGTGCCCTGGCGCCCGCTCGATGCCCCGCAGCCACTGGCAGCCCGTGCTGCTGGGCCCACCGCCCATTCCCGTCCATGATGATCCCCACGGATCGGGGAACGCGACCGATGGGAACCATGGGCCGGTCGTCGTGGCGACGGCCAAGGGCAGTGCGGGCGGCCCGGAGGCGTGAGAGGAGCGTCACTGGCCCGTTCCTGCGGTCTGGAAGGCGACGGCGGGTGCCGTCAGACCTCCATGATCTCCGCTTCCTTGCGGGCGAGCATCTCGTCCACGGCCTTCACTTCGGCGTCTGTGAGCTTCTGCACTTCGTCCTGCGCCCTGCCGAGGTCGTTCTTGGACACCTCGCCGTCCTTCTCGGCACGCTTCATCTCGTTCAAAACGTCGCGGCGCACATTGCGCACGGCCACGCGGGATTCCTCGGCCATGCGATGCGCCACCTTGACGAGTTCCTTGCGGCGCTCCTCGGTGAGCTGCGGCAGCGGCAGGCGGATTGTGGTGCCGTCGTTGCTCGGGTTCAGGCCGAGGTCGGACTCCATGATCGCCCGCTCAATGTCCGTCATCATCGTCTTGTCGAATGGCTGCACCGTGATGAGGCGCGCCTCAGGCGCGTGAATCTTGGCGAGCTGTGTCAGCGGGGTCATCGCCCCATACGCGTTCACGCTAATTCGGTCGAGCAGCGTGGTACTCGCGCGTCCGGTCCGCAGTGCCGAGAACTCGTTTGACAAGTTCTTGGTCGCGCCCTCCATGCGGCGCTTGGCGTCGTCGATGCGCTCCTTCATGTCAAGCCTTCCCTCCGGCTGTCACCGGGCTGCTGACCACTGTGCCCACGTGCTCTCCGCTGAGGATTCGGGCGAGGTTGCCCTCCTCCTGCATGTTGAACACCAGGAGTGGCAGATCGTTGTCCATGCAGAGCGTAAGTGCGGTGGTATCCATCACCTTGAGGCCACGCTCGATCGCCTCCATATGGGTGATGGTGGGAATGAGCGTTGCCGATGGATCCTCGCGCGGGTCGGCGCTCATCACTCCCTCCACGTTGTTCTTGCCCATAAGAATGCAGGCGGCGCTGATCTCAAGCGCCCGGAGAGCGGCCGTGGTGTCGGTCGTGAAGAACGGATTTCCCGTCCCGGCGGCGAAGATCACAACGCGCTTCTTCTCGAGATGTCGAATCGCCCGGCGCCGGATATACGGCTCGGCGACCTCCTGCATGGCGATGGCCGACTGAATGCGGGTGGTGAGATCGAGCTTCTCGAGGGCATCCTGGATCGCCAACGCATTCAGCATGGTGGCGATCATGCCCATGTAGTCGGCAGTGGCGCGGTCCATGCCGCTGGCGGCGCCCATCACCCCGCGGAAGATATTGCCGGCCCCCACCACGATGGCGACCTCTATCCCCCGGTCATGTACATCGCGCACCTCGCGGGCGACACTGCTGATGCGGTCAGGGTCGATTCCATACCCCTGATCGCCCATAAGGGCCTCACCCGAGAGCTTCAGCAGCACGCGGGAAAAGGACGCCGGGTCGAGGCGCCCCGGGCTGGCCGGGGCGCCGTCGGTCTGGTCGCTACTCGCCAAGCTGGAAGATCTCGAACCGTCGGATCGTGATGTTCTCGCCGAGCTCCGATGAGGCCTCCGCGCGCAACTCCTCCATCGTGCGCTGGTTCTTCTCGGTGCCATCGCGGAAGAACGGCTGCTGAAGCAGGCAGATCTCGCTGAGATGCTTGGCGAGCTTGCCCTCCACGATCTTCTCGCGGGCGCTCTCCGGCTTGTCCTTGGCCTGATCGGCGTAGACCTCGCGCTCCTTCGCCTTGTACTCCTCGGCCACGTCGTCGGACGACACGTATCGCGGCTTCATCGCCGCCACGTTGAGCGCCACGTCGTGGGCGAACTGCTGAAACCGGTCGGTGCGCGCAACGAAGTCGGTCTCGCAGTTGACCTCAACGAGCACGCCGAGGCGTCCGCCCTGATGGATGTAGCTGGCGACCGTTCCCTCATTCGCGTCACGGCCGGCACGCTTCTGTGCGGCCGCGAGACCCTGCTTGCGAAGGAGCGTCACGGCCTTGTCAAGATCGCCACCGGTCTCGGTGAGCGCCTTCTTGCAGTCCATCATCCCCGCGCCAGTCTTGTCGCGGAGCTCCTTCACCAATGCGGCGGGAATCTGTGCGGTGCTCACGACGCGGGCTCCTCTGCAGCGGCCTCCGGTGCCACCTCGGCAACGGCGATGTCTGCGGCCAGCTCGATGGCGGCCTCGTCAAGAATCACCTCGGCAGCGACATCTTCAATAATCTCTGCTGCTGCTTCGATCACGGCCTCGGCCTCGACGATTACCTCGACGGCCTCCGCCACGATGACTGCCTCAACGGCGGGGTCGATGTTCTCTGCCTCGACAACCGCCTCAACGACTGCTGCGGCGGCCTCGATCACGGCCTCGGCCTCGACGACTGCCTCAACGGCATCCGCCACGATGGCGACCTCAATGAGGGCCTCGCTGGAATCGACCTCAATGGCTGCCTCAACAACGGCCTCGGCCAGGTCGATCACGGCCTCTGCCTCGACGACTGCCTCGATGGCCTCGGTCATCACAGCTGCCTCAACGGCCAGCTCGCCAGACGCGGCTGCAAGTGCCGCGGCATTGGCCTCTGCCCGTGCAGCTGCGCGAGCGGCGCGAGCGGCGTCGGGGTCGCCGGCTGCGGCTGCGATTGTGGCGGCGGCGCGGGCTTCCTCGTATCCACCGGCGGGCTCCAGACCCTTGCCCTCGCGGATCCCGTCAGCAAGCACCGACAGGATGAGCGAGCACGAACGGATCGCGTCGTCGTTGCCGGGGATGATGTACGACGCCTCGTCGGGGTCGCAATTGGTGTCGACCAGGCCGACGACGGGAATGCCGAGGCGGTTGGCCTCGCGCACGCCGATCATCTCCTTGTTCAGGTCCAGAATCACCACAGCGTCAGGCCGGCGCTGCATGTCGGAGACGCCACCGAGATTGGCCTCGAGCTTCACGAGCTCGGCCTCTGCGGCAAGGCGCTCACGGGTGGGCAGCAGGGCCAGCTGACCACCGGTTGCCTGGGCACGAAGCTCGTGCAGGCGGCGGATGCGCTGGCTGATGGTCGACCAGTTGGTAAGAAGGCCGCCCAGCCAACGGTGCGACACGTAGGGCATGCCCGCACGGATGGCCTGCTCGCGCACGCTGTCCTGGCACTGCTTCTTGGTTCCCACGAACATCACGGTGCCGCCGCGCTCTGCGACGTTCTTCACGAACGTGTGTGCGCGCTCCAGCAGCTCAAGCGTCTGCTGAAGATCAATGACATAGATGCCGGAACGCTCGCCAAAGATGAATCGCTTCATCTTGGGGTTCCAGCGGCGGGTCTGATGGCCGAAGTGGACTCCGGACTCCAGCAGTTGCTTCATGGTGACGACAGGCACGCGTCACGACTCCTTGTCGGTTCTTGGACGATGAATTCCGACAGGTCGCGGGAGGAGCCGGCATATGCCGACCACCACCCCCCACGTGGACCCCGTCGGGGTTGAGTGCAGGAAGTCGGATCCGCCTGATGCGGACCCGACGCGGGACTCTAGCCTGCCCGGCCCGCCCGCACACGCGCCGCGGCGAGGGCGGCCTCGAGATCCGGGGGCAGCGGGCTTTCAAACACAAGATCCTCCCCGGTCTCGGGGTGGGGCAACCGCAGCCGATATGCGTGCAGAAACTGGCGTTCGAGGCCAAATGCGGCGCGACCCTGCCCGTAAAGAGGGTCCCCCACCACCGGATGCCGCGCGGATTCAAGGTGAACCCGTACCTGGTGCGTGCGCCCGGTTTCGAGACGCGCCTCGATGAGGCACAGAGGCCCCACCCGCTCGATCGTGCGGAAGTGGGTCACCGCCTCGCGCCCGCCAGCAGGAAGCACCGCCTGACGCGTCCGGCGGCGGGGGTCGCGTCCAAGGGGCCGATCGATGCTCAATGCCGGGGGGAACTCGCCGTGAACCAGCGCGAGGTAGCGCCGTTCGATTTCCCGGTCGCGCATCATCTTTCCAAGGCGCCGGTGGGCCCGATCGGTACGGGCAACCAGAAGAAGCCCGGAGGTGTCCCGATCCAGGCGATGGACGATCCCGGGCCGGTCCGGGTCGTCCCCGCCCGCGATCCCCGCACCGAGGAGCGCGTGCACGAGGGTCCCCTCATCATGTCCCCGGGACGGGTGAGTGACCATGCCCGCGGGCTTGTTGACCACCACAATCGACTCGTCGGAGTAGATGATCGGCACGTCGATCTCCTCGGCACGCAGATCGCCCGGTGGGCGGGGCGGCGGCCCCAGCGCGGCGATCACGACCTCACCCTCGGCCAGGCGGTAACGCTTGGCCTTGATCACGGCATTCACCGTCACCTCGCCTGCATCAATGAGGCGCTGCGCCTCGGCGCGGCTGTCGAATATCTCGCACTCGGCGAGCACTGCGTCGAGGCGGCGCCCCACCATGTCGCCCGCCACGACGAACTGCACCATGCGATCGTCAGCCATCGCCACCCGACAGTACGAGCGCAGTCACGAGCAGAATGGCGCCGGCCACGACACCGATATCGGCCACGTTGAATGGCGGCCAGGGACCGATGGCGATGAAGTCGGTCACGCCATCGCGAAACACGCGGTCAATCAGGTTGCCGACGCTCCCGCCAAGGAGGAGTCCGCCTCCGATGGGCACCAGGGCGTGCCGGCCCGCGAAGCCCACAAGCAGTACCGCGATCACGCCGATCGCGACCAGGGTGACCACCGAGACCACTGCCTGATTTCCGGGAAAGAGACTGAATGCGATCCCGGTGTTGACGGTATCCACCAGATGCACGCCCGGAAGAACGTCAACCGTGTCCCCCACCGGAATGGTGGCGCGCACGATGACTTTGGTCAGCTGGTCAAGCGCGATGACCGAAGCCGCAATGAGGCCCATCAGTATGTAGCGGTACCCGGCCTCTCGCCGCACCCGCCGCTCGATTGCCTGCGATATCGCCGTTCGTCTCGCGTGATCCGGGCCGTTCACGCGATCTCTCCCGCCAGCACGGCAAACCGGGCCGTGATCTGATCTGGGTCGCCATCAATCTCGATGAGCTTGCGCGCGCCGGTCGACCCGCGGCGCAAACGGACGGCGCTCCGACGCACTCCGGCCTGCTCTGCGAGATACGCACAGAGGGCGGCATTCGACTGGCCCTTATGCGGGGCGGCTGCGATCTGGATACGCACGGCTCCATCCTGCACGCCGACCGCCCCGGTGTGGCGGGAACGGGGCACCGCCTTTACGGCCACAGTCACGCCGCCCTCATGACGGGTGACCCACTCCGGAGCGTCGGTCACAGTGCCTCGAGCACCCTGACCACCACCACGTTGCCCACGTACAGGGCGATGAGCGCCACGATCGGCGAAAAGTCGAACATGCCGACGCTCGGCACGATGCGCCGGAACGAGCGCAGGTACCACTCGGTGGATTCGTGGAAGAACGCCCACAGGGCCGTCATCACGCGCCCGGTTGGTGGGCTCGGGACCCACGAGAGAAGGATGCGGATGAAGATGATCACGATGAAGACTGTGAATACGGCATTGACGTACTGCGTGAGGATATCCATCCGGACCCCGCCTACAGCTCGGCGGCGCGGCGGGCGGCAGCGCCCAGCGCGCGCTCGACGATGCCTGCCGCGCCTGCATCGTCCATCACCGCGATGCATGCCGCGGTGGTGCCACCCGGCGATGTCACCCGCGCCTGCAGCTCGGCGGGATCCTCGCCATCCGCCAACAGGCCGGCGGTACCGGCGATGACTGCCTGCACCATGGCGCGGGCATCAGCGCGCGCGAGCCCGTGGGCCACGCCCGTGTCCTCCATCGCCTTCGCGATGTAGGCCATAAACCCGGGGCCGCTGCCGCCGATGGCGGTCGCAACATCGAAGAGGGCCTCATCCATCACGACCACAGCGCCGAGGGGGGCCAGAAGGGCTTTCGCCGCCGATACGGCGTGGTCGTCGAGACCCGTCGTCGCCATGGCCACGACCCCGTTGCCATTCGCCACCGCCAGGTTCGGCATCAGCCGTACCACCGGATGCCCCGGAACGGCGGCGGCGAGGCGGTCAAGCGACCAGCCCGCGGCAACCGACATGACAACCGAGCCGGCCGACAGGCGGGGAGTGATCGCCTGCATCGTCGCCGCGACGTCCTGGGGCTTCACTGCGACCACGACGATGTCGCAACTCGCCGCATCGCCGGCGAGTACGCCGAGAGATGACGCCACATCCTGCGCGCGCCCGGACATCGCATCCTCAACGATGACCGTCGTGAAGGGGGCGAGGCCGGCGGCGAACGCGCCGCCCATCGCCCCGACCCCGACGACGCCGATGGCGGCGGGCGTCACAGGATCAATACTGGTTGAAGAAACCCTTTTCGAGGAGACGCGCGCGCTCCTCGGCCGACACCTCGACATTGCGGGGAGTCAGGAGAAACACCTTGTCCGCAATGCGCGACATGCCCCCATCAAGCGCATACGTAAGCCCGCTGGCGAAGTCAATGAGGCGCTTCGAGAGATCCGTGTCCGCTGACTGCAGGTTGAGGATCACGGGGACTGTGCCCTTGAACTTGTCAGCGATCTGCTGTGCGTCGTTGAAGGTACGCGGAATGATGAGGTTTACCTCCACGCCACGATTGCTCCTGGGGGAGTCCACTGCGCGGATGTTCCGCGAAGGGGATGGCACTCCAGGGTCCGAGTAGATGTCGTCGAAGTCATCGGCAGCACGCGATGACGATCGCCCACGCGAACGGCCGCGCGACGGCTGGTGGTCGTCCCGCGAATGCCGGTCGTCATCGCGCACACGCGCATTGGTTTCCCGGTCACCACCCTCGTGCTCGTCGTACTCGTCGTATTCGTCGTAGCCGTCATCGGCCATCCCGAAATACGCCAACGTCTTCTGCCAGTAATCGTTAATCGCCATCTACGGCTCCATCCGCCCTTGGTCGACGATGCCCCGCCCGACGCGCACAATGGTAGCGCCCGCCTCCACGGCAACGATGAAATCCTGCGAAGTCCCCATTGAGAGATCCCGCAGGTCATGCTCATTTCCCCATTTCAGCGCCAGCTCGTCCCGGAGCAGGCGCACTCGTTCGAACCAGGGTCGTGAGGCCTCGGGGTCCTCCGCAAACGGCGGCAGCGCCATTAGCCCCCCCACTGTCACACCGGCCACACCTGCGGCCGCGAGGGCGCCATCGAGGTCGACGGGAATGAACCCCTGTTTGGTCGGCTCCTCTGCGATGTTCACCTGAAGCAGCACCCGCACCGGCCCCTCGGCGCGCGCGCCAATCTCCTCAATGACCGAAATCCGGTCCACTGAGTGAATCAGTCGCACAGCCGGCAGTACGTCGCGCACCTTCCGGCGCTGGAGGCTCCCGATGAAGTCGAATACGAGACCCTCGGCACCCGGCGCAGCCCGCTTCGCCAAGAGATCCTGCAGTCGGTTCTCACCAACAACGCTCACGCCTGCCGCCAGCAGGGCCGGCACTGCCTCAGGCCCCACGTACTTTCCGGCCAGCACCAGTTGCACGGCATCCGGCGGGCGCCCAGAGCGAACCGCGGCCTCGGCGATCTGGGTACGAGCATCATCAAGCGCGGATCCGAGGCGCGCGGAGTCGATCATCATCGCTCCTCCTCAATCCAGATGAGTCCAACCTGCCGGCCGGTGTGCCCGGCGTCGCGGCGATGCGAGAAATACCGGTCGCCGTCGCAACTGGTGCAACCCCCCACGTCCACGATCTGAGGGGGCGGAATGCCAGCAGCCACTAGGGCGGCCCTTGCCGCCCATCGCAAGTCGACCGATTCACCGCGGACCGCACGATCTCCGAACCGACCCGCCATGCCCTCGCGCAGGTCGCCGTCAACCGGATAGCAGCACGGACCGATGCACGGGCCGATTGCAACCCCCCCGGGCGTGCCGAGCGCTGCCGCACCTGCCTCCACGACCCCGGCCATCAGCCCACGCCAGCCAGCGTGCACCCCCATCACGGTGGACGCGTCTGCGCTCCAACCGACAATCGGAACGCAGTCCGCCCCCTGCACAAGCAGCGCCACCCCGGGCTCGGAGGTCACCATGCCATCGGCGTCAGCGTGGCCATCAAGCGAGCCGATGAATGTGCCGCCGCCGCCGAGCGGACCCACGGCGACCACCGCGGCCCCATGCATCTGGGTCAGGGTTGCTGCCCGATCCGGATCGAAGCCCACGGCGCCCGCAAGCGCCAGGCGATTAGCGCGGACATGGCCCGGATCGTCCCCGCAGGCGGTTCCCAGGTTGAGACTCGCATGGGGCCCGGTGCTCTCGCCGCCAGTTCTCGTGGTGAACGCGGCGCGCACCCGCGGAGGACACCCCGGTACCTCATCAAGGACGATTGTCTTCATGACTCGTCGCCGGCTGCGGCGAGAGCGATGGCCATCTGGGAATCCCGATCACCGGCAAGGCCATCAAGGAGCGCCACGCGAAGCGCCGCGAGTGCCCGCCCGATCCCGGGGCCGGGTGGGACCCCGGCCGCCACAAGGTCCGATCCGTTCACGTCTGCCGTGGCGTCGCGCCACGAGGCCCACCAGTCGCTGACACAGCTCGCTCCCGCGACAAATGCGCCGATCTGGGCGGCGGCGGCACGACCCCGAAGAAGGCAATCAACATCAGAGGGGCGCCCGGCGGCCAGAAGCTGCGGCGCGAGAAGCAGCCCCTCGCGTACTTCAACCGCCACCGCCCGGGACCACTGCGGCAACGCGACGGATGCGGCCGCTTTCGGGGTGAGCCCCAGACCAAGACGGAGCGCCCAATGCGGGGGCTCCGGGGCGCCGGGACGTGCCAAGGCCACCGGGAGCGCGCGCAGTCGATCCGGACGGCGTGCATCCGTGTCCACCCACGTGGCACCGAGCGCCACGGCGAGCGTGAGCGCGTCATCAGTCGAATCCTCGTGAAGGAGTCGCCGTAGCTCGTCGGCAACCCTGGGGGACGAAAGGTCGAGGCCCGTGATGCACGCGCGCGCCTCCCCCGCCGTCTCCTCATCCATCCGGAACCCGAGCCTGGCGGCGTAGCGCAGGGCCCTGATCCCCCGGCTCGGGTCCTCGTCAAAGGCCCCACTTCGAAGCGCCCGCAGG
Organism: Thermoleophilia bacterium; assembly: GCA_037138115.1. Taxonomy (GTDB): domain Bacteria; phylum Actinomycetota; class Thermoleophilia; order Miltoncostaeales; family Miltoncostaeaceae; genus SYFI01. The sequence continues at coordinate 1,421 of JBAXJA010000018.1, read as the reverse complement.
CGCTCGTCTGCGATGTCCGCCCGCCCGCCGTGGGGATCCACCAACTCCCCCGCCCTATCGCCCGATAGCCGGAAGGCAATCGCGTTGACGGTGAAGTCGCGGCGGGCCAGATCATCGGCCAACGACCCGGGGGTCACCTCCGGCAGCGCACCGGGCGAGGGGTAGTGCTCGCTGCGCGCGCCAACGATGTCCAGGTGACGGCCGTGTGCAAACTCCACTCTCGCGGTACCGAACCGTTCATGGACGACCACCCGCCCGCTCATCTGCCTCCCAATGGCATGGGCCAGCGGGATCGCGTCGCCTTCCACCACGAGATCCACGTCCGCCCCGTGGGTCACCCCCAGAAGGGCATCGCGCACCGCTCCGCCCACCAGCGACACATCGGGCGCCCCTCGCGGGACAATCATCCGGGAAAGCACGGGATCGCGATCAACCCAATCGCGCACGGCGCTACCATCGGATTCATGACTAATCACGTCTCAAACCTCGCGGCGTCGGCACCGATCGCCCTTGAGGGACTCACGGAGGCGCTCAGCCGTTGGGAGGGGCAGCCGCTCAACGACCTGCGTGTGGCGTCGGCTCGCATCTCACACGAGTTCCGCACCTGGGTCGAGGACCCTGCCAACGCCGGACGGCCGATCTCCGAGGCCCCGGTCTATCTGGACCGGATGGCGGTCGAAATAATCATCGAGCGCATGTACTTCACCGAGTAACCGGTGACGCCGGTGCGCCGATGACGGCAACCGCCTCGATCTCCACTTTGGCGGCTGCGGGCAGGGCAGCTACACCGATGGTTGCGCGGGCCGGCGGTGCACCGCTGAAGGCCTCCGCGTAGACAGCGTTCATCTCGGCGAAGTCTGCGAGATCGAGCATGAACACCGTCGTCTTCACGACATCATCCATGGAACCCCCCGCAGCCTCCACGATCGCCTGCACATGCGCGAGGCACGTGCGCGTCTGGCCGGCCACGTCGGCGGCGGCCAACGCGCCCGTGGCCGGATCGAGCGGCACCTGACCGGAAATCCACACGACCTCCCCGGGAACTGCCGCAACCGCCTGTTGGTATGGCGCCCCGTCAACGGGAGCAGGCGCCCGCTCAGTGCGAATTCCCCGTGCCGCCATCGCTATCTCCTCACCGGCACGCCATCGCGCGCCATCGCCGCCTTGACCTCATCGATTGTGTAGACCCCGTCGTGAAACACCGATGCTGCAAGAACGGCATCGGCGTGACCGAGGGTCACCGCCTCGGCAAAGTGCTCAAGCGATCCCGCCCCGCCCGACGCGATTACCGGCACGGGCACCGCTGCCGCCACCTGCGCGAGAAGCTCGCAGTCAAACCCGTCCTTGGTGCCATCGCGGTCCATGCTCGTGAGCAGAATCTCCCCCGCCCCCCGCCGAGCCGCCTCAGCCGCCCACTCCAC
>JBAXJA010000017.1:0-22252 GCA_037138115.1 Thermoleophilia bacterium | reverse complement strand
CGACAAGAAGCCAGCAGCCGACAAGAAGCCTGTCGCTGCCAAGAAGCCTGCAGCCGAAAAGGCGCCCGCAGGCGACAAGAAGCCAGCCGCGGCGAAGAAGCCGGCTCCGGCGAAGGCTGCGGCTGCCAAGGCGCCTGCGACGAAGAAGGCAGCCCCGGCGAAGGGGACGGGTACCACCGCGGCGAAGAAGACCGCCGCGACCAAGCCGGCCGCAAAGAAGACGGCGAAGGGGAAGGACGCCGGGTGATCCACCCGGCGGTGCCCATCGTCGTCTCGCTTCCGTAGCCCCCGTCGACCAGGCGAGAGATGTCCGATACCACGAGTGATACCGGTGAGCAGCTCCTCTGCAGCTTCTGCGGCAAGTCCCAGCGGCAGGTCAAGAAGCTCATCGCTGGGCCGGGTGTGTACATCTGCGATGAATGCATCGACCTCTGTAACGAGATCATCGACGAGGAGGCCGTCGCGGCCCCCACGGCGATCGAGTCGGAGTCGCTGCCGCGCCCGCGGGAGATCTACGACGTCCTGAACGACTACGTGGTTGGTCAGGAGGAGGCCAAGCGAAGCCTCGCCGTGGCCGTGTACAACCACTACAAGCGCGTGCACGTGATGCAGTCCGACGAGACGGACATCGAACTGCACAAGAGCAACATCCTGCTGCTGGGTCCCACCGGTTGCGGAAAGACCCTTCTCGCGCAGACGCTTGCACGCATCATCAACGTTCCCTTCGCCATCGCCGATGCAACCGCCCTCACCGAGGCCGGATACGTGGGTGAGGACGTCGAGAACATTCTCCTCAAGTTGATTCAGGCGGCCGACTTCGACATCAAGCGTGCCGAGACGGGCATCGTGTACATCGACGAGGTCGACAAGATCGCCCGCAAGTCGGAGAACCCGTCCATCACGCGCGACGTGTCGGGCGAGGGTGTGCAGCAGGCGCTGCTCAAGATTCTTGAGGGCACCGTTGCCTCGGTGCCGCCGCAGGGTGGGCGTAAGCATCCGCATCAGGAGTTCCTCACCATCGACACGACGAACATCCTGTTCATCTGTGGTGGGGCGTTCGCCGGGCTCGACAAGGTGATCGAGCGCCGCATCGGCAAGAAGGGCCTCGGGTTCGCGGCTGATATCAGCAACCGCAGGACGGCCAAGGATCACGATCTCTTTGGCGAGACCCTCCCCGAGGACCTCACGCACTACGGGCTGATTCCCGAGTTCATCGGCCGCCTGCCCATCGTCTCGTCGGTGAACCAGCTCACCCGCGAGGATCTCGTGACCATCCTCACCGAGCCGAAGAATGCGCTCACGCGCCAGTACCGCCGCTTCTTCGCGTTTGACGACGCCGAGTTGGTGTTCAGCGAGGACTCCCTCTACGCCATTGCCGATCGGGCCCTTGAGCGCAAGACCGGTGCGCGCGGCCTGCGCTCCATCATCGAGGATGCCCTCCGCGACGTGATGTTTGAGTTGCCGTCCCGCGACGACGTGCGCAAGTGCGTCGTCACGCGCGAGACCATCGAGAAGGGGCTGCCGCCTACCCTCGTCACCGAGGCGACCGGTCGGATGCCGCTCGTTGAGGCCGAGGAGTCGGCATAGCCACCGCGGGCGAGGGCGGGGCGTGGCCAGCCCGGCTCGAACCCCTGGAGATGGAGCCCCATTGGGTTGATGCATGGCGCGAGTCCGGCGTTACGCGCGGCGACCCATCAAGCCCGCGCGCGCCGTACGTCATTGCCGTGCCGCCTCCCAATGTCACCGGTGCCCTGCACATGGGGCATGCACTCAACGGCACCATCCAGGACGTGCTCATCCGCCGTCACCGGATGGCCGGATTTGAGACTGAGTGGATATGCGGCACCGACCACGCGGGCATCGCAACCCAGGCAGTGGTTGAGAAGGAGTTGGCCACGCAGGGGGTGCGTCGCGCCGATCTGAGCCGCGAGCAATTTCTTGAGCGCGTGTGGGAGTGGAAGTCCGAGTACGGCGGTCGCATCATCGAGCAGTTCACCCGGCTCGGCTGCACCATGGACTACACACGCGAGCGCTTCACCATGGACGACGGCTATGCCAAGGCCGTGCTGCGGGTATTCGTGGACCTGTACGAGAAGGGCTACGTCTACCGCGATACGTATCTGGTCAACTGGGATCCGGGCCTCGGATCGGCGATCTCCGACCTTGAGGTGGAGAACCGGGAGGTGACCGACACCCTCGTGCGCATCGCCTACCCGCTGAGCGATGGCTCGGGCGAGGTCGTGGTGGCCACCGTGCGCGCCGAGACCATGCTGGGTGATACCGCGGTTGCGGTGCACCCCGACGACGAGCGCTACCGCGAGATGGTGGGCAAGACCATCACGCTGCCCCTGTCGGGCCGTGAGGTGCCGATCATCGGGGACAGTCATGTGGACCCGGCGTTTGGCACCGGTGCGCTGAAGGTGACCCCGGCGCACGACCCCAACGACTTCGAGATCATGCGACGCCACGGGCTGGAGGCCATTCAGGTAATTGGCGAGGACGGCCGCATCACCGCCAATGCGCCCGAGGCCTACCGGGGGCTCACAGTCGCCGAGGCACAGGCCGCCGTGGTGGCCGATCTCAACGCCGCCGGATTGATCCGTGGCACCGAGGAGTACCTGCACACGGTGCCATTCTCACACCGCTCCGGCGCACGGGTGGAGCCCCTGCTGTCGCTGCAGTGGTTCTGCGACATGGAGAAGCTGGCCGCCCCTGCGATTGATGCCGTGGCGGATGGGCGCGTGCGATTCACCCCGCCCACCTTTGGCCGGGTGTACCAGGACTGGCTGGCTGAGATCCGACCGTGGTGCCTGTCGCGCCAGTTGTGGTGGGGGCACCAGTTGCCGGTGTACTACCGCGGTGACGAGGTGTTCGTGGGCATGGAGGCGCCCGAGGGCGAGGGGTGGCAGCGCGACCCCGACGTGCTCGACACGTGGTTCTCGTCGGCGCTCTGGCCCTTCGCCACTCTCGGCTGGCCAGATCGCACACCCGAACTTGAGCGTTTCTATCCCACCAGCGTCCTGTCCACCGCGCGCGAGATCATCTTCCTGTGGGTGGCCCGCATGGTGATGATGGGGCTTGAGTACATGGGTGAGGTGCCATTCAGCGACGTGTACATCCACTCGGTGGTGCAGGCGCCCGATGGACGACGCATGAGCAAGAGTCTCGGCACCGGCATCGACCCGCTCGAGGTGGTCGACCGCGAGGGCGCCGACGCGCTGCGGTTTGGCCTGCTCATGATCACCTCCACGCAGGATGTGCGCTTCAGCGAGGATCGCATCAAGCAGGGGCGCCAGTTGGTCACCAAGTTGTGGAACGCCACTCGCCTGGTGGTGGACCGCGGTGGGCGCGCGGGCGCTGCCCCCGAGCCCACCACACTCGGCGACCGCTGGATCGCATCGGTGATCACCGGCGCCATCGAGCAGTCCGACCAGCTGGTGGCGGGCTTTGAGTTCAGCCAGTTCGCCGACGGGCTGTACCACCTCATCTTCGATGACCTCTGCGACTGGTACCTCGAGTTGCTGAAGGCCGATCTGGCAGACCCGGCGTTTGCCGGTGCCGCACTTGAGCAGGTGCTCGCGCTCGCACACCCGGTTATCCCGTTCACCACTGAGGAGTGCTGGAGCAGGCTCCCCGGGTCGGCTGGATTGATGCTCACGCATGAGCCCGCGCATGCCATCGGTCCACGTGACGCCGACGCCGAGGCCGCCATCAGCGCCCTGCGCGAGGCCGTGCAGGCCATGCGCGCATTCCGTGCGGAGCACGGCATCAGCCCTCGCGAGACGCTCACCGTGGCCATCGCCGTCGATGGTCAGAGCGCGCTCCCATTTGATGCCTTCGCTGCGATTGCAGGGGTGGAGGTGGGCGAGGTGGGCAACGACGCCCTCGTGGTGCCGGTGTCGTTCGGGCGCCTCATGGTTCCCGCACCCGAGGTTGACCCGGCCGTTGAGCGCACCCGCCTGGAGGGTGCGCTCGCCGGTGTCCGCGGCGAGTTGAGCCGCGCCGAGAAGCAACTCGCCAACGAGCGCTTCACCAGCCGTGCGCCCGATCACCTGGTGGAGGCCGAGCGCGAGAAGGCCCGTCGCTTCACCGCCGAGGTCGAGGAGATCTTGGCGCGGCTCGACGCCCTGGGCTAGGCCCGCCATGGATCACGGGGCTGCTGTTCGCTGGATTGAGGGCCTCGACCGGATGGGGATGAAGTTCGGGCTGGAGCGCATGCAGGCGCTGATGTCTGCGCTCGGTCAGCCGGGTGCCGGTATTCCGGCGGTGCATGTGGTGGGCACCAACGGCAAGTCGTCGGTTACCCGCATGACCGCCGCAATCCTCACTGCCCACGGGGTACGCACCGGGGCGTACCTCTCACCGCACATCACCGGGTGGGGCGAACGCATCGCGCTTGATGGGGTGGATATCTCGCCGGGGGCCTTTGCGCATGCGGCGACTCGGGTGAGTGATGCCGTGTCGGGTGTTCCGGGGGGTGCCATCACCCAGTTCGAGGCGCTCACGGCGCTGGCGCTGGATGCGCTCTGCACCGCGCGCGCCGAGGTGATTGTTCTCGAGGCGGGGCTCGGTGGGCGCCTGGACGCCACGAACGTGGTTGATGCCGATGTGGTCGCAGTCACCGGCGTGGACCTCGACCACACCGATCTTCTCGGCGAGACCCTTCCGCAGATTGCTGCAGAGAAGCTGGCAGTGGCGCGCGATGGCCTGGGTGCGGTGCTGCTGGGCCCGCTCGCTTCGGGCGCCCGCGACGCAGTGGCACCGATCATGGCCCGCAGGGGCCTCTCGGGATGGGCCGTGGGGCAGGAGATCGCGGTCCGATCCGGAATCGGACTCCTCGTGACGATCTCCACTCCAAATGGCGCGCTGGCGGACATGGACATACCGGTTCACGGCGACTGGCAGCGGGGCAATCTTGCGCTGGCCGTGGGCGCCGCCGAGCAGGTGCTCGGGCGTGGTGTGGATCGCGACCGGGTGGAGCGGGCCATGCGCGAGATGCGAAATCCCGGGCGCCTGCAGATCATTCTTGGCTCACCAGTCATCGTGCTCGATGGCGCGCACAACCCGGCCGGGGCCGCCGCGCTGGCCGCGACGCTGCCGGAAATTCTGGGCGACATCCGACCGGTGGCCGTCATCGGAATGATGGCCGATAAGGACGCCTCGGGTATCTGTGAGGCGCTCGCGCCAGCGATCAGCGCGGCCTGCGTCACCCGCGCATCGTCGGGGCGGGCCATCAGGCCCGAGTTCATCGCGCGCATGCTCGATATCCGCGGCGTCCCAACTCAGGTCATTCCCGGACCCGCCCGCGCGCTGGAGCGCGCATGCCTCGACGCCGGTCCCGATGGGGCCGTGCTCGTGGCGGGATCCCTTCATCTGCTGTCCGATCTCGCACCCATTGCGATGGCATCTGGCAGCGAAAACACCGGTGGTAGACTCGCCGCCGCTGACGGGCGGAACGCAAGCGCCGAGGAGACTTGGGGTCAATGACCTTTCTGAGCAGTGATCCATTCCAGTCGGTATCCGATTTCTTCGGATCCAGCGTCTGGACCATCGCCCTGGTGCTCATCCAGGTGTTCGCAGCAGCCCTGTGGCTCGCGCTCGCCTACTGGGTGTATCAGGACGCCCGCCGCCGGTTTGAGAACTCGGGGGCCATCACCGCATGCGTGGCCATCGCGCTCATCATCCCGTTCCTCGGCGCGCTGGTCTACCTGTTTATCCGTCCGCCTGAGTACTTGACCGACGCGCACGACCGCGAGCTGGAGACCGTGGCCCTCGAGAGTCAGGTGGAAGGCCTTCGCTGCCCGTCGTGCGACGGCGTCGTGGGCCCCCGGTTTCTCGTGTGCCCCAACTGCACCACCTCACTTCGCCAGCCGTGCCGACGCTGCTCCGAGCCGCTCGAGCCCCACTGGCAGGTATGCCCGTTCTGCGCCGCCCCGGCGGCCCCCACATCAAGCCGAACCCTCGACGACACGCGCATTGAGCGCCGTCGCCGTGAGGACGCCAACCAGGACCCGGAGCCCGGAATCTCATGATCGAACGTACCTTTGTGATGGTGAAGCCCGACGCGACCGCGCGCGGGATCTCCGGCGAGATCATCGCCCGCTTCGAGCGGCGCGACTTTCAGCTGGTGGGACTCAAGAAGACGGTGATGACGCGTGCGGCCGCCGAGGAGCACTACGACGAGCACCGTGACCGGCCGTTCTTCGCCGAGCTGGTGGAGTTCATCACCTCGGGTCCGGTCGTCATGATGGCCATCGAGGGCGAGGGTGCCATCGCCGCATGCCGCATGATGATGGGTACGACGAACCCGCAAGATGCCGCGCCCGGGACCATCCGCGGTGACTACGCGCTCGACCTGGGCCAGAACGTGATCCATGGCTCTGACGGCACCGAGAGTGCCGCGCGCGAGCTGGGTATCCACTTCGCTGCATCGGAGCTGCTCGGCTGATCATCCTCGCCTCGCGGTCCCCCCAGCGGCGTGGGCTTCTGGGGGCGCTTGGCATCACGTTCCGCGTCGTGGCCTCCGACGAGGCCGAGGACAGCGATCCCGGGCTGCCGGCGGAGGAGCGTGTGATGGCACACGCGCGCGGCAAGGCGCGCGACGTGGCCGGTCGGGTGGGTATTCCGGGTGGCGGCGCTGTGCTCGGCGCGGATACCGAGGTGGTGCTCGATGGCATCGCACTTGGCAAGGCGGCCGACGAGGCCGATGCGCGCGGCATGCTCAAGGCGCTCGCGGGTCGCGAACACACGGTGATGACCGGGTTGGTACTGGTGACCGCTCAAGGTGAGCATGAGTGCCTCGCCCGGGCCACCGTGCGGATGCGGCCGATCGACGATGACGTACTTCGCTGGTACCTCGGGCGTGGGGAGTGGCAAGGCCGTGCGGGGGCATATGCCGTGCAGGGCGCAGGCGGGGCGTTGATCGAGGGCATCGAGGGCGAGCCCTCCACCGTTATCGGCCTGCCCATCGGTGCATTGGGGTTGCTGCTGGACGATGCCGGCCTGGCCCCGTGGGGTACGGCTGCCTGAAACGCGTCGTGCAGGCATCCCCCTGCATAGGCCGATGAATTGAGGGGCGCGATACGCTCCCGCAGCATCTTCGGGTGCAATGCCCTCGTCACTCACACCATTGGAGGCCCGCGATCGGGTTTCTCGGTTACCTGACGGGGTTCGGCGGCCGCGATATGGCCGTGGACCTCGGCACCGCCAACACTCTTGTTTACGTAAAGGGTCGCGGCATCGTTTTGTCTGAGCCTTCTGTGGTCGCAATCGACCAACGGACCGGTGATGTGCACGCCGTCGGCATTGAGGCGAAGCGCATGCTCGGTCGTACCCCGGGCAACATCACCGCCATTCGCCCGCTGAAGGATGGTGTGATCGCCGACTTCGACGTGACCGAGCAGATGCTCCGTCACTTCATCCAGAAGGTGCATCAGAACAGGTGGGCGCACCCCCGCGTGGTCGTGTGCGTGCCGTCGGGCGTGACGGGCGTGGAGAAGCGCGCCGTGGAGGAGGCCACGCTGTCTGCCGGTGCGCGTCAGGCGTACCTCATTGAGGAGCCCATGGCCGCCGCAATCGGCGCGGGGCTGCCCGTCGGCGAGCCGACCGGCAACATGATTGTGGACATCGGTGGCGGCACCACGGAGGTTGCAGTGATCTCCCTGGGCGGAATCGTTGTGGCGCAGTCCATCCGGGTGGGTGGCGACGAGCTCGACGAGGCCATCGTCAACTACGTGAAGCGCGAGCGGAAGCTGCTGATCGGTTCGCAGACCGCCGAAGAAGTGAAGCTTGAGATCGGATCTGCATACAAGTTGAAGGACGAGATGAAGGCCGAGATCCGCGGCCGCGACATGATCAGCGGGCTGCCGAAGACGGTCGTGCTGAGCAGCGAGCAGGTGCGCGAGGCACTTGAGGAGCCGGTGGGGCAGATCGTGGAGGCCGTCCGCGCCACGCTTGACCGCACGCCGCCGGAGCTTGCATCGGACATCATGGACCGCGGCATCGTGCTGGCAGGCGGCGGCTCGCTGCTGAATGGTCTCGCCGATCGCCTGCGTGCCGAAACCGAGATGCCGATCCACCTCGCCGACAGCCCGCTCACCTGTGTTGCCGTGGGCTCAGGCCGCTCGCTTGAGGAGTTTGAGGTCATGCGCCGCTCCGCCAATGGCGCTCGGCGCTCGAGGCGCAGCCGGTACTAAGTCGCCGGAACCCGCGAATTGACGCTCGGCGCTCGCCGTGTCATATCGTGGACCGGATGCCCGTGACTGGTCGAGGAGGCCACGGAAATCCCCGAATCGCCGAGAAGAGATGACTCCGAGAAGCACCGGATGATGATCCGGCGCGGGGTGATCGGCGGGCTCATTGCCCTGTGCCTCATCGTGTTCACGGTGTACTTCCGCGAATCCGGCGGCGGTCCACTGCACGGGGCGCAGCAGATGGCGGGATCAGCTGTGATGCCCCTGCAGTCGATTGCCGAGCGGGCGTCGCAGCCATTTCGCGATGGCTGGAGCTGGGTGACCGGGCTTGTGGATGCACGAGGCCAGAACGAGGATCTGAAGGCACAGAATGCTGCGCTTCAGGCGCGCGTTCTGGCGCTCTCGGACCAGTCGGCCGAGATTGCCCGTCTTCGAACGCTGCTGCGCATTGATGGAAGCGTTCCGTCGGGCTACAAGTCGGTTGTTGCATCAGTCGTGGGGCGCTCGCCCACGAGTTGGTACGCGCGCGCCACCCTGAGCGCCGGAACCTCCGACGGCATCGTGGTCAACAGCCCGGTGGTGAGCGGTGCGGCGCCCGGTGCCGCGCTCGTGGGGCTCATCACCCAGGCCTCGGCGTTCACGTCGGTTGTCACATTCATCACCGACCCCTCCATCCGCGTGGGCGCGACGGTGGATGGGTCGGGTGGCGCGCTGGGCGTCCTGCGCCCGACAGTCGGCGGGCAGTTGATGATGGATGGCGTGCCGCGCGACTTCCAGGTGAAGGCTGGCGGCATCGTGCGCACAGCCGGGTTCTCGGCCGATCTGCGACTTCCATCAGTGTTCCCGCGCGGTATTGCGGTGGGGCTGGTTGCCGGGGTCGGATCGCGCGACGTCGATACCTTCCAGACCATTCAGGTGACGCCCTACGTTGATGTGCGCACCCTGGCTGACGTCGCCGTGCTCACGCCGCAGTCGACCGCCGCGCGAAGGAGGGCAGCCGGCTGAGCGAGCGAACCCTTGGTGCGGCGGCACGCGTGCGCGCCGCCCGGCAGCGGCCGGTCCGGGCACTGCCCGATCGGGGCATCGCGCTCAAGCGGGTGGCGCTGCTGGCTGCCGCTGCAGTAATCCTGCAGATCACGGTAATGCCAAGCATCACGGTTGCCGATGGGTCACCCGACATCGTGATCGCCGCCGTGGTGTCCATCGCGGTGCTCCGGGGGTCGCTGGTGGGAGCGGTCACCGGCTTCACGTGCGGGTTCCTCGTGGAACTGACTACGCCCGTCGGCACTCTGGGTGTGATGGCATTGCTCTACCTCGCAGTGGGTGCATGGTGCGGGCAGTTCGCCGACCGGCCAGAGGCATCCACCCTCAGTCTCCCGCTCGGCCTCATCGTGGCCGGTGCGGCATTCGTGCAGGTGGGGTATGCCTCGTTTCAGTGGCTGCTGGGGACCGATGCGACGGCATCGGTGATCGCGATGCGCATCGTTGTTCCCACCGTGGCGCTTTCGGCCCTGCTCGGCCCGCCCGTGCTGCTGGTCGCGCGGAGACTTCTCGGGGCACCGATTGACGTCGAGCCGGGGATGCTTGACGAGTGAGCACGATGCAGCCCCGTACCCCCGCGCCGCCGACTGACGATCCGCCGCCCCGCAGGCCCCGCCGGTTCGGGCGTCCGCCCCGGTCCGTGCTGCGCATGGCATCGTTCGCAGGGTTGGCCGTCGTGCTGCTCGTGGTGCTGGTGGTGCGCCTCTGGTTCCTCCAGGTGATCAGTGGCGCGGGGTACCAGCAGCGCGCCGAGGCCAATCGTCTGCGCACCGTCATCACCGAGGCACCTCGTGGGGCCATTACCGATCGCAATGGCAAGGCGCTGGTGACAAGCAAGGAAGTGCTCAATCTCGTGGCGCAGCCACAGGATCTGGCGGGCGACGCCGGCGCGAGAACGCTCACTCATCTCTCAACCGCGCTCGGGCACCCTGCCGGATACTTCGCGGCGAAGGTGGCCAGAGCCCAGAAGGCAAGTCGGTTTGAGGCAGTGGTGCTCCAGGAGGATGCCTCGCCGCAGCTGCAGGCCTACGTGGAGGAGCGCCGGGCGCAGCTTCCGGGTATCGAGTTGCAGGCTGCGTACAAGCGCGAATACCCCAATGGCACCATGGCCGCGCACCTGTTGGGCTACACCGGGCCCATACCGGTCGAGTCGGCCCGCCTGTACAGGGACCAGGGCTATCTGGGCAACGAGACCGTTGGCCGTGCCGGCATCGAGAGCGAGTACGAGGGATACCTGCGCGGTATCGCGGGCCGCCAGCAGGTGGAGGTTGATGCCAGCGGGGACGTCGTGGGGCGTGGGATCATCTCGCAGACCGCGCCCCGCCCGGGGCAGACCCTGCGCCTTTCGATCGATCTCAATGTTCAGAAAGCACTTGAGCGGGCGCTGGCGCACGAAGTGGCGGCCGCCGGCACATCCACCGGCGCAGCAGGGGTGGCGCTCGATCCAAAGACCGGCGCGGTGCTGGCCATGGCGTCGCTGCCCACCTTCAAGCCCGACGTATTTGAATCGGGCACTCCGCGCGAGATCCAGCGGGTACTCACCAGCCCGGGGCGCCCCCTTCTTGACCGCGCGATCGGCGGCGAGTACCCCGCCGGGTCCACCTTCAAGGCCATCACCGCCTCTGCCGCGCTCGCGTCGGGGCTGTACACGGCGGGTGAGCAGATTGAGGCCCCCGGATCCCTGTTGCTCTACAAGACGCGCTTCCGTGGCTTCAACAATGAGGCGTTTGGACCCATTGCCCTGCCGCAGGCGCTTGAGGTGTCGAGCGACACGTTCTTCTACACACTGGGCGATCGCTCATACCGGGTGCCGGGCTGGCCGCTGCAGGAGTGGTCGCACAGGTTCGGCCTCGGACAGGCCACGGGGATCGACCTCTCCGAGGGCGAGAGCGCGGGCCTCATTCCCGATCTGGCCTACAAGCGCCAGACGTGTGATCGCAAGGTGGACCCCATCAACTGCTCGTGGCGGCCGGGCGACTCCATCAACATGTCGATTGGGCAGGGAAACGTCCTCGTGACGCCGCTGCAGATGGCCGTGGCATACGGGGCTATCGCGAACGGCGGAAAGGTCGTCACCCCGACCATCGGCAACGCCGTGGTTGATGCCGATGCACGGGTACTGCGGGATCTGGTGAGTGCCCGTGCGACCCACGACCTGGGGCTTCCGGCAAAGGATCTTGATCAGGTGAAGCAGGGCCTGAAACTTGCCGCGAATGGCAATGGCGGCACATCCACCCCTGTGTTTGGCGCGCTGCCCTCGGCATTCAAGGTGGCGGGAAAGACCGGCACGGCCGAGAACCCGTCCAAGATCGACCATGCGTGGTTTGTGGGTTACGCGCCTGCGGATGACCCGTCCATCGTGGTGGCCGTGGTGGTGGAGCGCGGCGGGCAGGGCGCCAACTCGGCTGCCCCGGCCGTGTGCCTGACCATGGCGGCGGCGCTGGGGTTTGCTGAGAGCCGCTGCGGCAGCGGGGCCAAGGTCAACTGATGGCAACCATGACCCACGGAACCGGCAAGGTCGAAGCCCGGGCGCGTCAGGCCACGGCGGGTCTCGACTGGTGGCTGCTCATCATGGCGCTGGCCGTCTCGGGCTTCGGGGTATTTGTGGTCAGGGCAGCCACGGAGTCGGATGTGGCATCGAACCCCGGGTTCTTCTTCACCCGCCAGCTCGCGTTCACGGTGGTGGGGCTGGTGTGCCTGTTCTTCATGCTGCGCCTCGATCTCGACAACCTGTCCCGCTACGTATGGACCATCTACGCCATCCTCGTGGCGTCAGTGGGCGCCGTGTTGCTGCTGGGAGCCTCGGCCCGCGGTTCGACCCGCTGGATCGATCTCGGTCCGGTGCGGTTGCAGCCATCTGAGCTCGGGAAGGTGATCCTCGCGTTTGTGCTGGCCGTCGTCGTGGTTGAGCGGCTGAAAGCCATTGAACCCGCCCGGCTGTCGCTCATGGTGCTGGGGCTCACGCTGCTCCCGGCGGTCATCGTGTTCCTCCAGCCCGACCTCGGGACCGCCCTCGTGTACGTGGCAATCGCCATGGCCATTCTGTGGGTGGCGGGGCAGCCCATCACCCACTTCGTCGTCGCGGGCGCGGTGATCGTTGGGGCCGTCACCCTGGTTTTGTACTTGCTGCCCGCTATGGGACTCAACGTGCTGCACCCGTATCAGGTGGATCGACTCACCTCGTTCGTGGACTCGGGCGCCGATCGAACGCAGTCGGGGTATCAGTTGGAGCAGAGCAAAGTGGCCATCGGCTCGGGCGGGGCATTCGGCAAGGGCCCCTCCGGCGCCACCCAGACGATCAACGACTTCCTGCCCGAGCACCACACCGACTTCATCTTCGCTGTGGTGGCCGAGATGTTTGGGTTTCTGGGGGGCGGCCTCCTCATCGCGGCCTACTTCATCATCGTCTGGCGGGCCATCGTGATCATGCGATTGGCGGCCACCGAACTCGAGCGACTGGTGGCGGCGGGTATCGCCGCAATGCTGGCGTTCGAGGTGTTCGTTAACATCGGCATGAACGTGGGGATCATGCCGATCACGGGAATCCCGCTGCCATTCATGTCGTATGGCGGGAGCCACACACTGACGAACCTTGTCGCCGTTGGCGTGCTCCTTCGCATCGGCATGCGCGGTCGGGCCCTTCAGGCCGCCGGAGCCGCATAGATGGGGGCCATCACCACGCTTGCCAAGCAGGTAAACCGCTTGGCAAAAGACACCCGTGAGCATCACGAGCAGGCCCTCGACGGAGGCGTGATGGCGATCCTGCCGTCGAGCCCCGCGCTGGGTGGCCGGCTGTCGGGGATGCTTGGCGTGCCAGTGGGCGACCGGACTGCGGTTGACCTGCTGGTCATCCCGCTGGGCGCCGGTGACGATGTCCGTGCTGCCGCCCTCGAAGTCGCCGCCAGGTCTCGGCAGAACCAGCGGACGCTGGTTGTCGTCGTGTGTGCTGCGCATGAGCGTGGCCGCATCGAGCGCGAGTTGCTCGCCGAGGACACCGTCACGATCGGCGATCTGGCATTCGTGCCGGATCTGGAATCCGATTCATCCGTGAGTGGGGTGATGCAGGCCGTCATCCGCTCGCTCGGCAAGGGCATGGTGCCCGCCGCAAGGCGCTACCCGGCGTTACGGGACCCGGTGCATCGGCACCTGGTCGACGTGGCCGCACGGGAGTCGGCAATCGCCGGCGCGCTCAACTGGTTCTCGGGCAGCGCGGCTGCCCAGCACGCAATGGTGGTGCGAATGGGGTCTGCCGAGGGGCAGGGTCTCTCCCCCAAGCGCATTCCCGAGGTGGTCGCAGCGACTGCAACGGGTATCGCCGTGGGCATCGTCGCCCGCGGCGCGTCACGTATCGTGCCCGCACCCAGATGGATGGTGCGAGGCGCTGTCGCATGGGCATCGACCGTGGCCCTCGCCGCGGCGACGGAGCGTATTTCGCGCCGGCTCGGCGACGACATGAACATCGATCCGAAGGACGCCGTCAAGGCGTTCATCCGCGCCCGTCTGGGGCGGAAGGGGAAGAGCTGATCAAGCAGATTCTGGTTTCAATCGATCGCGCCGAGACGCGCGTGGCCATCCTTGAGGATGGGCGCGTCGCCGAGGTGCAGATTGAGCGTCGTGGCAAGGGCTCGGTTGTGGGCCACATCTGGAAGGGCCGCGTGGAGAGCGTGCTTGCCGGTATGGAGGCCTCATTCATCGAGGTCGGCATCGGCAAGAACGGCTTCCTCCACGTGGATGACGTGGTGGCTGAGGGCGTGCCCAAGAAGAAGCGCCTGATCGCCGACATGCTCAAGAAGGGCGACGAGGTCATCGTGCAGGCCGTCAAGGACCCGATGGGGACCAAGGGCGCACGACTCACCATGCAGCTGTCGCTGGCTGGCCGGTTTCTCGTGTACGTGCCGTTCGGTGACGGGATCGGTATCTCAAAGCGCCTTGATGACGATGAGCGCCACCGCCTGCGCGACATCTGCAAGAAGTTGCCGCGCGATGGGGGAGGCCTGATCGTGCGTACTGCGGCGGCGGGCGCCTCGGCCACTGAGCTGGCGCGCGATCTTGCATCGCTCAACCTGCTGTGGAAGGCCATCCGCGAGCGGTCGGCGCAGGTGCCGCTTCCGTCGCTGCTCTACAGCGAGGCCGACTCGTCGCTCAAGGTCATCCGCGACATCCTCAACGACAGCGTCGACGAGGTGCTGGTGGACGATGCCCGCCAGCACGAGCGCATCGTTGGGTTCCTGCGGCGCACGTCGCCCGAACTTGCTGATCGTGTGAAGGTGTGGGACGGTGAGGGGCAGTTGCTGAAGCACTTCGGTGTGGAGGACGCCATCCGCTCCACCCTCAACCGCCGCGTGCCTTTGGCATCCGGTGGGTCGCTGGTGATTGACGACACCGAGGCCATGACGGTGATCGACGTCAACTCGGGCAAGAACGTGGGGCGTGGAAATACCCAGCTCGAGGACACCATCACCCGCACCAATCTCGAGGCGGCCACAGAGGTCGTGCGCCAACTGCGGCTGCGCGACATCGGCGGCATCATCGTTATCGACTTCATCGACATGGACAACGCGAAGAACCGCCGTGCGGTGACCCAGGCGCTGAATGACGCGCTTGCGAATGACCGCACCCGCACCTTCGTGGTGGAGATCTCGCCGCTCGGCCTGGTGCAGATGACGCGTCAGAACATCAGCGACGGCGCCCGCGAGATCATGACCAACCACTGCCCCACCTGTGGGGGCCAGGGATTCGTCGTGAGTGCGGAGACCCACGCCATTGACGCCGAGCGCCAGATCCGCATGGCGCTTGCCGGTACATCTGAGTCGCCCGTTGCCGTGGGTGTTCACCCGGAGGTCATGGGGTTCCTCACCGCGGACGACAGCGCGGTGCTGGCGGCGATCGAGGAGGACCTCGGCATCTCCATCACGCTCGAATCGGATACCTCGTTGGCTCCGGGAAGTGCACGTATTGGCGGAGGGGCCGCCGGGACCGGCGCCAGCCGCTCACGAGCGCGCACCACCCGCACCCGCTCGGCGAAACCGGCCAGCGCTTAGCGCTCCGCGTCGCTCCCGCCGGCGGGCTGCAGTAACCCGAGCAGTACTCCCAGCACGGGGTTCACCGTCACGCCGGACACACCGGGTGCGGTGACCTCCGTTGCGACGGGGGTGGCGACCGGCACCACGCGGCCGTCGGCAACGGCGCGGGCATCCACCTGCGCCCATGCCGAGTCCCGACCAGTGCCCAGCACGGCGTTGCCCGCTGATCGCGCACGCGACCGCAAAGCGGCATCGCCTGAGATAGCGGGTACCGGGGGGTTGGCGGGGGTGCCGGGGGCAGTGGTGCCCAGCAACTGCGCGTAGGCGTCTGATCCATCTGGAAGCGTCTGGCTCCACAGTGCGGTGGCGATCGCGGCACGCGGGGCCGCCCGGCCGAGGCCGGAGTTGCGGGGGAGCGCCCTCACGACCGGGGAGAGGCCCATCTTCGACAGCGCATCACGCACCGCAGGCGCGATGGCGCGCTCAGCGGATCCCGATCCCGTCCAGAGGGTCACCGCCGTACCGGTGGCACCCGCACCGGAAACCAGCGACCGTGCGGTGCGCAGGTCAAACGCAGTGGTGCCTGGACGGCTCCCCGGAGTACCCGGGGGAATCATGCGGCTGGCAGGACGGGCCCCGGTACCGATCGCGGCTGCTGCCGCCGTGCGATCGAGCGCCAGCCCGACGGCGCGCCGGACACCTGGATTCGTAAATGGGGCCTGGGATGAGTCGATTGCCACGTACGCCGTCGCCGAGTTGGTGATGGCATTGGCAGTGGCGCCGGCCGCGTAGCCACCGCGACGCGTGGCCGCTTGGGCGATTGGCATGACGGAGTAGTCGGCGTCGCCGGTTGCGACATGGGCGGCGGCGGCCCGCGGCGTGTGGCCGAGAGAGATGGTGATGCGTGATGCGTGGCCGGCCGGCAGTCCATCCCGGGGCACGTAGCCGGGATTGGGCGTGAGAACAATGCGCTGGTCGGGGTCGAAGGCCGAGATGGCGTACGGCCCGAGACCTGCGGGTGGGTCAACCGTTTGATCGACCGCGCGGGTGCCCTTGGGAACGACGGATGCAAATGGCAGCGCCAGCGCCTGGAGCAGCGATGGGTCCCGGCGCGTGAGAGTGATGATGACGGTGCTCGCGGCGTCATCGGCCACGATGCCGGACAGCAGGCGGGTTCGACCGGCGATGACCGCGGGTGCACCGCCAATGGCCGTATAGAGCGCGGTGCCGCGGGAATCGAGGACGAGCATGCGCTCGAGGCTGCTCTTCACGTCGCTGGGCTGGGCGACACGCGATGCCGGGGGGCCGAACCGGACGTCGTCCCGCAGGGTGAAGGTGAGCGTGAGTCCATTCGGCGAGACGACCGGGAGCGCCGTGGCGAGGTCCGGTACCAAGGCGGTTCCGGCACTCCCTTCGGCACGCCGGAACGCCACCAGACCACCCTGAGTGGCTCCCAGCACCTGCCATGCAAGGGGGTCAAGGGCGAGCGCGGGGTCGAGGAAGTCTGGGTTGCCCCCGGCCTCCACGCGCAATTCCCCACTGGCCCCGAGGGAAAGGGAAGTGGCCGAAAGCGTGATCAGAAGGGCAATGCCGACGATTCGTGAGATGCGTGGGTGCGAGATGTCCCCTTCGGTGTGGCACTTCGTGTCCGGTGTCGCTACCATGCGCGATCGCGTCCGGAGATGGGCGTCCCGTCGTCAGTAGTGGAGATGTCCGTGGCTGAGTATGCCGTGATCGCCCTCGGGGGCAAGCAATACAGGGTGCGTGAAGGTGAGCGTATCGTCGTGGACCGCATTGCGGCCGAGCCCGGTGAGTCCATCTCGCCCAGGGTTCTCGCAACCGGGAGCGCCGATGGCATCACCGATGGTGGCACCGTGACTGCGGAGGTCGAGGAGCACGTGCTCGGGCCGAAGATCACGGTTTTCACTTACCGCGCCAAGAAGGACAGCAAGCGCAAGATGGGTCACCGCTCGCACCTTTCGCGGGTGCGCATCACGGCAATCGGGGGCTGAGCAATGGCACATAAGAAGGGTGGCGGCTCCAGCCGCAACGGTCGCGATTCGAACTCCAAGCGCCTCGGCGTGAAGGTGTTCGCGGGCCAGGTCATTCCGGCCGGGTCGATCATCGTCCGCCAGCGCGGCACGGTGTTCAAGCCCGCCAACGGTACCGGCATCGGTCGTGACCACACCATCTTCGCCACCGTGAGTGGCCGGGTGGAGTTCACGAATGGCATCAAGGGTCGGCGCGTCTTCGTGTACCCGGTGGAGGCCCCGGCGTCCTGAGCCGGGGCGGGGCCTGAGGCTCCGCACCATGTCATTTACCGATCGGGCCCAGATCCACGTCCAGGCGGGGCGCGGGGGCAACGGTTGCCTCTCGTTCCGTCGTGAGGCGCACTCGCCCAAGGGCGGCCCCGATGGGGGTAACGGCGGACGCGGCGGCGATGTCGTGCTGGTCGCCGACGAGCAGATGATCGACCTGACGCAGTTCCGGCACGCGGTGCACCACAAGGCACCCGTGGGCGGTGACGGCGAGGGCCGCAATAAGCACGGCAGGAATGGCGGCGACCTCGAGGTGAGCGTTCCCCCCGGCACCCGGGTGCTGCGCGACGACGAGGAGATCGCCGTACTTGGTGCGGTGGGCGATCGCGTGTCGGTGGCGCGTGGCGGTGGTGGTGGCGTGGGCAACCGCGCCTTCCGGTCGTCAACGCAGCGTGCCCCCCGCATCACCGTGCCGGGCGAGGATGGCGAGGGCACGTGGATTGTGCTCGAGATGCGCCTGCCGGTTGACGTCGCCATCGTGGGGATGCCGAACTCCGGCAAGACCTCGCTGCTCAATGCACTCACCGGGGCAAGCGCCACGGTCGCCCCGTACCCGCACACCACGAAGGAGCCCGCGCTCGGCCCCCTGGACGACGGCGTCGATGAGCCCCATCTGGTTGCCGATCTGCCGGGGCTTGCCGTCGATGGCAGCGAGCGCAACGGCTCCGCCCTTGGGCAGTTGGAGCGGGCCAAGGTCATCCTGCACTGCGTTGATGCATCTGACCCGTGGGACGCCGACGAGCGCATCGCTCTGGTTCGCGCCGGGATTGCGCCGTACGCACCAGAGCAGGCGCGTCAGGTGATCGTCGCGACCAAGTGCGATCTCGAGGACCCGCCGGACGGCGTCGACTTCGCCACCTCCGCGGAATCAGGGGAGGGCATTCCCGAACTCCGCGAGGCGCTGATCGAGTGGATCACGTGAGCGACGTCATCGTCATCAAGATCGGCTCATCCACGCTGGTGGATGAGCGGGGCGTGCTGCGCGAGGACGTGCTGGCGGCACGAGTGGCCGAGATCGCCGCCCTGCGCGACGCCGGCATGCACCCGGTGCTGGTGTCCAGCGGTGCCATCGCGTGCGGGCTGGGAGTTCTGGGCATCGCCAGCCGTCCGGACGCCCTCCCCGACCTGCAGGCGGTCTCTGCAGTGGGGCAGGGGGCGTTGTTCGCCCGGTACATCACGGCCTTCGCCGTACACGGGGTGGTGCCCGCGCAGGTCCTGCTCACATCCGCCGACCTTGAGCGCCGCACCTCGTATGTGAACGCACAGAACACGCTTACGCGTCTCGTGGCATTGGGCACGGTCCCGGTGATCAACGAGAACGACACCACCGCCACCGATGAGCTGACCTTCGGTGACAACGACGTGCTGGCCGCTCAGGTGGCAATCCTGCTGCGCGCTCGCCTGCTGCTGTTGCTCACCGACCGTGATGGTCTGTATGCGCCTGGTGAGAGCGGACCGGAACTGATCGGCGAGGTGGCTGTTGGCACGGACCCGCGTGAGGTGGAGTTGGCGGTGCTCCCCGGGTCGGGTATCGGCAGTGGTGGCATTGAGAGCAAGCTGGCATCGGCCGGTATCGCCACCGGATGCGGAGTCACGTGCGTCATCGCGAGTGGTCGCGACGCTGGTGTCATCCCGGCCGCCGCCGCAGGCAACCCGGTGGGTACACGGTTTCCCGCGTCCGGGCGCCCACAGGGATCCTTCAAGATGTGGCTTCGCCACGCGAAGCCCAGCATGGGAACCATCACGGTTGATGGTGGCGCCGTGCGCGCCCTTGTTGAGAAGGGCACCTCGCTCTTGCCGGTGGGTGTCACCGCCTGCGACGGCACCTTCCACGCCGGCGATGCCGTGTCGGTGGTGGGGCCAGATGGTGCCGAGGTGGGGAAGGGCATCACAGAGCTGTCGGTCGATGAGGTGCGCCGCGTTATCGGTATGCGGTCCGACCAGGTTGCAGGTGTGCTGCCCGGTGCCCCGAGCGAGATCGTGCACCGCGACCGCTTCGCGCTGGCCGGATCAGACGGATACGTGCGATAGCGTGGCCCCCTGATGAGCGCCACGACCTCATTGACGGATCGCCTCGCGGCCGCACGGTCGGCCAGTCGCACGCTGGCCGTAATGAGCCCCGGGGAGAAGGCGGACGCGCTGGAGGCCATGGCCCGCGCCCTCGCCTCGCGATCGGCCGAGATCATGGCCGAGAACGCCGAGGATGTGCAGGCCGCGCGACGCGCTGATGCCCCCACTGCCATGGTGGACCGCCTGCTGCTCGACGACTCGCGGCTGGAGGCCATGGCGCAGGGCATCCGCGCAGTCGCCGCCTTGCCCGACCCCGTGGGCATCGTGGACGCGGGATGGCGGGTGTCCAATGGGCTCGAGATCCTCGAGACGCGTGTGCCGCTGGGCGTGATCGGGGTCATCTACGAGGGCCGGCCCAACGTCACCACCGACGCCGCGGCACTTGCGCTGAAGAGCGGCAACGCGATCATTCTTCGTGGCAGCAGCATTGCCGAGCGCTCCAATCGCATCCTCGGTGATGTGGTGATGGCCGCGCTCGCGGGCGCGGGCGTACCGGGTGGCGCCATCACGATGCTGGGCACCGATCGCGATGAGATGCTCGAGATGATCCGCGCCGAGGGCCGGGTTGATCTGGTCATCCCACGCGGAGGCGAGGCGCTCAAGGCCTATCTCATCGAGCACGCCCGGGTGCCGGTCATCTACGCCGCCTCGGGCAATTGCCACGTGTATGTCGATTCCTCAGCCGATCTGGATGATGCGCTGGCGATCATCGTGAATGCCAAGTGCCAGCGGCCGGGCGTGTGCAACGCGGCTGAGTCGCTGCTGGTGCATCGCGATGTGGCCGCGGAGTTCCTGCCACGCGCCGCCGAGGCGCTGATCGCCCAGGGTGTGGAACTGCGCGTGTCCGACGAGGCCCGGGCGGCCATCGGACCTTCGGCGGCTGACCTGCCCACCGCCACCGACGACGACTTCGCCCGTGAGTTCCTGTCGCTCATCCTTTCGGTCGGCGTGGTCGGATCGGTGGACGAGGCCATCGACCACATCAACCGGTTCGGGTCGGGGCACAGCGAATCGATCATCACTGCATCTCTTGAGGCCGCGCAGGCATTTCAGCTGCGCGTGGACGCGGCGTGCGTGTACGTCAACGCGTCCACGCGGTTCACCGATGGCGGCGAGTTCGGCATGGGCGCAGAGATCGGGATCTCGACGCAGAAGCTCCACGCCCGCGGGCCCATCGGCCTAGCGCACCTGACCACGGTGAAGTACCTCATCACCGGCACCGGCCAGATTCGCTGACCCGATGAGAATCGGCGTGCTGGGCGGCAGCTTCGATCCCCTGCACAACGGCCACATTGCGCTGGCCCGGGAGGCAGCCCGCCAACTGCACCTCGATCGCGTGCTTCTTGTCGTGGGCGGCACGCCCCCGCACAAGCCAGATGGGGCGACCATGCCGGCCGTGCGTCGGCTCGCGCTGGTAGAGGCCGCAGTGGCCGATGACCCGCTTCTCGAGGCCAGCGACCTGGAACTGCATCGCGATGGCCCCACATTCACCGCCGAGACGCTCGAGGAGATCGCGCTGCAGTACCCGGGCGCGGAACTGTGGTTCGTGATGGGGGTTGACCAACTGGCTGGCTTCACCTCCTGGAGGCGCCCAGAGGACATCGTGGCGCTGGCGCGTATCGCAGTGGCCATGCGCCCCGGCGCCGACGCGAGCGCCGCGGGTGACGTGGCCCGCGGCATCGCCGTTGGCCGCGTCGATCTGGTCGAGATGCCCGAGGTCCCGGTGTCATCGACACTGGTTCGCGAGTACCTGGCGCAGGGCGATTCGATCCGTCATCTGGTGCCTGCGGCGGTTGCGGACCTGTTGGAGTCTGCCCCGGCGTCTTGATGGGGGGCCGCACCCCGACTAGCCTCGCAGGGATTCGTCGTTCCGATTGAGGAGACCCCTCGAATACCGAGGATATTGCCCGCATCGCCGCAGAGCTCGCTGACTCCAAGAAAGCGGAGGACATCGTGATCCTCGATATGCGCGGCATCGTGGATTACACGGACTACCTGGTCATCTGCACCGGGCGCACCCCGCGCCAGACCAAGGCCATCGCCACCGAGATCCGTGGAGTGCTCAAGAAGGAGCACGGCGTGGAGATCCGCCGCGTCGAGGGCGAAAAAGAGGCGGACTGGATTCTGGTGGACGCGCTCGACATCGTCGTGCACGTGTTCACGCCGGAAGCCCGCGACTTCTACCGCCTTGACCGTCTGTGGCGGGAGGCGCCCACAGAGCGGTTCCAGAGCACTCCCGCCTAGCCCGCGGGCCGTCTATACTTCAGGCCGTTCCCGGGGGATTAGCTCAGCTGGGAGAGCGCTACGCTGGCAGCGTAGAGGTCGTCGGTTCGATCCCGTCATCCTCCACTTCACACGAAAGGTCCGCTCCGGCGGGCCTTTCGTCGTTTTCGCCCAAGTCCATGTGGCCGTGATGCGGTGCCCCATTCGCTCCGGGCATTCCCGCCGGGTTCCCGCATGGTGCAGACATCAACGGTCGTCGAATGCCTTGCTCGCTGCCTGGGCACAGAGGATGCGCGGTAGGCCCGCAAATATTGCTGCCCCGTCCGAAATCCCCGCCCTCCGTTCCAGTCGACCTCGGTCGGCAGCGCCCCGCCTGTTTCTTGAA
>JBAXJA010000016.1:0-22412 GCA_037138115.1 Thermoleophilia bacterium | reverse complement strand
GTCGCCCGGGTCTTCGCGGGGCGGCGTGGCCAGCACGGCGAGCCCGTGGGGCAGGTCGCCCGGCAGGTCCTTGGCCGAATGCACGGCGATGTCGGCGCGCCCATCGAGCAGCGCCTCTTCCAGCTCCTTCACGAACATGCCCTTTACGTCGGCACCGGGCTGGTCGGGTGCACCGGCCAGGCTCCACCGGTCGCCCGTGGTGGTCATCTCGAGCAATGCCACCTCGTGCCCATGGGCCTCAAGCGATGCGGCGACCGCACGTGACTGCGCAAGAGCAAGGGCGGAGCGCCGCGTGGCCACGGTGATGCGCATCGGGGGCGTCAGCCCAGGTGGCGGGATGACGGCGCGTGCGGCGCCTCAGTGCCATCGCCAGCCGGCGGGTGATCCGGCAGGTCGAGTCCAAACAGGTAGCGCAGGGAGTCGATATGCCTGAGGCCATCTTGTGATCCAGCTGCCTCGCGCGCGCGCACGGTGGGCTCATGCAGCAACTTGTTGAGCATGGCCCTCGTGACGACATCCAGGCGCTCGCGCTCGTCGTCGCTGAGAGGATCATCACCGCGAACGGCACGGGCAATCTCCCCCTGTCGCACGGCCTCGGCCATCTCACGCAGGGATGTAATGACCGGCGTCACCGCGAGGCCGGTGCGCCACTCGGCGTACCGCTCCACCTCCTCGCCCACGATCACCTCGGCGCGATGCGCATGCTCCTGGCGCTCGTCGCGGTGCTGGGCCACCACGCGCTCGAGATCGTCGATGTCAAACAGCACAGCACCATGCACGGCCGACGCCGCAGACTCAACATCGCGCGGCACGGCGATATCAATGAGCACAATGGGGCGTGTGGGGCGGTCGACAAGTGCGTCCGTGATGTTGGCAGCAGAGATAACCGGGTGCGGGGCGTCGGTTGAGCACACCACCACATCGGCCTGCGCCAGTTCATGAGCCAGGCAGTCGAAGCCGAGGCCCATTCCGCCGAGGCGCTCGGCGATCTCGCGTGCAGTGCCGACCGTGCGGTTGATGACCACCAGCTCACCCAGCCCACGCTCCATCAACGCGCGCGCAGTGGCCTCGGCCATTCTGCCGCCACCCACCACCAGCCCGCGGCACCCACCGATATCGGGCAGGGCTTCGCGGGCGAGGTCGGCGGCAACCGTGGAGACCGACACGGGGCGCACGGCAACCTTCGTCTCGGTGCGCACGCGCTTGCCCGCCTCGAGTGCCTGGCGGAAGAGCCGGTCGAGCAGCACGCCCGTGGCGTCCTCGTCGATGGCCGACTCCCACGCGCCGCGCACCTGCCCCTGAATCTCACTCTCGCCCACCACCATCGAGTCGAGGCTCGACGACACGCGCAGCAGGTGGGCCACGGCCCGGTCATCAACCAGCGCGTAGCGCGCGCAGTCGAACTCTGACCGGGTCATGGTGCTGTTCTCCACCAGCGCCTCACAGATGGCCTCTTCGGCCGCGCTGGCGTCGAGTGCATGCACGTAGGCCTCGGTGCGGTTGCACGTGGAGATAACAACGGCCTCGGCAATGTCCGGGTGGCGGACCAACTGACGCGCAAGCGTGCGCGTGGTGGCATCGGTGAGCGCAATCTTCTCGCGCTGCTCAACCGGTGCGGTCTTGTGGGAGATACCCACGGCGACGATACGCGGCATCAGGCGGCCTCACTCACTGGTTGCAAACCGAGCATCTCGCGTACCTCGGTGCGGCATGCGCCGGGCCCCGCGTCGGCGATGCGGTCCACCACGCCGGAATCGATGAGCGCCTCCACCGCGGCGCGGCGGTCGGCGATAACCGGACGGGCCGCGATGAGGTCATCGCGGCTCTCCGCCAGCAGGTCGATGAGACCCGCCCATCCCGGCCCAAAGCGATCTTCCAGGTCCTCGCGGATACGCCGTGACACCACGGGGCTTGCCCCGCCCGTGGTGATCGCGATGGCCAGATCGCCACTGCGCATGAGTGCGGGAATCACGGCGGTGGACCCAGCAGGGTCGTCTGCCACGTTCACCTCCGCACCCGCCGCGCGTGCGGCGTCGCGTACCCGGCGGTTCACCGCGGCATCGTCGGTGGCGGCAACCACCAGCACGGCGCCGTCGAGGTCGCCATCCTCGTACCGGCGGGCGCGGTGGTCGGCCACGGTGGAATCGGTGACCAGCCTCTGAAGTCCGGGCGAGAGCTCGGGGCTCACCACACGAACTGCTGCACCATGGGCTGCCAGCTTGGCAGCGCGCTCCGTTGCCACCGCTCCCCCGCCCACCACAACGACGAGGCGATCAGTCAGGTCGAGGAACACGGGGAACAGCAGGCGGGCCATCAGCCGTCATCCCCCTCGGGGGTGTCGGATTCGGCGGCTCTGCGATCAAGCATGCGGGTAATGGCCTCCACCTGCCGGCCCACCCGCGAGGTACGCGCGCCCAGCATCACCACGTACGCGAGCACCAGAAACCAGATAACCGCATACGCGGCCACCACATACTGGTTGCCACCGGTCATGACGACTCCAGACGCAAGGTCAGGACACGCAGCGCGCGCTCCGTGCGACGGCCCACCAGCTCAACCTCGAGCAGTGCAATGAAGAGCGCCAGCATCGCGGCCAGCGAGATGAGGAACCAGATGAGCATTGACCCGGGCATGTTGGCACCCCCACGGGTGAACACGACCGGGTGCACGAACGATTGGGCAATTCGTACCGAATAAAACGACAGCGGAACGGACACGAAGCCCGCAATGGCGTAGATGGCCGAGTACCGCAGACGGCGATCATCATCTACCGAGGATCGCAGCACGAAGTACGCGGCATAGATGAGCACCACGATGAGGTAGGTCACCAGTCGCGGGTCGGCCCACACCCACCAGGTGCCCCACGAGGCCTTGGCCCAGATGGACCCGGTGATGATCACAAGCACCGAGAACAGCATCCCGATGCGGACCGCGGTCACGCTCACGTCGTCCCAGCGCACGTTGCGAGTGCGCAGGTACAGGATCCCCGCCACGCACGCCACGGCGAATGCCACCAGCGATACCAGCGCGATTGCAACGTGGAAGTAGAAAATGCGCTGGATCACGCCCTGGTCGGCGTCCTCGGGGGCGGAGAGGAACACGCCCACACTGGCCACGGTCACCAGCACCGTGGCGATGACACCCCAGATGAGCGCCGCACGGGTGCCGATCACACGCGAGGAGGCGTGATCAGTCGTCAAAGACGGCATCGTAGGTGGCGATACAGACAAGGAGGAACAGTATGGCGTAGCCCACGAGGAACAGGCAGTAGCCGCGGTATTCGCTCATGTCATGTGCCCCTCCCACCACGGCATGCGTGGCGCCGGCGCCGGCGATGACCACGGGCACGAGTGCGGGCAGAAAGAGCACCGGCAGGATGAGGTCGCGGGCCCGGGTGAACAGGGCGAGGCCCGAGAACAGCGTGCCCGAGAGGGCGATGCACACGTTGGCAATCAGTGCCACCAGCGCGATCCAGCCGATGGAGTCCCAGTACGGACCCTTCACGAAGAAGATGCCCACCAAGGGGATGACCACCAGTTCGGTAATGCCCATGTAGATGACGATGGCAATCGCCTTGGCCGCGAGCAGCACGATGCGCGGCACCGGCGACACCAGGATGCCATCGAGCACCCGCTGTTCGCGTTCGGCCACATATGATCGGCCCACGCCCAGCACGGCGGTAAACGCCAGGGTCACCCACATGAGCCCCCCGGTGAACCGCGTGAGGTCGTTATCGCGCGTGCCGAACCCGAACTGCATGATGGTGAGCGTGACGATGGCGAAGAGCACCATGGCCATCACGGTCTCCTTGGTGCGCAGCTCCAGGCGCAGGTCCTTGCGGATGAGCCCTGCAAGCTGACGCGTCCACCGTGGTCGGTTCGCAGTCGTGCTCATGCGATGCACTCCTCGTACCGGGCGCGCACCTGGGCCGGACCGCGACCGGCCACCGGCTCGTCCACCACGATGCGCCCGCGGCGCATCACCACCAGGCGATCGGCCACCGATGCGATGCGCTCCACCTCGTGCGTCACGATCACCGCCGCGCGCCCGTCCGTACGCATGGCGGCAAGCTCAGCGTCGAGCAACGCCGTTCCGCCGACATCGAGGCTTGCGTGGGGCTCGTCGAGCAGCAGCAGCCGCGGCCCATGCAGCAGCATGCGGGCAAGGGCAAGCCGCTGCGCCATGCCGCGGCTGAGCACCCGCACCGGATCGTCGGCCCGTGCGATGAGGTCAACCCGGTCGAGAAGGTCATCAATGCGCCGGTCGGCATCCTGCACCCCAAAGAGATCGGCATATACCTGCAGGTTCTGACGCGGCGAGAGGTCGAGGTATGCCAGCGGATCGTGCGCCAGGTAGCCGATGCCGCACCGTGCCCGGCGCGCTCCACCTGGCAACTCCTCTCCCAGCACCGTGAGCGTGCCGGTGCCGGTACGCAGCAGCGTGGCCACCATGCGAAGCAGCGTGCTCTTGCCCGCGCCATTTGGACCCGCAATCGCCACGCGCTCGCCGGCGGCCACGTCCAGATGCACATCCGCGACGGCAGCGCGTTCGCCGTAGATGTGCCCCACCCCGCGGGCTGACACCAGACATTCAGGCAACGGCCACCTCCCCCACGACGCCCGCGAGGAATACCAGCGACATCGCCATATTGGCGGTCCCGAATGCGGCATTGATACGCGCGGCATCGCCGGGTCGCACATGCAGGTGCTCCCACGCGAGGATGACTGCGCAGGCGGCCACGGCGACGTAGTACGGCCAGGTGACCGATGCCGCCCTGCCGGCGAGCACCAGCAGTGCGACGGTCGCCAGATGGCAGGCCGCTGCGATGCGCAGCGCGCGCACCTCGCCAAAGCGCACCGGTACCGAGTGAACGCCCTCGCGCCGGTCACTCTCCACGTCGAGGAGGGCGTACACCACGTCGAACCCGCCGATCCACAGCGCCACGGCGAGCCACAGCAGCACGGGTGCAGACGCGAACTGACCGGTGACCGCGATCCAGCCCCCGATGGGGGCGATGCCGATGGAGATCCCGAGGACGAGATGGCAGGCCCACGTGTACCGCTTGGCGTAGGGGTACACCACGAACAGCGCCACCGGGATGGGCCACAGCCACCAGGTGATTGACGGCAGCTGCGATACCGCCACAAGCAGCGCAATCAGGCTCACCAGCGCGAATGCGCGCACCTGATTGACCGTCAGGCGCCCTGCGGGGATGTGCCGGCCGGCCGTGCGCGGGTTACGGGCATCCATCTCCCGGTCCACCAGCCGGTTGAGCGCCATGGCCAGCGAGCGGGCACCCACCATGGCCAGCAGGATCCAGGCCAGCACGCCGATGGGCGGCCATGCGTTCTGCGCCATCAATGCACCAGCGAAGGCGAACGGAAGCGCAAACACCGTGTGCTGGAACCTGACGAGCCCGAGCAGCGCCGGGACGACCTGCGCCCCCGTGGCGCGGGGCGGGGCGGGCGTAGACGTGGACATCAGGGCGATCCTATGCCGTGGGGCCGGTAATGCCGGCATAGCGGGCGCTCTGGCCGGTGACGACGCCCCAGAACTGATCGCCGTGATCAAAGTGCCACCACTCCTCCACATATGCGGTGAAGCCCTCGTCGTGCATCGCCCAGAAGAGGAGGCGGCGGTTGGCGCGCGCCGGCATGTCGATGTCTTCAAGCGCCGCGGCACCGGCCTCGGGCACAAATGCATCAAAGGACGTGCCCAGATCCAGCGGCACGCCATCGGCGTCGGCGAGCGTCAGATCTACAGCGGCGCCCGTGAAGTGTGGTGGCGGTGCGTGGTGCTCTGGCCTCGGTGGCGTGACATACGTGCGGGCGGCATCCTCCAACTGCGCGCGTGTGAAGGTGGGGTACTGCCCCGCCAGATCACCGATGTAGGCCTCAAACAGCGCCGACTGGGTCTCGATGCTGCGCCAGCCATCCCACACCAGCAACATGAGGCCGTCCGGCAGGGACTCCGCCACGCGACCCAGACGCTCGGCCACACCCTCGCGAAGCCAGCATCCGGGCAATGCGCCGGGCAGGCCCCAGGCGAAGTACTGCGGGTCCTCAATGATTCGCCCGCCGATGTGCGCCACGGGCACGAGCGGCTCGTCAATGGGGTCGATCGGTACGTCCTGCCAACCGGCCGTGCGCTCCAGCCGGGGAATGGGACGGCTCGATCGGGGGTCGGATGCAATCACGACAGGCCCCACTCTGCGGCCTGAATGCACGGGCCGGGGTTGGCACCCTTGAGCACCGCGATCACCGGTTGCACACGCTCCGATGGCGGTGGCACCGTGGCCGGATCCTCCTCCGGGTGCACCGCGGCGCGCATTTCGGTGCGAAGCGGCCCGGGGTTTACGCGCACCACCCGCACATCGCGATCGGCCCACTCGGCGCGCAGAACATCGGCGGCCACGTCCAGCATGCCCTTGGTCAGTCCGTAGGCGCCTCGGCTTGGCTTGGACGCAGCGCCCGAGGTGATGATGACCACGCCCGCACCGCTCGCGATGAACGGCAGAAGGCCGTTGATCAGGCGCAACTGGTGCGTGACGTTCACGGTGATCGCGGCCTCGATGTCGGCGGGCGCGATATCGGCGATGGGCCCCCTCGCGCCAAGAATGGCCGCGTTCAGCACCACCCCCTCCAGGCGGGGAACCAACGTGGCGATGGCACCGATGAGTGCGTCAACCGACGTGGCATCGCCCAGATCGAGCGCGCAGCACTCCACGCCGCCGGCCCCAAGTGCGCGACAGGCCTCGGCAGTGGATGCCAGCCGACCGGTATCGGTGGCCGTGATGATCACGTAGGCGCCCTCCGCGGCCAGCGCACGGGCAATCGCCGCGCCGTAGCCGCGGGACGCGCCGGTCACGAGGACGCGCGCGCCGTCAAGGGTCGCGGCGTCGCCCGGCATTACGGCGCGGTTGCGCCCCCGTCGGCGGGAGTGGCGGGGCCCGAGCCCGCGGCAGGCGCCTTGCCCTCAACCGCGGGAGTGATGGCACTCACGTCGCTGGTGGGCTTGGTACCAGCCACCGTGGCCACATATGCGGCCACGTTCTCGGCGTCGGATCCCGTCACCAGATTCTGTGGCATTGCCTGCGGGTAACTGCCGGGAAGCGGTGCCTGCGGAGCCACCTGGATCCAGCGCTTCACGACCCCGTAGAACTCAGTCTCCTTGAGGCCCTGCTCGCGCGACCCGCGGAAGGCGTCATCCAGATTGGGGCCGACCTTGCCCTTGGTGCCGGCATCGGCCAGCGTGTGGCAGCCGCCGCATGAGCCGACGAACTTCGTCTTGCCGGCAGCAGTGTCAGCGGTATCGAGGGCCGACTGCGCACCCCCGCATCCCGTGAGGAATCCGGCGGTGCCGATGATCAGCAGGGCGGTCGAAGTGGCGATGAGGCGTGAGCGCACGGTGTCCCTAGATGACGTAGACGAGAAGGAAGAGGAGCACCCACACGATGTCGACGAAGTGCCAGTAGTACGACCCGGCGGCCAGCGGCGTGTGCTGGGTGGGCGTGAAGTCGTTCTTGTAGGCACGGCGAAGGCACATGCTGAGGACGATGAGGCCCACCGCCACGTGCGCGCCATGGAAGCCGGTCAGGGTGTAGAAGGCGCCCGAGAACGCGCGGTCCTGCGGCGTGAAGCCCAGGTGCGCGTACTCATTGAACTGGATGATGAGGAACGTGCCGCCCATCAGAATGGTCACCCACAGACCGCGGATCAGGCCCTTGCGGTCGCCGGCCTTGAGGCACTTCTCGCCCCACCACAGGGTGAACGACGACGTCACCAGGATGAGCGTGTTGATGCCGGTAAGCATTACCGGCAACTCAAATGGCTCGCCATCCTGCTTCAGCGGCGGCCACACCTCGTTGCTCACGCCATACCGGATGAAGAAGTATGCGGTGAACAGCGATGCGAACAGCATCACCTCTGAACCGATGAACAGCAGCATCCCCACGAGCTCAGCGTTCAGGCCGTGCTTCTTGCCGTGGGTGTCCTGTCCGTGGGACGGGGCGGGAGCGTGACCTGTGGTGGTCGCCATTACTCGCTCCCCGCGGGGGCGCCGAGATTGACGATTTCGACCGGGGTCTCCCCGGCGGCTGCAGTTGCTGCATCTGCCAACGCGGCAGCCTCGCCATTCACGCCCGCCACCATGATCTGGGCCGGCCTGAAGGCATCAATCGCGAGGGGCAGGGCGTCGGCCGGGCCGTCGTCCATCACCTCGCCCTGCACCTGAACACCCACCGCCACGAGGGCATTGATGGTTGCGGTCATGCGCTCACCCGCCTGGCGGCGGATCTCGCTCGACTCGCTGCCCCAGCGCGGCTGTGGCAGGTCAAGCGGGCAGATGATGGTGAAGCGGGCGGGCTGCGCGTCGGAGCGGGCCATGACCGCGGCTGCGAGCGCGTCGGCGCCCACGGCATCCGTCGCCACAATCATCGTGAGCGGCAGCGCCGATGCGGCTGTCAGTGCCCGGGCGTCATCACCCCTCACCACGATGTGGCTGGTGGCGATTCCGGAGCGCTTGCGAATTCGGTCCACGGCGTCCTGACGCATCCACTCGCTGGATGCCGTGGGCAGCGTTGCCACCAGGATCTCGTACGGCTGACGCGACTTGCCCTCGTCACCGGCCACCGTGATGACCTCGCCGTCGACCACACGGCCAGTGGTGGCGATGCCGTGCCCGGCGAGGATTGCCAGCGTGGTCGCAAGGCGGCGCTCGGCCACAGTGCGCTCGCCATCACCCACCGGCACAAGGAACTCAAATGACCACAGCCCATCGGCATTGCGCGAGCGGATTTCGTCAATGAGCCCTTGCGAGGTGAGCGTCTCGTTGGCCACCACAAGCACTGGATACCGCGTGTCCTCGGTGAGCTCCCCGCCGAACTGCTCGGGTGCGAACACCACGGCGTGACGCGCATCCGGGATGCCGTACTGGTACGGGCCACCCACAACCTGCGGGATGACATCGAAGTTGAAGAGCGGTGGTGGGGAGCTGACCATCCACTCCAACGTACGGCCGCGCCATGGGTTCCACGGAGCGGGATCGCCCTTCCGCAGCGAATGGACCACGTTGTAGAAGAAGATGATCGTCGCGATGCCGAGCATGTACGAGCCGATGGTCTCGATCCCGTTGACCATCGCGAAGCGGGGGTCGTAGTCGGCCACGCGGCGTGGCATTCCCTGCAGGCCCTGCCAGTGCATGGGCATGAACGTGATCTGCGTGCCGATGAAGGTGAGCCAGAAGTGCCACTGGCTCAGCCGCTCATTCAGCATCTTGCCGGTCGCCTTCGGGAACCAGTAATAGATGCCCGCAAAGATCGTGTACACGCTGCCGCCGTACAGCACATAGTGCAGGTGGGCGGTGACGAAGTAGGTGTCTGACAGCTGGATATCGGCGGGCACGATGCCGTTGAACACACCCGAAAGCCCACCGATGAGGAACGTGAACAGGAACCCCAACGCCCAGAGCATGGGCGCCTTCATATGGATCTTTCCCCGCCAGAGGGTGGCGAGCCACGACCACATCTTCACCCCGGTGGGCACCGCGATGATGATCGTGGTGATCATCATCGGCACGCGCAGCCAGGCGGCCATGCCCGAGACGAACATGTGGTGGGCCCACACGCCGAATCCCAGCACCCCGATGGCCACCATCGAGAACGCCATGGCGCGATAGCCGAAGAGCGGTTTACGGGCGAAGGTGGCGATGACCTCACTGATGATCCCGAAGCCCGGCAACAGCATGATGTACACCGCTGGATGGCTGTAGAACCAGAAAATATGTTGATACATGATCACGTCGCCGCCCTGATCGGGCACGAAGAAGTGCGTGCCCATCACACGGTCGAACATGGTGAGGAACTGCGAGCCGGCAACAAATGGCGTGGCGAACACCACGAGCACGCTGGTGACGCCCGTGGCCCACGCGAGAATCGGCATGCGCCAGATGGTCATGCCTGGCGCCCGCATGGTGATGATGGTCGCCAGGAAGTTGATCGCCGTGGCGATAGATGACGCACCGGCGAACTGCACGCCAAGCTCAAAGAGGGTCTGTCCGGCCGTGCCCTGCGAGGCCAGCGGCGGGTAGGCGGTCCACGCGGCACCGAACATCCCGGTGAACGTGGATGCCAGAAACAGGAACCCGGACACGGGCAGGAACCAGAACGAGAGGGCGTTGAGGCGCGGGAACGCCATGTCCTTTGCGCCCAGCATGATGGGCAGCACGTAGTTGGCGATTCCACCGAACACCGGCACGGCGAACACGAAGATCATGAGCGTGGCGTGCATGCTCAGCAGGCCGTTGTAGGTCTGGCCGTCCACAAGCTGCTGGCCGGGGGCAGCGAGTTCGGTGCGGATCAGCAACGCCATGATTCCGCCACAGACCATGAAGAACAGGGTCATGGCCATGTACTGAATGCCGATGACCTTGTGGTCGGTGTTGATCCGGAAGTACTGCTTCCAGTTGCTCACACCGTGGAACGAGTGGTCCTCAGACGACACCGGGCGGCCCTTGGCCCAGGTCAGCCAGTAGTCAAAGCAGCCGATGCCGTAGAGGAACCCGAGTCCACCAAACAGGCCGGCAACCGTTGCCACGACGTTGCCCTGCCACAGCGGGTCAAGACCGAAGATGGCACGCAGCATGAAGACCAGCAGGAATGCGAACAGCACACCGACAACCGCCGAGACGATGGCGCGACGCCACCAGAACGACACCGGGCGCGGGTCTTCGTGATGTACGTGTCCCGAAGGAGAATGTGCGGGTGCGTGCGTTGCCATGTGTGTGTATTCGCTCGAGTCGGCTGAGGTCGGGGCTAGTTGATCGACATCACGTAGGCGGCCACATCGGCCATGTCCGTGCCGGACACGATCCCGCCGGGCATCATGCCCTTGCCGTTAGTGATCTGCGTCTTGACGCTTTCGAGGGTGAGCGGTCGGCCCTTCAGCTGCGGGCCCACGCCGCCAGCCTCGGTACCGAGACCTGCGTGGCAGCCCCCGCACTTGGCCTCGAAGATCGTCTTGCCGGCGACGGCATCACCGGGGGCGTTCGCGGCCGTGGCGGCGGCATCGGCCTGGGCCGTGCCATCGGCGACGGCGGCCTTGCCCTTTGCGAGCCAGGCTTCAAACGCCGCGGGCGTGACGACCTCCACCTTCGAGCGCATCACGCTGTGGCCCACGCCGCACAACTCTGCGCACACCACGGGATAGGTACCCAGCGTGGTGGGGTTGATCCACAGCACGTGGTCGATACCGGGAACGGCGTCGCCCTTGATGCCGAACTGGGGCACCCAGAAGTCATGGATGACGTCGCGGGCGCGCACGTGGAGCTCCACCTGGCGACCCTGTGGAACCACGAGGACACCGGTCTGGATGCCAGCGTCCGGGTAGCCGTAACTCCACGCGAACTGCTGCGCGTAGACGTCCACCGTCATTGCGTTGGCGGCGACCGCCTCGTTGCGCTCAAGAACGATGTACCCGTAGATGGCCACCACCACAAGGATGATCGACGGGACCGTCGTCCAGACGACCTCGAGCTTGGTGTTGCCATGGATCGGCGGGCCATCGCCAAGATCACCCTTCGGCGCGCGGAACTTCCACACCGAATAGATGATTACCGACGTGACGATGACGAAGAAGATGGCGCTCGCCCAGAAGAGGAACCAGAGGAGCGTGAAGGTGCGGCCTGCCTGCTCGCTGGTGGCCGGCGGCAGCCAGTCGATCAGAAGTGCCTGCGCCGCAGTGAGCGCGGCGACGATGACACCGATGATGACCAGCGGAAGGATGTGCTTGCTCTTGTACACGGCGGGCACACTACTACCGGGTGAGGGGCGTGATGCCCCAGATCAGACGACGGAGCGCCCCCGGTTCGGGGGGCGCTTGTCCCTGATGCCCCCTTCGGTATTCCACGGATGCCTCAGCACATCACGCAGCGGGGGCGACACGTACCAATTTCGTGGCGGCCATCACGCCGCAGACGGCGAACAGAAGGCCGCCGATAATGAGCGGCGAGGAGATGCCCACCACCTGAAAGAGCACTGTCGCGCCGATGGGCGCGATGAGCCGTGCAAGCCCCCCGGCAGATGCCAGAACGCCCAGAGTGCCCCCCTGCGCGGCATCGGGCGTTCGCTGGCTGATGAGGGCCGAAATCGTGGGAAACACGAGGCCCGACCCCAGCGCCAGCAGGATGAGCACGGGGAACAGCGCCCAGGCGTTTGACACCAGGCCCATCAGGATGAGGGCGGCGGCGGTGAGCCACAGACCGGTGCGCAGAATCGGCCACTCCCCCACGCGATCGGTGAGCCGGTGCACCAGCCCTCCCTGCACGATTGCGGCGAACACGCCGATGAACACGAAGACGAGGCCGGTCTGGGCCAGGCCGAAGCCGAACTTCTTGTTCCCGTAGAGCGCAAAGACCGACTCCATGCCCACAAAGCCCAGGCTGCCGATGAATGAAATCCAGATGAGCGGACCAATGGCCCGGGAGGTCACGGCGCTCCCCAGCGCGCTCCAGCGCGACTCCGATGCGCCCACGCGGCTGCCACGCGGGCGCGTCTCGGGCAGGCGCTTCCACGCGAGGCAGAAGTTGGCCAAGGCGGCTGCTGCCGCGACGATAAATGGCGCGCGTGGATCGATGAGCGCGAACAGCGCGCCGATACCCGGTCCGATGATGAAGCCCAGACCGAAGGCCGCGCCGATGAGCCCCATCCCCCGCACGCGCTCCTTGTCGGTGGTGATATCGGCCACGTATGCCTGGGCGGCGGCGTACGACGCACCGGAGATGCCATCAAGGATGCGGGCGAAGAACAGCATCCACAGGGCCCCGGCGAACCCGAACATCAGCCATGCCACCGATGAGCCGATGAGCGATCCCAGAATGACCGGGCGGCGGCCGTAGCGATCGGACACGCGCCCCCAGATGGGCGCGAAGATCAACTGCATCAGCGCATACGAGCCCGTGAGAAGTCCGATCTGAATGACCGATGCCCCGAACTTCTCGGCGTACAGCGGCACCAGCGGGATGACGATGCCGAAGCCGATGAGGTCGATAAGCACAGTCGAAAACACGATGCCCAGCGGGGTGCCGAAAAACGCCAAGCCACCAAAGCCGTGGCGGCCGCGGCTGCCGCTCATACGGCGGCGTCCACTGCCAGCGCGATGAACAGCAGCGTGAGGTAGATGAGCGAGAAGTGAAACGTGACAGCGGCCCAGTCACGCCGCGCGTCGCCCTGCAGAAGACGCCAGGCCGCGTAGAGGAACACCACGTTCAGCACCACGGCACTGATGAGATAGACGAGTCCTGCAACCCCTGCGGCCACCGGCAGCAGCGTGACGCCAGCCATCACCACGGTCCAGAGCAGCACCTGCAGGCGGGTGGCCGACTCGCCGTACACCACCGGCAGCATCGGCACGCCGGCCTCGGAGTAATCGCGCTTCAACATGAGCGCCAGGGCCCAGAAGTGCGGCGGGGTCCAGAAGAAGACGATGGCAAACAGCAGCACGGCACCGAACGAGATGTCGCCGGTGATGGCCGCCCAGCCCACCAGCGGCGGCACGGCCCCGGCGGCACCCCCGATGACGATGTTGTGAATCGTCGTGCGCTTGAGCCACAGCGTGTAGAGAAACACGTAGAGCGCGACGCCCAGAAGCGACAGTCCGGCGGCGACCCACGTGGTACCGAACCCGAACACCAGCACGCTGGCAGCGACCAGCGTCAGCCCGAATGCCAGTGCCCAGCCAGCCGAGATGCGCCCCATGACGATGGGTCGGCGATCGGTGCGGCCCATTACGGCATCGATATCGCGATCGACGAATTGGTTGATGGTGTTCGCCCCGCCGGCAGACAGATAGCCGCCGATGACCGCCCACAGAATGAGCCAGCCGCTTGGCACTCCGCGCTCGGCCGCGAACATGGCGCACACCGTGGTGACGAGGAGCAGCGAGATGATGCGCGGCTTCGTCAGGGTGATGAGATCGCGCAGAAGGCCTGGTTGCGGTGCGGTTGCGTCGGCGGCGGTGGTCATGAGATCCCCTGCGCCGCGAAGATCACCAGCGCCACTGCGAGAACGAGGGGGAGCAGCAGCCACAGGGTCTCGGTGGTCTCGGTGGCTCCGCGCTTGAGCGGCGCGCGCATACCCCACATGCTCTTGACGATCGCGAGACCGCCCGCCGCGATGAGGACGGCGGCGATCACCAGCACGGTCCAGCGCACTCCCGATGAACTGACGGCGCCGCCGGCGGTGGCATTGGCGGAACCGGCGGTGATCAGAAGTGCGGCAAGTCCGGCGGCGGCCAGGGAAGGCACAGACGGTCGCGGCACGTGGGCGAGGATAGTCACTTCCCGGTCGCTCGCGGCTTGCAAGTCGTCCTCCGAGCGGGCACCGTGCCGGGAATGGCGGAGCGCGGCGACATTGTGGTGCTGGGAGGAGGCCCCGCGGGCCTCGCGGCAGCGCTTGCTGCGGCACGCGATGGGGCAACCGTCACCCTCGTTGAGGGAGCCGACCACGTGGGTGGGCTCTGCCGCACGCTCACGGGCGATGGATGCCGCTTTGATCTGGGCGGGCACATCCCATTTATCCACGATGTCGCCCGCGTCGCGTGGGCCGAGCAACTGATGGATTCCCCCATGCGATGGATTGACCGGCCCGTGGCCCGGGTGCAGCACGGGCGTGTGGTGCCCGGCCGCTACATCGACCAGATGCCACAGGCGCCCAACGACCGTGTGCCCGACGACGGCACCGCGGCCGGCGAGTTGGGGTCGCGTATCGGCGCGGGATTCCGCGACCACGTTGTGCGGCCGTACGTGGAGAAGGTGGACGGCTGGCCGCTGGAGCTCATCTCGGCAGATCGATCCCGCAAACTTCGCGACGAGCAGCAGGCTCCAGATGGCTTCTGGTACCCGGAGGGCGGCATCGGTGCGCTGATGGATGCCATGGCCGACGGCATTACCCGGCACGGGGGCGACGTGCGACTGGGAACCCCGGTGACCGCCCTGTCGCACGAGAATGGCCGGGTCACCGGCATCACCGTGGGTGGCGACCATCCCGGCACGCTCACCGCACCCAGCATCATCTGCGCAATCAACCCCGTGGCCGTGGTTGACGCTGCCAGCCCCCCGGCGCCCAATGGCCTGCTGGTACCCATCACCATGCGCGCGGTCACGCTGGTGTACCTCGTGGCCGATCGCGAACAGCTCACCGACGAGGCGTGGATTCAGGTTGCCGACCGCCGCGTGCCGTTCAGCCGCATCGCCGAGTTCCGCCACTGGGATCCGGGTCTGGTGCCCAACGGTCGCACGGTGCTGTGCGCGGAGGTCTACGGAGAGGCCTCTGACGACGACCCATGGTGGCCACTCGACGACGAGGCGCTGGCGCAGGCGGTGCGCGATTCGCTGGTCGACCCGCTGGGGTGGACCGACGACGCGTCCGGGTTCCGCACGCTAAGGGTCATCCGCATGCCACGGGCGTACCCACTGGTGGAGGCCCACCGGGTGGACGAGGTCACCCGGGCCCCCCGGTGGCTGATGTCGCTTGAGGGCATCGAGTTGGCGCGGGGCGGCACGGTGATGACCGCCATCGAGGCCGGCGAGGCAGCGGTGGTGGGCGTGACTGCGGGGGCGGCATGACCACAACCGCCCGCGACGTCGCGACGCAGTTTGCATCCGTGGTGGGCCGCGACCACGTGCTGGCAGGCGACCTCGCCACCATGCTCTACGCCCGCGATGGATCCATCCAGGACGATGGTGACTGCGGGCTCGTCGTGCTGCCCGCCACTACTGAGGAGGTGGCCGGCTGCATGCGCGTGGCGGCGGCTGCCGGGCTCGACGTGGTACCGCGCGGGTCGGGCACCGGGCTCACCGGGGGTGCAGTACCACTGGCCGGATCACTGGTGATCTCGCTCTCGCGCATGAACCACATCATTCAGGTGGACGTACCCAATTCGTGCGCGTGGGTGGAGCCGGGCGTACTGAACCTCGACATCAGTACCGCGGTTGCCCACCTCGGACTGTTCTATGCCCCCGACCCGTCAAGTCAGCAGGCGTGCTCGATTGGCGGCAACGTGGGCACCAACGCGGGGGGCCCGCACTGCCTTGCGTATGGGGTGACCAACCAGCACGTGCTGGGTATGGAGATGGTGATGGCCGACGGCGAGGTGATCACGCTCGGCGGGCCGGCGCCTGACCCTCCGGGGTACGACCTGCGCGGAGTGGTGGTGGGGAGTGAGGGCATGGTGGGCGTGGTCACGCGCATCTGCGTGCGCCTCACCCCCGAGCCACCGGCCATCCGCACCATGCTGCTCGACTTTCCCACCATCTCCGACGCCGCTGCAGTGGTTGAACAGGTGATCGCCGCCGGAGTGGTCCCGGCGTCGCTCGAGATGATGGACCGCAACATGCTCCGCACCATCGAGCCATTCGTGCACGCAGGCCTGCCCGTTGACGCAGCCGCCGCATTGCTGGTGGAGGTGGACGGCACACCGGCCGATGTGGAGGCCGGCACCGAGGCCGTGCAGCGAGTGGCCGCCGCCAACAATGTGGGCCACGTGCGCGTGGCGAAGGATGAGGACGAGCGGGCGCTCTTGTGGAAGGCCCGTAAGAGCGCGTTCGGTGCCTGTGCCCGGGTCAAGCCCAACTACTTCCTGCACGACTGCGTGGTTCCGCGCTCACGCCTGGTGGAGGTGATGGAGTCCATCATCGAGATCACCGATCGCGAGGACCTCATCTGCCTCAATGTGTTCCACGCGGGCGACGGCAATCTGCATCCCATCATCGCCTTTGACCGCCGCGACGCCGACGAGGTGGAGCGTGTGAAGCGGGCGGGCGACGCCATCATCCGTAAGTGCGTGGAGGTGGGCGGCACCCTGTCGGGCGAGCACGGCATCGGGCTGGAGAAGCGCGACTACATGCCGCTGGTGTTCACCGAGCGAGACCTCGAGGCCCAGGCCTGTATGCGCCGGGCGTTCGACCCCGATGAGCGGCTCAACCCGCACAAGGTGCTGCCCCTCGGCGCGCGGTGCGGCGAAGCAATGCTCGGTGGTCGCGAGCCGCCGGAGGGCACATGGATCTGACCCCGACGACCCGCGAGGAACTGGCCGAGGCACTCGCCGTGGCCAGCGACGACCGGCGCACCGTGGCCGTGCGCGGTGGCGGCACCGAATCACGGCGTGGGCGCCCCTCTGCGGCGGATGATTCGGTGTGCACCCTCGCACTCAACCGGGTGGTGGACTACGCACCCGCCGACATGATCATCACGGTCGAGGGCGGGGCCCTCGCCACCGACGTGGCAGCGCTTATCGGTGCCAAGGGCCAGCGCTGGGCATCGGCCGACATCCGCCCCGGTGCCACCGTTGGCGGGATCCTGTCGGCTGCACGCACCGGCAAACGGCGGCTTCGTCAGGGTGCGGTACGCGACTCCCTCATGGAGGTGGTGGTGGCCACGGGCGACGGGCGCCTAGTGGTGGGCGGCGGACGTACCGTCAAGCTGGTGACCGGCTTCGACCTGCCCCGACTCATGGTGGGGTCGCTCGGCACACTGGGTGTAATCGTGCAGGCCACCCTCAAGTTGTGGCCCGACCCCATGGCGTCGTCGTGGTTCACCGCCGAGGGCGACACCATCGACATGCTGGCTCTGGCCAATGACGTACTGGCGGCGTACCACCGGCCGGCCGCGGTGATCGTGCGCCCCGGGGCAATGGACGCGTGCATCGAAGGCGCGCCCGAGGACGTCGTGGCCCCCGATGGCGCGCGGGTCTCGGTGGAGCCCGCCGACCCCGAAGGCATCGGGCTGGTTGAGATGGGCGTGCCCCCGGCTGCGCTGGCGGCGATCGTGCGGCGGCTTGATCAGGCAGACGAGGTGTTTGAGGCGTGGATGGGAACGGGCATCTGCCGTGTTGCCGTGGCCGACGCCCGCGAGGTGGAGTCTGTGCGTGCGCTGGCGCTTGAGTTCGGCGGCCACGCCCAGATACTCGATGGTCCCGCTGAGATGCGGACTGACCCCTTCGGCCCCATTCCCCCCGGGGCAGAGGTGATGCGCCGTATGCGTGCGGCCTTCGACCCCGCCGGCATCCTCAATCCAGGACTCTTTGCCGCGGAGGTCACCGCATGAGCACGTCATGGAAGGTGGGGGTCCCGGCACCGTCGGACGACGACCTCAACAAGTGCGTGGCGTGCGGGCTGTGCCTGCCCCACTGCCCCACCTTCCGCGTCACCGGTAAGGAGACCGCATCGCCGCGCGGGCGTATTGCCGCCATGCGTGCGGTCAGCGAGGGGCGGGTGCCCGTGGCCGGCGACTTCACGGTGATGACCGACGAGTGCCTCTCGTGCCGTGCCTGCGAGGCGGCCTGCCCCAGTGGGGTTCCCTACGGGCGCATGATTGAGGCCGCTCGTGCGCAGACCGAGGCCGTGCGCACCGGACCCGGCAAGGCGAAGCGTCGCATCATCACGGGAGTTATCGGGCGGCCGCGCATGCTGCGTGCCGCCGCATGGGGCATCGCCACCGCACAGTTACTGCGGCTCGACCATCTGCTGCCCCGCGGGCTGCGCATGGCCACGCCCCGCATCACCTTCCGCGACCTGCGCACGCCATTGCCCGAGGCGGCCGGCGAGGGGCCCGTGGCCATGG
The DNA here is from genome assembly GCA_037138115.1 of Thermoleophilia bacterium. Classification (GTDB taxonomy): domain Bacteria; phylum Actinomycetota; class Thermoleophilia; order Miltoncostaeales; family Miltoncostaeaceae; genus SYFI01. The sequence goes on along the minus strand of JBAXJA010000016.1, from coordinate 3,799 downwards.
TGCTGGTGGGCTGCGTGATGGACGTGGCGTTCCGCCCAGTGCACCAGGCCACCGCCCGGGCCCTGGTGCGGGCTGGCTACCGCGTGGTTGTTCCCGATCGCGGGGGCTGCTGCGGAGCGCTTGCCGCACACGCCGGCGAAATCGAATCGGCGCGGGCGCTTGCCCGTGATCGCATCGCGCAGTTCGAGGACGCCGACATCATCGTGGTGGACAGTGCCGGATGCAGTGCGCACATGAACACCTACGCCGAGCTGCTGGCCGATGACCCCGAGTGGCAGGCGCGTGCGCTGCGGTGCGAGGCCCGCGTACGCGATGCGGTGCAGATCGACGCGCCGGGCGCACGGCTCATTGAGGGCCGGGTGGCGGTGCACGATGCCTGCCATCACCTGCAGGCGCAGGGCATCGGGCCAGAGGTGCGGCGCACCCTGCGTCAGGCCGGAGCCACCCCCATTGACCTGGGTGACGGGGGCCGGTGCTGCGGGGCCGGCGGCCTGTATGCCGCCCTCGAGCCCGACATGGCAGCGACGCTCGGAGAGCAGAAGGCCCGGGCGATCATCGCCACAGGGGCACCGGTGGTGGCCGTGGCCAACCCCGGCTGCGCAATTCAGATCCGTGCGCATCTTGAGGCGCTCGGGTCGGACGTCGAGGTCCGCCATCCACTGGAGATCGTGGATTAGTTGATTGCCGGTCCCGCCCCCCCGGCAGGACCGGCAATCGGCGGAGATCATGCATGACAGCCGCGGTCTCCGGGAGTGACCGCGGCGAATACTGAGGGTTTCCACCGGCCTGCGGAATGCGCGACGGGTCGGCGACGGCGATGGGTCGGTACCGTCACCCCATGCCCCCGGGGAATCTGAGACATGCCGCCGACCGCCTCGCCCGTGCGAGCGGCCTTTCCGCGCACGAGGACCGACGGCTGATCCGGGCCGCCTATGCCGGCATCCTCAGCCGTGAGCCGGGCGACGCCGAGGTGGCCCACTGGCAGGCGCAGCTGGCCGAGGGCATGACCTGGGAGCGGTTCATCACGCTCATGCGCACCGCACCCGAGTTCGCTGGTGGCCAGCTCAAGGCGATCGCCGCACTCGATGGCGCGGTGGAGGTGTCACTGCTGGGCGGGGCACCCGTGGGCGGCATGCGCCTGCGATTCCGCGCGGCGGCATCCGACTCGGTGGTGCTGCCGTCGCTGCTCGACAACAACGGATGGTGGGAACACCACGTCACCCGCGCGCTCATGGCAATTGTGCGCCCCGGTGATGTGGTGGTGGACGGCGGCGCGAATGCCGGATACATGACGGTGGTAGGTGGCGCGCTGGCTGGGCCAACGGGTGCGGTGATCGGGTTCGAGCCCGCGGCCGACCCGCGTGCCTGGTGCGAGGCCAACCTGGCGCTCAACGGAATCGACCACGGTTCGGTGCTGCCGCTCGGGCTCTGGGATGAACCCACCACCCTGCAGATCCGCGTGGTTGATGGCGCGACCACCGCCGCGCATCTGGTGACGGATCCGTCATTGCCGCTCGGCGAGAATGAGGTCGCGATCGACGACATCCCCTGCACCAGCCTCGATGCCCTGGCCGACGAGGGGCGCCTCGACGCCGAGCGGCTTCGGGTGGTGAAGTTGGTGGTGCAGGGCAGCGAGCCCCGTGCGCTTCGCGGCATGCGCGACATCGCCGCCCGCAACCCGCCCTTTGTGATCTGCCACATCAACCAGCGCTGTCTGGCGCAGCTCGGCCATACCTGTGCGGACATCGCCGCTGAGTTCGACTCCCTTGGCTACCGCATGACGGTGCTTCCCAAGGAGCGCCAGCAACAGTGGTTTGCGCACCTGCCGGGGGCTGCGGAGTTCCCCGAGCTCGGCCTGCGCACGGTTGAGGACCTTCCCGCGCTGGTAGCCAGCCTGCCAGCGGCCGACGACCCAATCGAGATTCTGGCAATCCCCTCCTGACCTTGCGGGGTCGGCATGGAACCTCCACACCCCGCGCCTGCGTTGCAACGCGGTTACCTACACATCACCCCGTCGGCCCCCGCTGACGCGTCCCGAATCCGATGGAGCCGAACGTGCAATCCCTTGGCATCGCAGTCATCGCAGACCCCAACAACGTCCCTCGTGGCCCGGGCATCGCCGGATCTCCCGATCACCTCATCCGGCCCGGAATCGGTGCGGGTGGTGTGCGCATCGGCATGACCGAGGGCCAGACCCTGCGAGTGCTCGGCGCCCCCGATTCCCGCGAGGACCACGACGGCATCATCGAGATCATCTGGCCCGGCATCGCCGTGCGTGCCATCGCCGGCCCCGGTGGCCGCGTGATCGAGGTACTGGTGACCGACCGCGGCATTCGCACGGCCGAGGGCATCGGCGTGGGATCCACAGTGGCCGAGGTGAAGGCCACGGTTGACCACCCCGACTGCGACCCCGGCCACATCATCCGTCTGGCCAGCGACGCCCTGCCGGGCGACCGCGTGACCACCTTCCAGTTGGGCCACACCCGAATGGTCACGGCAATCGAAGTGGGCCGCATCCTCGGTTAGATGTCGTACCGGGCGGCCTTGCCGATACCACCGACCGATGGTCGGTGACAGCCCACCCCAGACCACGGGGTCAGTCCCCCACCGGGGTCAGTCCCCGGGTGGGGTCAGTCCCCGGGTGGGGTCAGTCGCCGTCACAAATGTGCACGCGCCGGGTTGGGTGGCAGTTCGCTGCCGCCTGCGACGCCCAATCTCCTGGGTGCATGCGGGGATTCGCCCTCGCCCGACCGCTTGGGCGTTGGGAACCTGAGTCTCGGGATGGGGTCAGTCCCCGTCACAAATGACGGACGCAGTGTGGGAACACCCGCGCATCCCCGTGCGGCCACCACATTGCATAGTGCTACGGTGAAGCACATGGAGCAGATCGGCATCAGGGCGCTCAAGCAGAACGCCTCCGCCGTGGTGGCGCGTGCCGCCGCGGGTGAGGCGCTGATCATCACCGACAACGGCCGGGCCGTTGCGCAGATCATGCCGTTGCCCACTGACCGCCTTTCCTCCCTGGATCAGGCAGGACTTCTTCGCACAGCGACCGCGACCGCTGCCGGAATCGGGCCGCCCATTGATCACGGGGGACGCCCGCTGGGCGACGCCCTGCGCGACATGCGCGACGAGGACCACCGCTGACCGGGATGGGTATCTGGTACCTCGACTCGTCGGCGCTGGTGAAACTGGTGGCGGTCGAGGAGCACTCGGCCGCCATGTACCGCTGGCAGGAAGAGGCCGCGGCGCGGCTGGTCACGTGCGACCTGGGCGAGGCTGAGTTGCTTCGTGCCGTGCGCCGCGTGGACACGGCCCTGATGGATCGGGCGCGCGCCGTGCTCAGCACCATCGACATCGTGCCGCTCGACCGATCGCACCTCACGCGTGCCGCGCGTATCGCCCCCGCCCACCTGCGCACGCTCGATGCCATGCACGTGGTGACCGCCCTCGATCTGGGCGACCGCCTGCAGGGCTTCGTCACCTACGACGAGCGTCAGGCGGATGCGGCACGTGATCACGGCATGCACGTCGAGAGCCCCGTCTGACGTGGCAAAGTGCCGCGCATGACCGATGACGCACCTCAGCTCGGCCCTCGTGCCGACTTCTCAGTGTCCTGCATCGTTGATGCGCCCCGCGAGCGTGTGTTCGCCGCCTATACCGATCCGGCCGCGATCCCGTACTTCTGGGCGCCGGAGGGCGTCATCATCCCGCCGGAAAGCGTGGAGCTGGTGCCCGAGCCGGGCGGCGCGTTCAACATGGTGATGATGGTCAACGACGACTCCTATCCGATGACCGG
>JBAXJA010000015.1:0-22597 GCA_037138115.1 Thermoleophilia bacterium | reverse complement strand
CTGCGAGGGGCGCCCAGGGGGCCTCGCCCCAATTTGTGCACTGGCGCGCGGGTTGTGACAGAGACAACACGGCGACTGACCCCCACCGGGGACTGACCCCCACCGGGGACTGACCCCGTTGGGGCGTAAGGGGCGGGTTGGTGGTGCCTGACTCCTGAGTGTTGAACCACGTCAGGAGATTGAGTTATGAGCACTGCCGCCACTCTCACGCACACCTTCGCCGCCGGGGAGCCGGTCACCCACCGGGGAATCACCGTCGTGCCGCTGTTTCCAGCCTCTGAGCCGGTTGCCGAGTACATCACCCTGGCCGAGGGCATCGCGCTCGGGCTGTCCGTCACCGAGGTCGATGAGCACGGGGAGGTGGGGGAGTTGCTGGTGGCAAATCCCACCGCACACAGGGTGCTGATGTACGACGGCGAGGAGCTGGAAGGCGCCAAGCAGAATCGCATTCTGAACGTGTCGGTGCTGGTGGAGGCCAGAAGCACACTGGCCGTGCCGGTGTCGTGCGTCGAGGCCGGCCGTTGGGGCTATGACGGCGATGGCGACCACCAGCGGGTATTCAGCGCCATCAGCCGCACCAGCTCCCCGCGGGTGCGGAGGGCCAAAGAGGAGCACCTGCGCTCGGCACCGCTCGCCCGCGGAGTCGCACAGTCGGCCGTATGGAGCGCCGTTGACGACACCCATACGGAGAGAGGCAGCTCGTCGCCCACGGCCGCGTACTCCGACGCCGTGCGCCACGTGCAGCCCGACCTCGACGATCTGGTTGGCCAGTTCCCGCTTCGCCCCGGCCAGTGCGGGGTTCTGCTGGGCTACGCCGGTGCCGTGGTGTGCATGGATGCCGTGTCACGGGCCGAGGCGTACGAGGGCCTGCATCAGGCGCTGCTTGCCGGTTACGTTATGGATGCCCTGTCGTTTGTGGATGGCAAGGGCATCGGCAAGAGCGAGGCTGACGACTTCCTTGCAGCGGTATCGGCCGTCGAGGTCATCCGGCGGCCATCGGCAGGTCTGGGCGACGACCTGCGCCTGAGCGCGCAGATGGCCACCGGGTCGGGGCTTGAGTTCAACGGGGAGGTCATCCAGATGACCGCGTACCCCACCGATTCCGACGACGCACGTGCACGCAGCATGCAGCACGCGCCGCGGATCGCACGCCCCACGCGCCGGCGCACTGCATAACGGCGGCTCCGGCCATCTCCCTGCATCGACGGGGGATGGCCAGCGCGAGCTCGGCAGAGCCCAGTGACGGCCAGCGCCAGGCGACGATCAACGGCGATGCGAGGGTCGTCGCCTCGTTCGGTCGTGGAGTAAATCCCACCCCGCTGGAAACCTGACCTTATGGCTGGGTCCAATGAATTCCGCCCCGCTTGAAGCCTGACCTTGCGGCCGGTTCAAATTGCAGCGCGCGGGGTTTACCGTTTTCGTTGATGCCCCGAGGGTCGGGCGCGCTCAGAACGAAAACGCAATTATCCTGCCGCCGTTTCTCGCGTGCACGGCCCTCATTCCGAGGATCCGTTTCGCGGGAGTGATGAACCTTCGGTAAGGAGTGCCGGTGAGCCCTGGTTGGTATCGCGTCGCAGATGAACTCCGTGCCATTGCGGCCGACAGGTCGTTGGCGGCGGCAAGTGAGCCCGTTCTGAACGAGGAACTCCTGCTGCGCCGCGAGGCCGCACTTCTCACCAGCGCTGCTGCCCTGGCGTCCTCAGGAAAGCCAGAGGTCGATGTGGGCGACGGGATTCCGAGAGAGAGCGTCGTTGAGGGTGGCGGCCTTACCTTTTCGGGAATGAGCGCCGATGGCGAGGCTGCGCTCAGGGCTCTGGCTGCCGACCCATCGGTCGACCCCGAGGCCCTCGACCCGCGCGTTGTGTTGGCCGCCATCCTCGGGGTGCCCTTCAACGACTGACGCGTTAGTCGTCGTCGTGGTCGGGATCCTGGTGGCCCGCTGCACCCGGCGCCGGGCCCACGAGCGGCTCACCGGCTGCCAATCCCGGCGATGGCTGGCCCTCGGCAATCCCCTTGGCGCTCAGCGACCCGATGGCCGCACCATCGGCACCCGATTGCAGCACAGCGAGGTTGGCGAGAACGCCGATGGCCGCCACGGCGAGCACGGCCAGCACGGCCAGCGCCCATCGCGCCGGTCTGGCGAACTTCGTCACTCGCGCTCGCTCGGGGGCATTGTGAACTCCCGTGTGTGGCCTGAGGCGTCGTCGCGCAACGGTGGCAGCGGTGGCAGCGGTGGCAGTTCCACGTGCACCGGAGCGGGCTCGGGAACGGCCTCCACGTGCACCGGGCGGTGGGCTCGATCGCTGGCGGCCCGCGCCGCCCTGCGCCGCTTGAGCGGGGCATTGGGATCGGACAGGAACCGGCGAGCCGCAACTCCGGCAACCACGCCGGTTGACGCGATGTAGATGGCCAGCATCCAGGGCAGACCACTGTCGGTGCCGGTCATGAGGCCGTGCACCGTGGCGCCGATGAATGCCGCGTAGCTGGCGAAGTGAATGGCCTTCCACGTGCGGGCCTTGAAGTGCTTACGCGCACCGGCCGTGGCCGAGACGATGAGCATGAGCCACAGAGTGACTACGCCGAACGTGGTCCACAGGGTGCGGTATGTCGCCGACCCCGGCACGATCAGGTCGAGCCAGCCGGTGTGCACAAAGGTGTCCATCACCAGGCCGAGCCCGTGCAGCCCCACCATGAGGAGCGCCAGAATGGCGAGCACCTTGTGCCACTCCATGCGGGCGATGGGCGACGCCATGCGTTGCATCAGGCGGCTGTGCAGGAACACGCCAGCCACCATGCTGGCCGTCAGCAGCACGTAGGCCATCACGCCAGATGAGCGGGCGAGGATCCACCAGAACGAGACGTTGCTCAAACGAGGCCGCCGGCGCTGGTTGTGTGGCCGTCACATCCAACGAGCACGGTGGGCATTCCCATGCGATCGGCTTCCTCAGTTGCGGCACTCGCGCCAGATACCAAGAGGGCCGTGGCCCATACCTCAGCGTGCGCGGCATCTTCGGCGATCGCCGTCACCCGCACCAGATCGGTGGTACTTGGGCGCCCGGTGACCGGGTCGATTACGTGGTGCATCTGCTCACCACCGCGGCGCCAGCGGCGTCGGTCGGTTCCCGAAGTGGCCATGCCGCCCCGGGTGAGGCCGATGGTGGCGGTGTCGCCACCGTGCTCCACCTCGATGGGCCACGGCTCGCCGTCCAACGATCCACGCACCGCGATGTCGCCTCCCATACTCACAAGGCAGGATCCCGCCATACCCAGAATATCCGCTGCCCGGTCGGCGGCCCAGCCCTTGGCGATACCACCAAGGTCGAGCGCCACGCCCGCGCCAAGGGTGATGCGCCCGGTTCCGGGGTCGGCAACTACTTCGCCGCCTCCGGGCTGTGGGGCACCCGCGTCGGGTCCGTCGGCCGGGATGTCGGCGAGCGTGCGGTCGTAGCCGGCAGCAATCATCGCCGCGTGCACCGTGGGGTCAAAGCGACCGCCGGTGGCGTCGCGCATGGCAAGCGCCAGCGTGACGATGCGCATCAGATCGGGCGACACCTCGAGCGTGCCGGCGGCGTTGAGGCGCGACAGTTCGGAGTCTTCGCGAAAGCGGCTCGCGACATCCTCGATGCGGGCAATCTCGCGCTCGGCACCGGCGAGGGCCTCTTCGGCCTCATCGGCATCCACGGCGGGTACCAGCAGCAGTTCCACGTCGGTTCCCATTGCCCGAAATTCGCGTCGAAGCATCACGACGCGCCCGAGCTCGCAACCGGTGGTGATGGCACGTAGGTGGCCTGCGGTGACGACTGGGAGTAGCTCGGCGAACTGCTTGACGCTGCTGCTGCTGCGGCCTGCTGGCTGCGCTGCGCCTGGATACGCGAGTTGATCGCGTTGATCTGCTCGATCTCCTGATTGCGCTCGGACAGCGCCAACTTGTACTGATCCCACACGGCCGCGTGCTCCTCGTTGAGGATCGTCGCGTCGCGTGCCAGCACCTTCTCCCGCTGCTGCAGCGATGCCAGCGTGGGGTCGGGCGGCCGGGTTGTGTGCGGGTACGGATTGGCAGCGAATGCTACGCCCACGGCGGTCATTGCCAGCAGGCTGCCGCCGATTGCCGTGCGTCGCACCATCTTCTTCGATTGTTCAGTCGTCCGCATGTCCGCCTCCATTGCTCTCTGCGCCCTCGTGCTCGTTGTCATCGCCCTCGCCAGACCCCTGTGCGCCACCGGGCGATGATGAGGACCTCGCCACCGGCTGGGATGTGTTGGAAAGGGTGCGCGCCACCGGAGCGCCGCTGGCTGGCACGTTCGCCGTCACCCGGGCTGCGCCGGTTGCCGCCGTGCCCGTCGCGGCCGTCAGCCGCTGAGGAACGTCCGGCAGCGCTGGCGGCACGTCGTTGGCCAGAATGCGCAGGCGCGCCTCCAGGCGGTCCGCAGCCGCCTTGCGCTTCGTGAGCTGGGCGTTGCTGATGTGCGGCCCGTCGGGCCCCAGAGGTACCGCGCGCACCACCATCATGGCCAACACAAGCGCGATGGCGGCGATGAGGCCGCTTACCGCAATGGTGAGTCCCTTGGTGGTCACTCGATGAACCCCTTCGTCGACAACTAACAGGTACACCATAGGAATGCACCTGTGAAGGAGTTCGAAGCAGCGTCTTCACATACTGCCTGCGAAGGGTAAGGATTCGTCAAAGGTCCTGCACATTCCCTACTTGGGGGAGATACTGAACCCATGAGACTGCTGATCGTTGAGGATGAGGACTCCATCGCCGTCCCGTTGGCCGACGGCCTGCGCCGCGAAGGCTTTGAGGTCGAGCGCGTGGCGACGGGTGCACAGGCCCTCGCCGCACCTGAGCCCGACCTCATCCTGCTGGACCTGCGTCTGCCCGATATGGATGGGTATTCCGTGGCCCGGGAGTGGCGTACCCGCAGCCGCGTGCCCATCATCATGGTCACCGCCCGGGGAGAGGAAGTCGACCGTGTGGTGGGCCTGGAGATCGGTGCTGACGACTATGTGGTAAAGCCGTTCGGTTTGCGCGAATTGATTGCGAGAATCAATGCCGTCATGCGCCGCAGTGGGGATTCCGGGGCTGTGGATGAGGTGCCTGACGAGATGTCCTCAGGGGGCCTTGAGGTCAGTCTTCGTACTCGTCGGGTCACCATTGGCGGGGAGGAGATTCATCTCACGCCTCGCGAGTTCGACATCCTCGCCATGCTCATTGCCGACCCCGGCGCGGTAGTGAGCCGCGACGATCTGCTGCGGCGCCTGTGGGGCACTACCTGGGCGGTGCAGACCAAGGCCATCGACGTGCACGTGTCGTCGCTTCGCCGCAAGATGGGCGACCCCGCGTGGGTCGAGACGGTACGTGGCGTGGGCTTCCGGCTCGGGACGCCCTCAGCGTGACCCGCCGGCTCGTTGCCGGGTACCTCATTCTCACCCTCGTGGTTCTGGTGGTGCTGATGGTGCCGCTCGGCATCACCCATCAGCACAACCTGCAGCAGGACCTGCTGCTTCGCATGGAACGCGACGCAGGCGTGGTGGCATCGCTGGTGCAGGACGACTTGCGATATCCCACAGCGGCGAACCAGCGCAAGGCCGCGGAGTTGGCCCAGGGCTACGCACGCGAGTCGGGCGCACGGGTGGCCATCACCGGGCCCGCGGGCGTCGTGCTGTACGACACCGACCCCGCGATCTCCGGGGTGCGCTCCCTGGCCAGCCGGCCCGAGATCCACACCGCCCTTGGCGGCACGGTGGCTACGGGCAGCCGGTATTCCCAAACTCTCGGCACCGACCTGTTGTACGTCGCCGTGCCCGTGGCGGCATCCGGCACGGTGTACGGCGCGGTGCGCGTGACGTACCCAACGTCTGAGATCTCGCACCGGGCACGCGACTACTGGTTGCTGCTGCTGGGCGTGGCCGCCATCACGCTCGCAGCGGTCGCCATTATTGGCTGGCTCATCGCCCGGTGGGTGGCCCGCCCCATTGCGATGCTCGAGAAGAAGGCCCAGGCGGTGGGAGAAGGCGACCTCACCGCCCGGGCGCCTGAGAACGACGGGCCACCCGAGGTACGTGCGCTCGCACACCGGTTCAATGTGATGGTGTCGCAGGTTGAAGCACTGGTGGGGGCCCAGGAGGCCTTCGTGGCCGACGCCTCGCACCAGTTGCGTACCCCGCTCACCGCCATGCGGCTTCGCATCGAAAATCTGGGGGCCGGTGCCGGCCCGGTCGGCGAGACCGACGCGGAGGCGGCCATCGCCGAGGTGGATCGCCTGTCGCGCATGGTCGACAGCCTGCTGGCCCTTGCCCGTGCCGAGCGCCGGGAGGCCGCGGTGGCGATCGTGGATGTGTCGGAGATGGTGCGAGACCGCGCCGATGCATGGACCGACCTGGCCGCGGAGTCGGGCGTGACGGTCGATTCGGATGTGGCGCCCGGGCTCCGCGTGCGCCTGGCAGATGGCGTGCTGGAGCAGGTGATCGACAATCTGGTGGACAACGCGGTCACCGCATCATCCGACGGCGGTCATGTGATCGTGGGCGCATCCCTCACGGGCGACTCAGTGCAGATCGTCATCACCGATCAGGGCCCGGGAATGTCACCCGAGGAGCGCCAGCACGCGTTCGATCGCTTCTGGCGGTCACCACGCTCAACACGGGGCGAGGGCTCCGGGCTCGGCCTGGCCATCGTTCACCGGTTGGTGGTGGGTGCGGGCGGCGAGGTATGGCTGGATGCTGCGCCCACGGGCACAGGGCTGCGTGCGGTTGTGGACCTGCCGAGCATCTAGATGCCGTACTCAGGGTGCGTTGTGCACATTTGTGTCAGCGACTGACCCCACCCGGGGACTGACCCCACCCGGGGACTGACCCCCATAGCGCGGGGAAATGCCGTGCTCAGGGGGTGCTGTGCACATTTGTGTCAGCGACTGACCCCGCCCGGGGACTGACCCCCATGGCGCGGGGAGACTCCTACGAGGTGATGGTGTCCGCACCGTTGGCGTCATTGACTGACGTCGCGCCCGGCACTTTGCGCGCGGGGCGGCGCACCGGTGCGGGCGGAGCGACCAGGCGCCGGGTCAGCAGCGCCGCCACGAGTCCTGCCGAGCCCAGGTACATGAGCATCATCACCACGCGGCCGCTGTCGGTTCCTCCAAACAGGCCGTGCAGCGTCGCCCCCACAAATACCCCATATGAGGACAGGTGGATGGTCTTCCAGGCCCGGGGTCCGAGACGCGCGCGCATCGACCCGGAGATGGCCACGGCGATCATGAGCCAGAAGGCGATCACACCCAGCGTCATCCAGATGGACTTGTACGCCATGGCTCCGGGCAGCAGCACGTCGGCCACCGAGAAGTTGCGGGCCGATCCGAGCAGGGTCAGCGCGTGGGCGGCGGTCATCACCAGACCGGTGATCGCCAGCACCTTGTGCCACTCAAGCCGGGCCAGGGGTGACGCCGCACGCTGCCCCAGCCGTGCCTTTGATGCCAGCCCGGCCACGATGCTGCCGGCCAGTGCCAGGTACCCGACGATGCCGGTTGCCCGAGACGTGAGCCACCAGATCGGGATATCCCTCACGACTGCCCCGTGCGGATGTCCGGCTCGTCGTACCCGTTTCCAGCATCCACGGCGTTCACCTGTGGTGATGCCGCGGCCACGGCTGGTGCTGCGGCGCTGGCCGGGTCGTGACCGGGCCAAGGGTCAGCACCCAGCGCGATACCGATGCCAAGCGCCGCGGCCACGGAGGCAAAGATGGCGTAGAGCCGGATGGTGCGGCGGGTCGTCTGGTGTCGGCTCATGATGGGGAGTGCGGGGGGTGTTCGTGGGGGTTCGCCCCCGACCCCCCGTCTGCCTGCTTGCGCGGTGAATCCGGGCGCGCGCCGCCGGCACGCTGCGGTGCCGGGTGGGGACGATCCTGAACGCCTGCGATCCGGTGCGGTGGGTTGAGGCGGTGCATGGACGGCGGCGGTGCCGGGTGGGGGCGACTCTCAACCCCTGCGATCCGGCGTGGTGGGTTGGGGTCGCCTGTGGGCGGCGGCGGAGCGGGCATCTGCGAGGGAGCGTCAGCTGCAGGCGCTGCTGCTGCTCGCATCTCCGGGGCCGGCCTCTGCATCGGGGCATCTCGGGGCGGCTCGGAGGTGGGCACGGCCACCTGGGCAACCCTTGGCGTGGCCACGGGCGCCTCGGGGCCAAGCGGGCTTGCGCGCACGGCGATGAAGCCGGCGAGCACCACCGCGATTGCCGCGATGAGGCTCAGGCCGATGACATGCCGCTTGGGCATTTCGGAATTGCGATCTGGGGAGGCCATGCGGTACCGATGCAAGCAGAGGCCCATGGCGTCTGCTTGCTGGGGAGGTATGGAAGTCCTTAGGGGAACGTAATGCTTACGTGTCCCCTAGGTGCAGAGGTTCGAGCCCATCACTCCTACGCACATCCTGAATGGGTCAAGTTGCACGTCAGCGCTGATGCTCACCCCGAAGCTGTGCCAACTGCCCCAACTCCACTTCCACGGCTCGTACCAGGGGCTTGCGTCCCAGGTCTGGATATCCACGCTGGCCCCTGCCGTTGCCGTGAGGCTGCCGTAGGGCGCGCTGCTGCCAATCCACAGGCCGATGTTGTAGTCGAAGCAACCCTCCGCCCGGATCAGCAACAAGTTGATCGTGCCGGTGCACAGGTTGTCGCCGAAGTTGGCCGAGGCCGTGAAGTCGCCGGTGGACGACATGTTCACGTCCGTCGTGAACTGGAAGCCGCTCTCACCGAGCGTGCCGTTCATCGTGAAGTCGACGGGCCCAAGTTGTGTGCAGTTGTTCACGCAGTCGGTGAAGGTGACCGCGCCCGTCATGGTTGCGAACGATGGGATACCGAGGGTCGCATTGAGCGAGGCGTAGAAGAGGGGATCGCCGCCGCCAAGGGGCTGGACAAACGTGATGGCGCCGTCGGCCGCGATCTCCCCGGTGCTGGCCGAGCCCACCGACATGTTCACGGCTGCCTGCACGCTGATTTCCTGCGGGGTCTGCGAAAGGGTAACGCTGGCATTGCCCACGTCGTACCCGCCCAGCGACAGCGCGTTGATCGAGCCGGTCAGGGTGGTTGAGGGCACACCGCCTACCTCGCTGAACTCACCGGCGATCGACACCGATGTGCCCGCAATCGACAGCTGGGTACTGCCGCCCACCGACACGTTGCCGTTCTGGTTGGAGGCGTTCACTGCCATCTGCAGGTTGAAGCCCGCAAGGTCGAGCTGGCCGTTGCCGGTGAAGGCGAAGTTGCCGTTGCTCTGGAACTCACCGGCGATCGACACTTCGTCGCTGGAGCTTTGCGGCGAGAGCTTGAGGGTGGTGGCCAGCTGCGCGTAGGCCACGCCGCTGATATTGCCCACCGACACCGAGCCGCCAGCAGAGAACGGGCCGATGTTGATGGCCACGTTGTCGGCGGCAAAGGAGAAGTCGCCGGCGTGGGGCGTCACCATCTGGCCCTGGGCGTTCTGCACCTGGTCTTGGCAACCGTCCTGGTAGGCGATGGTGCCGGCCAGTGTTGCGTCAAACACGCTGCCGATTGCCAGTTCGCCCTCGAATGCTGAGCACTGGGGCGAGATATTGAGCGTGGCAGGGTTGGCCGGCGTGCCGATTGAGAAGCCCGCAGATGTGCTGAGTACCACCTGGGCATTGAGGTCGAAGATTCCGCTCGACGCCTGGTAGTTCATCGCAAAGTCGCCCGTGGCGGTGGCCACGTCCTGCACGTTGATCGCCGTGGAGATGTTGAACTGCACGTCCTCCACCACGCCGTTATCAATCGTGGCGTCGAACTGCTGCACGTCAACCATCTGGCCGAGGATGCTCACCTTGCCCGACGCGGCGATGCTCAAGTTCTCCACGCCCGGCCCGAAGGTCACCGAGGTCTGCACGTTCATGTTGGTGAGGCTGAACCCGGCCACCTCGAACGTTCCCTCCTGAGCCATGCTGAGGGTCGCGGTGGTTGTCGGGCCGTTCTGGTCGAGCGATCCGGCCACCGAGATGCCGTTGCCGAAGATGCTGAACCCTCCGGAGAACGACACATCGTTGATGCCGGCCTCTTCATCGAGGCTCACACCGATGGTGGTCTGCTCAAACTGCATGCCGCCCAGGTGGAAGGCGCCGATTGCGATGGACGCGGTGAACCTGGTGGTGGGGGCCACTTGCAGCGACGCCGACACATCCACGGTGGTGCCCAGCACGCTGCCGTCGAACGCCATCTGGAAGCCCGGGGTAATGGGTGCCGACTGCGGCGACAGCTGGCAGCCGTCCGGCGCGAGGATGAACTCGAAGTAGTTGGCGGTGATGGCCCCGCCATCCATCTGCAGCACAGGCTGCGTACCGGTGCTGTCGCCCACCTGGAAGTCAACGCATGGGTTGGTGAGCGCGAGCTCGGCGCCGACGGTGATGGGAATTCCCTGACCCGGCACCTGGAACGGCCCGGCGACGCTGCTGGGCAGCGAGCCCGACGCGATGAGCTTGAGCCCCGGCGTCATGGTGTCGATGTTGATCATGAGCGTGAATGAGGCGTCGTTCACCACCAGGCCGTCAACGCCGAAGGCGTTCTGCCACCCGGCCGGGTCGACAAACGACATCGACGCCTCCACGTTCTGCGTGGTGACGTCGAATGCGAGGCTGAGATCCAGCGTGGGCGCCTGCGAAGCGCCGCTCATCCCCTTGACGGTGAGTTCCGTGCTCGCGCCAACCGACACCGTCAGGCCGGACGTGTCGTTCTCGATGTCAAAGGAGAGCGAGGTGGCGTTGACGCTCGATCCGCCACCCGGCAGGTCGAAGGCGCCCGGAATAGAGATACCCGCGTTAAAGAAGCCGGTCGACGGGTTGAACTGGATCTGACCCAATGCCAGCGGCACGCTCTTGCCCGTGATCTTCCCAAACCATGAGGGCACTGCGAAGCCGCCGAGTACGGAGATCGTGCCGGGGGTCAGCTGCTGCACTTGCGTGCCGAACACGGGCAGGTCGGCCGTCATGGTGGCGGCAAATGACGACCAGCCGAAGTATGTGCCCGACTGGTTGCCGTTGCTCGACGATCCCATCGACACACCGTCGGGGTCGAACCCGCCCAGGCTCCAGCCGGTCGACGAGATGTTGGCGGCGATTGACGAGAATGACCCGATGCCAGGCACGCTCAGACCACCGAGGGCGGTGATCGAGAATCCGTTCTCGGACGACGACGTAAAGGTGGGTGCGCCGATGCTGCCCGCCACGGAGCCAGCCGGCATGTCGTACGTCACATTGAGCGCGGGGCTCGACAGCGAGATACCCGGCGCGATGTCCACGTTGCCCATCGACGCGGCCAACGAGAACCCGCCGCCATCGCCCAGCCCGATAATGGCGTCGGCCTTCAGGTTGATGGGGCTGATGAGGGGCGGATCGAGCACAGCGTCGGTACCCAGCTCCAGGAACATGGATCCGCCGGGGCAGGGTGCCGAATTGCCGGTGGCGGTGCACTGGTCGGTCAGGTCGATTGTGGTGTTGTTGAGTGTGAGCACGCTCGACACCTTCCACGTGGGGACCGTGCCGATGATGTTCCAGGCCCACGCGCCCTTGGTCTGACCAACGGCGCCCGAGAAGTTGGATGCGCTCAGGTTCAGGCCGGGCAGCGGGGTCCAGGTGGGCCCGCCCGATCCGGTGAGGGTGAGGTTCCACGTGGTGGTGCTGGTGTACGACAGATTGGCGTTGAGGGTGAGGGGGGTGGACGATCCGCTGGCGACGTTGATCGATCCCGACCCGACGAATACGGGACCCGTTGCTGCCTGCGGGGTCCAGGTGGCCGTAAGGGACTGCACCGAGACGCCGCTCGCAAGTTCAGTCGGGCTGGCGAGCGTGCCGGTGATAGTCGACTGCACCGAGCCACCCTGGTTGGTCACCGAGCCGCTCAGGTTGATGGGCGCCGATCCGATGTGCAGCACGTTGTCGGCGGTCACCGCCACGTTGTAGGTGCCATTGGTACCGATGGTGCCGGTGGCCGACACGCTGCCGTCGCCATCACCGGTGGCAGTTGCATCAAGGGTGGACGACGTGCTGCCGAACGTGAGGGTGGTATTGCCCGCCCATCCGCTGGGCAGCGGCAGAAGCGCAAATGAGTTGGCGGCGATCAACTGACCCACCAGCGAGGCCGGGGTGTCGCCCTCGGCGAACGTGATGATGAGCGGGGACGACCCGCTGATGCTGATGGGGCCGATGTTCCACCCCGACGGCAGGGTGACGCTGCCGGATGTCAGCGTGACGCCGGCGAGGGAGAGGGTGCCCGACGAGTTACCGATGGTGACGCTGCCCACAGTGAACTTGCTGCCCGAGAACGAGTAGCTCGAGTCATCCTGCTGTTCCACGGCATTGGCGCCTGACGACGCCTTGACATGCGAGATGGTGCCCGACACACCGGTGCCGAATGCCACCGGCATGGTGCCGCCGCGGGCAGCCACCGAGGCCGCCTTGTTCATGGTGCTCTCCGACGCACCCGACGGGTGCACGCCGGTGCTCACCATCACGATGCCGGATGAGGTCTGGCCTCTCTCGTCGCGCCCGCTCACGCGGTAGGCGAGCAGTGTGGCCTCGTCGGGCATGCGCACGGATGCATCTGCGCGCTTGGCCTCGACGATCTCGGTGGCCGGGCCGGTCACCTGAGTCCAGGTGTACTCAACGGCACCCGACCAGCGGCCCTCTGCGGTGGCACGCAGATCAACCGTCTCACCGGGCTTCGACGTGATGATGGGCCCGCCGGTTACCGCAAGGTGCGGTGCCTTGCTGTTGGCGGTCTTGGCACTAAAGATGTTGGTCTGAGCATTCGAGCGCCGCGATGCGGTGGCACTGCTCTTGTTCTGGTTTCGCGAGCGCGCCGCGGCCTTTTGCGCGTTGACTACGGCCGACCGGGCTGCGGCGTCCTTGGCCGATGCGCCGCTGGTGCGCGATGTGGCCTTTGACACCTTGGCCGGGATTGCCTCGCTGACGCGCACCCGCTGGCTGGCAGTTGCGCTGCCATCGGTGATGGTGAGATCGAACAGGAACTCGGTACGCGTCGTCCGTACCGGCAGCACCGCATGCGTGGACCCCACGTGCGGTCGCTGGATTGGTGCGACCGGGTCAACCTGACCCTTGCAGTCGGGGAGCGCGGCGGTGTCAGCGGCCGTGGTGCATCGCTGGCGCCATGTGTAGTCGAGCGACACGCCGTTGCCCGTGCTCTGGGTGCCGTCAAGTGCCACGCGCCGTGCCACGGCGGTCATGTGGCGCTTGGCGGTGATGACCGCGGGCGATGCCGTTGCGGCAACGGTGATGGCGCCGCGCACTGGAAGGGGCCCCTTGCGCATGCCGTGCTGATGCGTGCCCACGCCCACCATCACGCCCTCTGCATCCCACTGAAGGGTATCGGTGGTGGGGCGGTGGGTTGGCCCTGCGCGGATCTTTATGACCACGCCCGGAGTGCGACGATTTGCCTTGAGCGTGGCCGGGTACGAACAGGTCAGGCGCGTGCCCCTCACGCCGCACGACCATCCGGGGCCCGCGACCGACGACACCGTGATGCCGGCGGGGATGGTGGTGTGCGCGGTGAGTCCCGTGACGCCTGCGACCGCGCCATTGCCCACCACCATGCTGATCGACCCGACGCCGCCGGCAGACGGGATTCGGGTGACCTTCATCGATGGCCGCAGCGAGTTGGGGTTGTCGGTTACCTCAACGCGCATGGGCAGCGTCTCCGGGGCACTTCCGCCCGAGATGCTGCCGTTGATCACGCCGAGCGGTGCCACCTTGATCGGTTGGGGCGGCTTCACGGTGACCAGGATCTGGGCGATGGTGCCCCCCGGTGCAACCGCCTGAGTCACGCCCATGGTGCACGACACGCTGCCGGTCTGGGCGCAGGTCATCCCGGTGCTTGGAGTGATCGACTGCAGGGCCATTGCCTTGCCCACAGTCTGAGACACCGTCACGGTCGCGCCGGGCGCAACTGCGTCGCCACCCTTGTTTACGAGATTGATGCGGTACGTGAAGGCGTCGCGCGACGGAATGCGCTCCGTGCCCCCGGAGCGCCACTGCTCCCACACGCCCTTGTGCTGAAACCACAGTTCCGGCGTTGCCTGCGGGTCGCCGGGGTCGACGACCGTGATGGGGATCGTGCGCGTGTCACCGCGCAGGGCATGCCCTTTGCCAAGCGGCGCGAACGTCACCTTGCTCTGGCCGGGCTGACGCGACGCCAGTGCCGAGATGCTGATGGGAAACCTCACGCTGTCGCTCGGTGAGATCACACCGGAGTGATCGCAGGTGATTGACGGTGCCGATCCCGAGCACTTCCAGCCCTTGGCAGGAATCGTCGCCGTCACGCCCTTCTCCACACCCACACGAATCGCGGGGTAGGCCGCGAGCGACTTGCCCGTGTTGTGGAGGGTGCCCACAAACGTGCGGCCCGCCCTCCCGGCCAGCACGTTCACGCCCTTCTGGGCCGACACGTGCAGCGCCATGTGGGTGATGGTGCGCAGGCCATGCAGTCGGAAGTGCTCGGTAATGGGGAATGTGTTCGGCTGGGGGTCAGCGCCGGGGAGGGCATTGAGACTGGCGGCGATTGCCGTACCCATTGCCGTGGTCACACCTGCGGTGCCACTCACGTCCCAGTCCTCGGACAGCTCCTTGGCATCAAGTCGCGACGGCCAGCGCACCTTGATGGCGTCACCGGTGGTACCGGGTGCAAGCGAACCCATCTTGGTGCAGGTGCCCTGCCCCGAGAGGCTGCACTTCCACCCCGAGCCCGTGATCGTGGTGCCGGCGAACCGATTTGCCGGAAGCACCTTGGTCAGTTGGATCGCGGGCTGGGACCCATTCTTGGTGGCGGCGGTGCCGCCAACATTCATCGGCAGGATGTCGTAGCCATCCATGCTGGATGATCCGGTCGGCACGATCCCGGGGCGTGCGATCTCGCCCAGCACAATGCGCGGGGCGAGCGGGCCGTCCACCGCTTGGGCCGCCTGTGTGACATCGCCAGTGAGGGTGCCGGCATCGGTGGGCACAGTCACCGTTGCAGTGGCCTGCCCGGCATCAATCGGGGCACCACCGGGGGCAACGGTGGCAACCTCGGACCCGCCCTTCATGGTGATGAGGATCTCGACGGTGGTGTCTGGTGCAAGCGCGTATGGCGTGCTGGTGCCAGCATTATTGAGCTGGCACGTGAGCGTGGGGACGGTGCCGGTGCAGTTCCAACTGGGCTTTGGCGAGGTCGCGGTGGGCTGCACCGTCGTGATGCGCTGGAGGGCCATGCCGGGAGGCAGCGTGACCGCAATCGTCATCGGCCCGGTAATGGTGGTGCCGGTGTACGACATGCCAAGCGACAGCACGGAGGTGCCGCCATTCACGAGCGCCAGCGTGCTCGGGGCATCGCCACCGGCCTTGGGACCGAGGTAGTTGGTGGTGATCGCTGCGCTGGGTGTTGTCGCTGCGAGCGCAACCTGACTCGAGAAGCCAATGGCACCGGCGAGCGCGCCGAGTGCGACGACGGTGCGGGCGGCACGCGCGCCGCGTTTCAGGGGGGGCAGGGGGACCATCGGAACTCACTATACGCCACCACCACGCATTGTCCAGAGTTCCCGTCTCTCATCACGACTCCTGCACGCTCTGCGCACCGATTGGGTACGGCACAGAGCGATTTGAGTGCCAATCACTCAGATAAAGAACCACTGAGCAGGAGATTCATACATAGTTCCGATATCGCTGGACACGCTGACGCCAGACGACTACCTTCCCCGCTGGCACTCAGGCGGGGCGAGTGCCACGCCCCGCCGGGACCATCCGGTGGGATGGTCCCCGCAGACGAAGACAGAAATTTGGAGGACAGATGAGTCTCGAGCCGCTTGGAGACCGCGTAATCATCAGCGCCCTTGGCGCCGAGGAGGTCACGGCTAGTGGAATCGTGCTTCCCGATACAGCGCAGGAGAAGCCGCAGCGCGGCAAGGTTGTTGCTGTTGGGCCGGGCCGGTATGTCGACGGCACCCGTCAGCCCCTGGACGTCGTCGTTGGCGACGAGGTCCTTTACAGCAAGTACGGCGGGACCGAGTTGAACGTAGATGGCGAGGACCTCCTCGTCCTGAACGAGCACGACATCCTGGCCAAGGTCGCCAAGACCGCCGCCAAGGGCAAGAAGTAACAGCCCACACGGAATCGCGAAAGGACTGAGGAAGAGAGATATGGCCAAGGAGATTAAGTTCAACGAGGACGCTCGTCGCGCCCTCGAGCGCGGCGTGAACACCCTCGCCGACGCCGTCAAGATTACGCTCGGCCCCAAGGGTCGTTACGTCGTGATCGACAAGATGTTCGGTGCCCCCACGATCACCAACGATGGTGTGACCATCGCCCGTGAGATCGAGCTCGAGGACCCCTTCGAGAACCAGGGTGCCCAGCTGGTGCGCGAGGTGGCCACGGCCACCAACGACGTCGCCGGTGACGGAACCACCACCGCAACCCTTCTTGCCCAGGCCATCGTGCGCGAGGGCCTCAAGAACGTGGCTGCAGGTGCAAACCCCATGGGCCTGAAGCGCGGTATCGAGGCAGCTGTCGACGCCGTCGTCGCCTCCATTCACGCTCAGAGCCGTGCAGTCAAGGGTAAGGAAGAGATCGCCCGCGTGGCGACCATTTCCGCCCGTGACCGCGAGGTCGGCGACATCATCTCGGACGCTATCGAGAAGGTGGGCAAGGACGGCGTGGTCAACGTGGAAGAGGGCCAGACCTTCGGGATGGAGCTCGAGTTCACTGAGGGCATGCAGTTCGACCGCGGCTACATGTCGCCGTACATGGTCACTGATCAGGACCGCATGGAGGCCGTGCTCGAGGACTGCTACATCCTCGCCCACGGTGGCAAGATCCAGCAGGTCAAGGAGATGCTTCCGCTTCTGGAGAAGGTCATCCAGACCGGCAAGCCCCTCCTCATTCTCTGCGAGGACGTCGAGGGCGAGGCTCTGGCCACGCTTATCGTCAACAAGCTGCGCGGCACCTTTACGGGTATTGCCGTCAAGGCACCGGGCTTCGGCGACCGTCGCAAGCGCATGCTTGAGGACATCGCCATCCTCACCGGTGGCGAGCAGATCTCCGAGGAGATGGGTCTGAAGCTGGACCAGACCGAGCTCTCGCAGCTGGGTCGCGCCCGCAAGGTCGTGGTCGGTAAGGACATGACCACGATCATCGACGGTGCCGGTAAGTCGGAGGACATCAAGGGCCGGATCAAGCAGATCCGTACCGAGATCGAGAGCTCCGACTCGGACTTCGACCGGGAGAAGCTCCAGGAGCGCCTGGCCAAGCTCGCCGGTGGTGTGGCAGTCGTGAAGGTTGGCGCCGCCACCGAGACCGAGATGAAGGAGAAGAAGCACCGCGTGGAGGACGCACTCCAGGCAACCCGCGCCGCCCTCGAGGAGGGCATCGTGCCGGGTGGCGGTGTCGCACTCATCAACGCCGAGCCTTCGCTTGCGAAGCTCAAGGCCAAGGGTGACGAGGCAACAGGCATCGAGATCGTGCGTCGCGCGCTCGAGGAGCCGCTCCGTCAGCTCGCCAACAACGCCGGGCTCGAGGGCTCGATCGTCGTCGGCAAGGTGCGGGAGCTCAAGGAGGGCATGGGCCTGAACGTCGACACGGGTGAGTACATCGACCTGGTCGCCAAGGGCATCATCGACCCGGCAATGGTGACGCGCTCGGCGCTGCAGAACGCAGCTTCGATCGCGAAGAACATCATCACCACTGAGTGCATCGTTGTGCACAAGCCGGACTCTGAGGGTCCGATGGGTGGCATGCAGTCGCCGAACCTTGGCGGCATGGGCATGGGCGGCGGGATGATGTAAGCCGAGTCCAACGACTCGGCGCATCACGCGCTGTGCGAAGGGCGGGCCCTCGGGTCCGCCCTTCGTCGTTTTCGCCCGGTTTCCCCAACCTCACGATGGCTCCCGGCCACTGCATCTCTGCTGTCGATCTCTCGCACCAACCGCCCCGGGCCTGGCGGATGGGGCGGTACTCGCCCATTCGGCGCGGCTGGCGGCGGGACTCCCGGCTGGTGCATTGCACCAGCCGTTCACCGGCGGCAGACGAATGGCTCAGGCGCAGCGGCACGTGCCTGATATGACCGCGGGCGTGCTCGCAGATCCCCCGATGCCGCTGTCATCCGTACCCCAGGTCCGGGGGTCGTGGTGGCAGCAGGGGCGTCAGTCAGCAGTGCGAATTCAGTGTCGCCAAACGAGAGACGCGGACGCTGGTGAGTACCTGGGTTGCGGTGAGGGGTGTGACCGTGGGGAGCGGCCGGGTGTTGGGGGTGGCCATCAGCCGCTGGGCCTGCACGGTGGCATCGGTCGCGCGTTGCGAGCACGCCCGCTGGCTGGATGAAGGGCTCCCATGTGCCGACCAACTGGTCGCCGGAGCCCCCGCCGCTACCGGTGGGTCAGCCCGTGACGCCCGGGATGGGGAGGGTTGCGCGGGCGCTCACCCTGGCCGCATTCCCCGCCACCGCTGTGCCGAGGGCCGTGACTGTGCCGACCGACTTGGCCCGGGCCCGGTAGCTCACGGTCACGGGAGTGCCCTTCCTCATCTGGGTCCTGGTCCAGCACACCGTCGCACCATGGCGCATGCCGCTCGATGATGTGTACGTGAGTCCCCTGGGGATGGAGATGCAGATGCGCACGGTGTTGGCGGGGTAGTCGGACAGCGTGCGGACGGTGCTCGACACCAGTACCGACTGACCCGGGCGTGCCGTGGCTGGGCCTACTCGGGTAGTGATACCCAGCCTGGCGCGCGTCGCGGCGCTGGTGGTCACCGTGGTGCGTGCGCTTGCCGTGTTGTTCGCAGGGTTGGAATCGGTCTGCGAACCGGTGGAGGCTGTCGCGGTGTTGATGAGGGTCTCCCCGGCCCGGTCCTTGCCCACCTTGGCCGAGATCTTCACCGTGGTGGACGCGCCGACGATCATCTGGCCAAGCGTGCAGGTGATCTTGCGGCCGGCAATCGTGCAGGCAGTGCCGTTGAAGGTGGCGCTGGTGGGGGTGAGGCCCACCGGCAGTGTGTCGGTGGCGCTGGCCGAGGTGGCCGCCGAGCCGCCCTGGTTGGTCACGACGATGGTGTATCCCAGCGTGCCCCCCGGCTTCACCGTCTTCGCGCTGGCCTTCTTGGTCACCTTCAGGTCGGCGGCGGTCGAACCCGGGTTCACCGTGATGGTGGCGCTGCTGGTGTTATTGGCTGCGTTCTGGTCGGTCTGCGCACCCGGGGTGAGGGTGGCGGTGTTGGTGATGATCGCCCCTGCCCACCCGGAATCGACCTGAGCAACGATCAACACCTGAAAACCTTCATCCGGAACGATCTCGCCGGCCTGGCACGTGACCGTCTGTCCGCTGATGGCGCAGGCATCCGGGATGCTGCTCGACAGACTTACGGGTGTAAGACCAGCCGGCAGCACATCGGTGACGACCGATCCTGTTGAGGTGGCGGGACCGCCATTGGCGACGTCGATGACGTAGTCGATGGTGCCACCCGCTGTGGCTGTGGCCGATTGTGCGGTCTTGGTGATGGACAGATCGGCAACCGGCCCCAGCATGATCGGGGCGATGTCCGTGTTGTTCGCGGCGATGTGATCAGGGGTCACCGACGACGCCGTTGCGCTGGCGGTGGAGGGCGCCTCGCTCAGGCCGGGGGCGACCTGCACCTCAATGGCAGTGGTGGTGCTGGTGCCACTCGCCATGTCGCCGAGCGCGCATGACACCGACTGGCCGGAGATGGTGCAACCGGCGGGTGCTGAGACGGGAGCCAGTCCGGTGGGGATCGTGACGTCCAGCACGGCGTCGGTTGCCGTGGAGGGGCCGCCGTTTGTCGTGATGAACGAGATCTGGCCGGTGCCGCCCGCCGCCAATGTGCTGGGGCCAGATGCTGACACCTGCAGATCGGCCGCATCGGTCACAACCACGGTTGCGCTCGCGGCATTGTTCGAAGGGTTGGGATCGTCGGTGAGGGACGATGTCGTCGCTGTATTCACCGCATTGCGATCGGCATCGGTGAGCCCCACCCACGACGCCTTCGCCGCGGCATTGATGGTGACACCACGAGTGGTACCACTGGGAGTCGGGCTGGTCCACACGCAGCTGACCGTCGCCCCCACGTTCGAGCACGCACCGCCGCCATCCGCCGACGAACTCAGATAGTCGACGCCCACCGGCAGATCATCGGTGATCTGCATGAGGGTGGCGGAGCCCGGGCCCTCGTTTGTGGCAGCCAGCGTGTAGACGATTGCTCCACCCTGAGCCACGTGCGCCGCGCTGGCGGTCTTCGTGAGCGACAGGTCAGCCCCCGGCCGCACCGTCAGGTCGGCGAAATCTGCGACCGGGCTGGAGATCTCGGATCGTGCGACGGCGGTGTTCTCCACTGTGGTTCCGAGCAGTGACATACCCGGCATCGCCTCCAGCTTCACCGTGGCTGTGGCGTTGGGCTCGATGGTGCCGAGCGCGCACGAGACAGTGGTGGTACCACTCGCACCGGGTGTGCTGGTGCAGTTGGTGCCCTGGGAGATGGTGGCGTAGGTGTAGGTGAGCCCAGCAGGCAGGGTGTCCACCAACGTAGCGCCAGTAGCGGCATCCGGTCCCGTGTTGCGCACCTCTATCTGAAAGACCGCGGGCGTGCCGATACTCACGGTGTCGTCGGGCGCCGACTTGTTGATGACGAGCGTCGCGCTGGGGCTCTGCCCCGCATTTGCGGTCGACGTGTTATTGAGCGCGGCAGGGGTGCCGGTCGCGGTTGGCTCGCTGCCGCTGCCCGCCGAGATGACTGCCGTGTTGGTCACGGTGGTGCCGGGCGCGAAGGTCCCGGTGACGAGCAGTGGCGGGTATGCCGCTCCCGGAGCCAGGGGAGTGGTGAAGCTCACGCTCGTGCACGAGAATCCGTCCGTACGGATGACGTTGCATGACCATCCGTTGGGGGCGTTTATGACCCAAGACGTCAAGGAGCCACCGAAGGTGTCCGTCACCGTGGTCGCGCCGGTGGTGCCGATGGATCCTTCATTGGTGACCAACAACTGGAAGGTGTACTGGTTGCCCACCTGACTGACGAGGGTCTTCGCGATGCCCGGGTCGGGGTAGCGCACCGTGGTGTCGTCGTTGGCCACTACCGAGATCGGAAGACCGAGGTCGGCTGCCATAAATGACAGGGTGGCCGAGTTGCTGATGACGTTGCCAAGCGGCTGGTCGCCGTCGACGGTGACCACGAACGTGAGGGACACCGATTCGTTCGGAGCCAAGATGCCGCCGGAGTTGGCCGTGTCGCCTGTACCGAGCCGCCCCTCAACAGTGTTGGTGACGGCGTTATATGTGGCGCTGCCCGCACCCACCGTGACGGTGGGCCCCGACACGTAGGTGACTCCGGGGGGCAGGACGTCGCGCAGAACCACGCCCTCGGCATTACCCGCACCCCTGTTGGTGGCGGTGATGGTGTAGGTCTTGCTGGCACCTGGGAAGTCCTGCCCTGACGGGGACGTCTTGGTGAGGGTGACATTGGGAGAGAACAGTTCGGTGGCGAAGGTGATGGCTTGCGGGGCGTAGGTATCGCCGCTGGTCTTCGCCCGGAACATCGCGGTTGTTGCGCCGTTGGGCAGAAATCCGTCGGCCTGGAACAGGCTGGAGTCGTACCCCAGCTGGTTGGCCCAGTTCGGGGTCTTGCTCGTTACCAGCGCGCCACGGTTGGCGATGGTGGAGTTCTCGGTGTTGTTGGCGGGGTGCACCGCATCGGTGAGCACCACGTCGTTGAGCGTGAGGTAGTCGCCGGTCATGCCGGCGTCACCCTCCGCTGCCACCACACCGATGGTGGTCTTCACCTGTCCGGTGGACGGCGTCTTGAAACCGGACAGCGGAATGTCGACAGACGAGGTACCACTGACCACCTTCAGGCCGTCGAACACCGAAAGGTTGCGAAGGGGCTGCCCCGGGTCGGAGTAGGCCACCACCAGCGACCATCCGCCAAACGAGTTGCCACCTGTGCCGGTCTGGATGTCGGCGATCGTGTAAGTGCCGAAGCCGCCCGCAGACACCAGATCGGTGACGTCGGCGAATGCGGTGTATCCGGAACTCACGGCGATTGATGCGGTGTCCACCTGGGAGGCCGTGATCGAGGTGTACCCGCTGGCACGAGGAGTCTTGAACTTGACTTTGTTGATGGCGCCGGCATCGGGCGGGTTCTGCGGTACGGCCTTGAACCCGTTGGCACCGGTGATGGCCTCAGCCTTCTTCTGCAGCCCTGTCCAGTAGAGCCCGGCGAACAGCACGTGGCCGACCGCGTTCAGCGCGAGCGTGGCGGACGACGACGAGAAGGTGGATGGGTCGGAGTCTGTATCGAGCCACTGCATGTCGAACGAGTTGTTGTTACGCGCGTTGGTTCCGGCGCGCGCGCCCGTGCAGCCCGAGTTCATGAGCGGGTCGACGGTGTCGGTGGGGCACTGCATCGACGTGTTGGCAGCCACGATGATCTGGCCGTTCACGTTGTTGGAG
Source organism: Thermoleophilia bacterium (assembly GCA_037138115.1). Taxonomy (GTDB): domain Bacteria; phylum Actinomycetota; class Thermoleophilia; order Miltoncostaeales; family Miltoncostaeaceae; genus SYFI01. The sequence goes on along the minus strand of JBAXJA010000015.1, from coordinate 111 downwards.
TACCGCAGCGAGAACGGCCGCTCGGCCGCATTTGCTGCGGTCAGGGGGAGGACGCACAGAAGGGCTGCGACAACGGCCAGCGATCGGCGAAGAGCAGCGAGGGGATTCACG
>JBAXJA010000014.1:0-23421 GCA_037138115.1 Thermoleophilia bacterium | reverse complement strand
GTCGCCACGCCAGATCTTGAGCACCCAGCAGCCGGCACCGATGCTGAGGATTGCTGTCGCCAGCGTCCACAGGGCCTCCTGCACACCGCGGTGCAGGCGCATCCACGCGGTTGTGCGCCCGAGGGCGCTCTGCGTGCCGTCGGGTCCTGTGGCGGGATCGTTCACGTGAGCGGAGAGGCTAGCGGCCGTCGCGCCGCTGGCGGTCCTCGCGCAGGCCAGCCTCCATGGCCTCAACGGACTGCCCCATGCCATCGACCGTACGGTCGAGATCGTCGAACCGCTCGGCCAGTTCCACCATGGCGGCGAGCGTCCGTCGATCGAGCTCGTCTGCGCTCGCCGAGTAGGGCCTGATCACCTTGTTGATGAGCCGACCCATGAACCCATGCCGGCTTCCCACACGCTGCCGGTCGTACGACAGCGCATCGTTCAGCTTTACGGGCAGACGCGAGTTGGGTCGGGGGCGAAGTTGCCTGTCCTCCATGCGAATCTCCTCAAGCCTGGTGGTGACGAATTCGGCCAATCGGGCCGTCGTGCGCGTGGCGGCGATGTGTGCTCGGGCCCGTGCCCCCAATGCCTCGCTTGCGGCCGGGTCGCTGGCTGCAAGTTGCATCAGACGCGCAGCCTCCTCGATATCGGGTGTGGCCCACCGGGTACCAGCCGGGTATGGCCCGGTCGGCTGCTCCAACACCCACTCCTCGGCCGGCACGAGATATGCCGTGTCGGAATCCATGAAGTCCAGGTTGGCCGAGTATGCGGTGGCGATGACGGGCTTCCCGAGCGCCATTGCCTCGGCCATCGTGAGCCCGAAGCCCTCGCTCCGGTGCAGCGAGACGTAGCAGTCGGTGCACCGCGCCCACCCGTCGCGCTCGGCGGTGGGCAGGAATCCGTCGAAGATCTCGATGTCGGGGCGATCAGATACCAGGGCACGCAGTCGCTCCAGGTCACCGAGGTGGCGGTGACCGTTGATGGTCTTGATGACCAACTGCGGCCCTGACCCTGCGGGGAACGCACGGCGAAATGCCTCGATGACCCCCTCGGGGTTCTTCCGTTGCACCGTGCTGTTGAAGTCGAACGAGAACATGAAGAGGTACCCGTCCGGAAGGCCCACGGCCGCACGGTCGGGTGCGGGCTGGTCCTCGGGCACCCGGATGGGAAGGGGGAATACCCGGATGGGGTGGTCGGTGTACGACGACAGTGAGTCGGCCACATAGGTGCTGCCCGCCCAGAGCTCATCGAAGTAGTCGATCTGCGCGGCGAGGTCGGGCGGCAGCACATTGCTCTCCCACCACCATGTGCCGATGAAGTAGCGCTCGGCCATGAGGTCACTTCCGAGGCGCCGGGACAGCATCTCGAGCCAGTCCACATTCACGCAGATGAGATTGATGTCGTAGAGCAGCGATTGGTCGTCGGCTGCCGACTCCACCTTGTCCTCGAGGTCGTCGTGGCTTACCGAGATGGCGGTATGGGGAATGTCGCCGTCGATGAGGGCCTCGTGCAGCAGGCGCGTGGCCTCGCCGATACCGAAGCCCGCCCGCAGGAATCCGATGAGGTTGACACCGTGCTGCAACTGATCGGGACTCACCGCGGGCGCCGCGCTCGCAATGTCGGCCACGTCCGTGGCGCGAGGCAGGAACTGCGACGGGATCCCGAGCGCGTCGCTCGATGCCCTGGCCCAGCGGATGAGGTGCTCGGATTGGTCGTCGCGGGGGTTGGGGAATGCAGCCGTGGCGTATGGGTCGGCCGCCCACACACCCAGGAGGTACCGGCTGATTCTGGGCTCGCGCGACCCCGGTGCGGTCTCGGCGAGCCAGGTGGCGAGGGCATCTCCCGACCCATCCGACACCATCGTCACCAGCGTCGAGGCGAAGGCGGGGTCATCGTGGAGCGCCTGCCTGCATGCCGCTCGTACGGCGTCGTCAACCACCAGGCCCCCGAGGCGGGTGGGGTCGGGTGCCGTTGTCAATCCATGGCGGGCCAGTGCTGCCACCCGGCGTTCGACGATGGCCTGAAGGTCCGCCCGCTCGCTCAGCAGCACGCGGGGGCGCAGTCCCTGGTCACGGCTGAGCAGGTACGCCGCATCAGGGTCGAGACCGGGAAGGCGCATGGTGATGACGGGCCCGTGGTGGTCATCGGCATTCCAGTAGGCCACTCCCACGCCGGGCTCATCAAGCACGGTTGTGGGTGCGACCGTTGCCAGCAGGTCCCATTCGCGGGCCCGGGCACCATCTTCAGCAAGCGTCCCCTCGTTCAGGCGATCTGCTGTTGCGGCGAGCTGGGCCATGGCATCGGCACCAGCCGCGAGGAACCCGTCATCAAAGACGCTGAGTCGCAGCAGGTCACTGGGCTCGGGTGTGCGGCCATCATCCGGACGTACTCGCCGAACGCGTGGCAGCAGCGTGAGGCCGGTTGTGGGGATGGCCGGAAGCGGCCCGAGCAGCGTGGTGTCGGGGGCGAGGTACACCACGGGACCACTGGTGCCCTGGGCCAGGACGTGCGCAACCAGCACCGGCGCGGTGGCCATGCGGGCGTCGCCGTCGGTGGTGGTGAACCTGAGGAGCACCTGTTGCGCCGCGGTGATCCCGAGGTCGTCCGGCAGGAGCACTGTGATCGGCCCGGGGGAGACGCCAGCGGGTTGCCCGTCAAGCGCGAGTGCGTACAGGCGGGCTTCCGGGTGGTGGCGGGCGACGTCATCCGCGAGCGCCGCAACCATCGGCCACTCCCCATTCCGGAATACCGTCGCGAACACGGGCGCGACTGGGGCGGTCATCCGGTGGGCTGCTCCATGGGGTGAGTCTAGCCCCGGCCCGCGGCGGCGACCGCTTCGATTATGGCGTCAGCAACCGCAGCGAGCGCCTGCGCGATGACGGCTGCATCAGCGGCGTCTGCTGTGGCGAGTGCATGGTCCAGGGCGGGTTGATGGCGGATTACCCCCCATGCCGCAGTGCGCTCGGCCTCGGTTGTGCCGGTGAGGAATGCGGGTGTGGCGGGGCGCCCGGTCCCTGTCGTGATGACGGGCACCCCAGCATCCACAGATGTGCGCACTCCTGGTGAGAGGGCGTCTCCCATCAGTACGAGGGCATCTGCGCGCGCGATATTGGCCGCGGCAAGCCGCCTTCTGCCGTCGTGTGCGTCGAGCACCACAATGACCCGTGGCCGTGCGTCATCCACTGCCATTACCCCGGTGCCGCTGGCCCCGAGAATGATCGTTCCCACCACATGCGGGGCCAGCGGGTGTCCCAGTAGCGCACGCTCAATGGCGCGGGAATGCTCAAGGGCTTCCGGAGTGAGCGCCGGGCTCGTGCGCACCGTCAGCACTGGGCGAAGTCCTCGACGAAGTTCCGCAGGCGATCAGCGGTGGCGCCATCAGAGTGCCGCGCCAACTGTGGCCCCCGCGCAGCCCCCATCTCACCCGCCAGCCCGCCATCCAGCACGGCGGCGATGGCCTCGGCCACGAGTGAGGGGTGCTTGTCATCCAGCAGCAGCCCGGCTGCACCCAGCGTCTCGGGGATCGCACCGGCCGCGTAGGCGACGATCGGCAGATCGGCGGCCATGGCCTCGATGATGGGCACGCCGTACCCCTCGTGCTCCGAGAGGCATACGAAGACATCTGCGGTTGCCAGTTCGTCAGCGAGCTGCTGGTCGCTCACCGAGTGCAACACGTGCACCTGATCCTGCACCCCGCATTCGGCAGCGAGTGCGAGGCAGCGGTGCAGGTACGCGCGATTGGATCCCCAACTCCCGATGAGTCTCAGTTCGGCGTGCACTCCGGTGTCACGGAGCGCAGCGAGGGAAAGGATCAAATCGTGCTGGCACTTGTTGGGCACGCCGCGGCCGATGAACAGCAGACGCGGCGGCCCCTCGTGCCGGTGCCGGGCGGCCACCCGCGCATCCGGCCTGAGGATGCCGATGACAGTGGGGTCGTGGAAACCCAGATCGGTCATCTCCTGCGCGTTGAAGTGCGAATCGGCAGCAGCCCGTCGTGCCCGGGATGCGAAGTGCCCCAGCCGGTCGCGGCCATCACGGCACGCGAGCGCGATATGCGGCGCATCCCGCCACAGCAGCTCCGGTGGTGTGACGTTGTGGTAGTGCAGGGCCACGCGAGCGGTCCGGTCGAGAACGTGGAGGAACGCCGGGCTGTCGATTGAGTAATGGAGGATGGCCCGGTCGCCGGCCTCAGTGATTTGGTCCCAGTCACCATGGGGGCGCACGAGGTCGGTGATCTCTCGCGAGAGATGCGACGAGTCGACAAGGACCTCCGACCGGAAGCCCATCGAGCGGATCACCTCCTGGGCACGGAGCGCATGGTTGGTGATGGCGTCACGTGGTGCGGCGCCGGCCAGCACCTGATGGATTCCCTCGCTCACGACCATGCCTCCAGCGCGCTGTGGAAGCGGTCGCGCACTGCGCCCCAGCGGAATTCGGTGAGGGTGTACTCCCGCCCCGCTGCCGCGAGGGAGGCCCGCACCTCGGGCGCCTCCAGAATCAGTTCGAGCCCCTCAGCAAAGGTCGCCGCGTCACCGAACCACAGCCCGCCCCCTGACACCTCGCAGTGGCGTCGCAGCACGCTGCTTCGCTCGTTCACCAACACGGGAGTGCCTGCCAGCCACGATTCGAAGAGCACCATTCCGAAGCTTTCGAGGCGGGATGGCTGCACCAGCACCCCCGCAGCGGCATAGGCCGCTGCCCGTTCGTTGATGTCGACGAAGCCAAGATCCACCACGTGCGGCGCGATGTCTGCGGGCGGTGCCAAATCGCCCGAGCCCATGAGCGCGAGCGGCCGTGGATCGGGAGACACCTCGCGGTACCGCCGGTAGTGCGCGTACATGTCGGCCACGCCCTTGCCGTGCTCGCGGCGCCCCGCGTACAAGATGTATCCGCGCTCCACGCCATGGCGTGTGGCAAATGCCAAGGCCTCGGCGGTGCTGGGGAGTGGTGTCTCGTCGAACCCGCATCCAACGATGGATGGGTCGTTGCGCAGGCGCGCTTCGCCCCCACGGTGCCCGGCAAGGAGTTCGTCCACCAAATCACGTTCGCCCGGCGCATTCAGCATCAGCCCACGGGCGGAGCAGAGGCTGTCGAGTATCACCGACTGCCTGGCATGGGGCTCATCGTGCAGGCACGGGATGAGCACTGTGCGATCAGGGTCGGCGACCACCTGCCAGAACGAGGTGCCGAACAGGTACGGCATGGCCACGACCCAGTCGTATTGGTGCGCGGCCTCAATCATCCCCGGGGCCCAGGCCGAGTTGGCCATCCACGCAACCTGATCCCGGTACGAGAGGTGCACGCCATGTTCGATGGCGGAGTGCAGCGCTCCAAAGGTGCGCCCGTCGCGTGCACCGACGGCGAAACGTCGCACGCGTACGTCAGCTTCGTCGGTCTCGCCCTCCGGAAGCACGTTGCGCCACGTTGTGTGGTCGGTCGCGCAGGTGCTCAGCACATCCACGGCGGTGCCGTGCGCCGACAGGTTCTCCGCCAGCAGCCGGCAGAGCGTCTCGGCACCACCCACAACCGATCGCCCGTAGCGCGGTGCGATGAACGCGATACGCGCCCGATTCCCCCGCTCGGTCAAGCGCGCCGCGTGTCCTCGGGACCCCGGTCGGCCGACAGGCGCGCAACCTCCTCACGCAACTCCGCAAGCTCCTGTGCCAACTGTGAGATGTAGGAGACGAGGACGGCGTTGAAGGCCGTTGACTGATCGCCCATCTCAATGAGGGGCTGGCTGGTGGCGCGCACCAGTGTCGCCTTCACCTTGCCCACGATGCCACCGATGCCCCGGCGCGTCGACCCGATCGAGTGCAGGTTCGGCGAGATCTCGGCGAGGCCGGCCACGGCCGCGAGTTGCTCGGCCAGAAACGGTTCCCGCTCGGTGGCCAGTGGCTGCTGGATGTCGTCAACGGCGTAGAGCCCGGCTGCCCGCTTGCTGGCCACCCGCTCATGCAACTGGGCCATCAGCGCTGCCACCTCGGGGTTCATCGTCTCTGTGCGTGCGTCGGTGATCGAGTGCTCCTTCCGTGGTTCGCCACGTACATCTTGCCTGCTGCTCGTGGTGGGTGCGCCAACGACGTGTTCCGGTGAGTAGCCTCCCCTGCCGTGCGCGCCTTCATCACGGGAATGACGGGATTCGTCGGGGGCCACCTCGTGGCCTCCCTCCTCGCCGACGGCGCGGAGGTTGACGGCACCCTGCTACCGGGTGCGCACGAGACAGCACCCGCAGGCACGACAGGCCACGAGGTGGACATCACCGATGCCGACGCCATGGCCACGGTTGTGGCCGCGGCGGCTCCCGACGCCATCATCCATCTGGCCGCAGCAGCGTCGGTTGGGCAGTCGTTTGGCGATCCGGATGGCACGTGGCACGTGAATGTCGAGGGCACCCGCGGCGTGCTCGAGGGCATGCTCCGATCTGCCCCCGCCGCCCGCATGGTCATGGCGCTCTCGGGCGAGGAGTACGGCCGGGTGGCGCTTGAGGACCTGCCTGTGACCGAGGACACGCCGCTCAATCCGCTGTCGCCGTATGCCGAGAGCAAGGTGGCCGCCGACCATCTGTGCGCGCAGTACCAGCACGATCATGGCCTCGCCATCATGCGTCTGCGCGCGTTCAACCAGGTGGGGCCGGGGCAGGACCCGCGTTTTGTGGTGCCCTCCATCTGCAAGCAGATCGCCGATGCCGAGATGGCCGGTGATGGGGTGTGCCGCCTGCAGTTGGGCAACATCGACACACGCCGCGACTTCCTCGACGTGCGCGATGTCGTGGCGGCGTATCGCCTGCTGCTGGACCGTGGCGACCCCTCACGCACGTATCTGGCCGGCGCCGGGCGGTCCGAGAGCATTCGTGAGCTCGTCGATATCGCCGTGTCGCTCGCCCGCACCCCCGTCGAGGTCAACAGCGACCCCTCGCGAATCCGTGAGGGTGAGCAGCCCGATCTCTATGCTTCCCCGCGGGCCCTGAACGAACTCGGCTGGGCACCGAGGATCCCGCTGCAGCAGTCCATCGCGGACACGCTCGACTACTGGCGCGACCGGGCCCACACCGAGATCGGCTGAGACGTACTGCGCTCCCCTCGGGATCCCCGGGGTGCGTACCGCAGATATCTGGAACCGGGGCCTGCTCCCCGGCTGCGGCCAGCCGGAGCACACTCCGTCAGTCAGTCGTCCATGCCCTCGTGCATACCGAGTGCCTCGGAAACGGCGACCGCTGATGGCCGTTCTATGTCCCGCACGGATTCCCCGAGGTCGGTGAGGAATTGCACGTTGGCCCCGTAGTCGCTGAATAGCCACCGCCCCAGTTCCCGACGCTGCGCGATATCCACGATGCTCAGCATGTTTCGGTCGCCATGCGCAAGCATGAAGTGATCCGGCGCAACTTCGAGGGAGTCATGGAGCCAGCGGGTTTCGCCATTCCATACCGACGTCGCCCACGCCCACTTCTCGCCAGCTGCCCGCGGGACGAGCATTCGCAGCTGGCCGGAAGTGCTGTCCGATAGGTACACACGCCCACGCGAATCCACTCGTACCCCATGGCAGCCAATTGACCCGTGGTGGATGCGGCGGTAGCCGCCATCTGCATCGACAATGCCCACGTCGCCCTGGCCGAGGGTTGTGATGAGCGCCTGATCGCGTCCCAGCGGCGTCGCCGAGTTGAGGTGCCCGAGTTGAAGGTCGTTGTGGATGTAGTGGTCGTGCACCGAGGTGGTTGCGGTGATCTCGTAGTTCGTCCCGTAGAGGTCCGACGGCAGCCGCCACCGACGGGTGACCTGACCGGATGGGATGTCGACCCAGAGCACGGCGTCTGGGCCGGATGCCGAGACCAGCGCCGTGCTCTGATCAACCGGAGTGATTGTGTGCAGGCCGGCGAACCAGGGGTCGATGATTGTTCGCGGGGTGGCTTCGAGCGCGTCCTGAATGGCGCCGCGATCACCGAGTGCAGCCGCGTCGCTCCATGGCAGCACCAGGAGTCGGTCCTCAAGGCACAGGACGAGGGTCTGGCCAACGACGTTTGCTGCAGCGATCTTGTCGTCGGAGGCGGCGTGCCCGAGCATCTGGATGTCTGCAGTGGAGTCCTCAATGCTGACGCGAAGTACCGACACGCCCCCGGCGTAGGACCTGGTCCCCGCGGCGGTGAGGTCTGTGAACTCGGGAAGATCGCCGACGCGCATATGCCCCGCGTAGCGCCGTCCGAAGAACTCGCGAGTGCACGGCGCCAGGTTCCAATCACGACTCGTGTGCGTCACGGCGATCAGCCGCTCGTGTCGGCCACCTCGTCCTGGGGTCCCCGGCGAGGCGCGTTGGCGTGGCAGGCGATCCCATCGATCGGCGCCGACGTCCCGTACGCGCAGCGAAACATGCACTTCGCTTTGGGGCGTGCACGTCACAGAATGGATGGTCACGCGGGGTGCGGTCTGTGCGCCTTCATCGGTGCGCAGAAGGACGGAACCTGCTGTATCACCCTGGGCAACGAGATCCACGACCCTCGCCTCGCCCGGTTCAATGGCCTGTTCCGCGCACAGGATCGTATTGCCGTCGGCATTGGCAAGCGAGATCAGCACGGTGGCACCTTCGACTTCGACCACCACGCGTGCGGCAACTGCCGCCGCGCCGGTGTGCAGACCCACGGGGATCGTGGCGATGTTGTTCCACGGGTCCGTATTCCCGGTCACGACAACCGACTCAGCCCACTCGAGGGTGGCGCCGTTATGTGGCACTACATTGCGAAGACGGAGGACCATCGCCACTCAGTTTAGAACGTCCCGCGCGGCGGCTGCGCGCTCGGCCGTATGCGTTGAGCATCTATGCTTCCGCGCGCACGCCGCAGGAAGTTGGTGGTGTGCCACGTATCCTGCTGCAGTAGTCCATCTCGGACACGCTTGACGACTGGCGCGACCGCGCCCATATGGAGGTGGACTGACCCCCGTGGCAAAGCGCGCTCTCATCACTGGTGTGTCCGGACAGGACGGCAGTTATCTCGCGGAGCTTCTGCTCTCGAAGGGGTATGAGGTCTGGGGCATTGTGCGCCGCCTTTCCGCTGAGAACTACGAGCGCATCGAGCACATCCGCGACCAGATCCATCTGGTGCAGGGTGACCTGCTCGATCAGTCATCGCTCGCCGCGGCACTCACCGAGTCGGAGCCCGATGAGGTCTACAACCTCGCCGCGCAGTCGTTCGTGCCCACCTCATGGACCCAGCCTGTGCTGACCGCTGAGTTCACCTCGGTGGGTGTCACGCGCCTGCTCGAGGCCATCCGGCAGGTGAATCCACGTGTGCGCTTCTACCAGGCCTCATCCAGTGAGATGTACGGCAAGGTGCGTGAGGTGCCACAGGGTGAGGACACCCCGTTCTACCCGCGCAGCCCGTATGGCGTGGCCAAGGTGTACGGCCACTTCATCACGGTGAACTACCGCGAGAGCTACGACATGCACTGCACCTCGGGGATCCTCTTCAATCACGAGAGTCCGCGCCGTGGTCTGGAATTCGTCACCCGAAAGGTGAGTAACGGCGTGGCCCGCATCAAGTTGGGCCTGCAGACGGAACTTCCGATGGGCAACCTGGAGGCGCAGCGCGACTGGGGCTTTGCAGGCGACTACGTAGAGGCCATGTGGCTCATGCTCCAGCAGGATGAGCCCGACGACTACGTGATCGCCACCGGCGAGACCCACTCCGTAGAGCGTCTGGTGGAGGTCGCGTTTTCACACGCCGGGCTCGACTGGCACGACCACGTAAAGATGGATGAGCGGTTTGTGCGTCCTGCTGAGGTGGATCTGCTCATCGGTGATCGCTCGAAGGCAGAGAACGAGCTGGGATGGACCCCGACTGTGGGGTTTGAGCAGCTGGTGCAGATGATGGTCGATGCTGACCTGGAGCGGCTCGAGGGCGCTACTCGCTGATCAGCGGGTGTTGTGCCGGTTGGCCCGGTACCACGCAACAGTGCGCTGGATCCCCTCGTCAAACCCGGTGGGGGCATCGGTCACGAGTGAGTCGAGGCGCGATGTATCCACCGCGCGTCGTGGAATGCCGACGGGCATTGAGTCGTCCCACGTGACGCGTCCGGTGAACCCGCTTGCCCGGGTGATGGACTCCACCACATCACCCATCGTGCGCTCCTCGCCAGACGCCACGTTTACGAGCGACGGGGGCTCCGGGGAATCGAGAAGCGCCACCATGGCCCGGGCTGCGGCGTCGACATAGAGAAAGTCGCGCGTGGTGCTGGGCTGTCCCCATACGGCGATCTCGTCATCACCGTTGTCAACAGCCGCACTGCATCGCGCGATGAGCGCTGGCACTGCATGTGCGGCGGTACCGTGGAAGCGGTCCCCGGGCCCGAACAGATTGCTGAGGAGCGCCACCGACGTGGTTACTCCGTGCTCACGCCGGAGGATCTCCGTACCGGCAATGAGCGTGCGCTGGCCCCATGCGTAGCCATATTCACCTGGGTGCACGTCACCGGTGAAGAGGTCATCCTCCTGAATCGGGATCGTGCGGTACGGATGCCCATAGGCTGCGGTTGACCCGGCCACCACCAGACGCTCCGGCGGGTAACTGGTGCTGGCCTCAAGAACGTTGAGGGCGATGCGCGCGTTCACCATCAGCCCCTGCAACTGGTCGCCCATGTTCGCGGCCAGACCCCGGACGTGCCCCGCGAGGTGCAGCACCGCGCTCGGTCGGTGCGTTGCAAACCACCGCATCGTGGCATCAGCGTTGAGGAGGTCGAGTTCCCCGTGCGTGGGCGCGAGCACGTCGGGTGTATCCGGCCGCGCGTTCAGTGCGGTGGTGAGGGCAAGCCCGAGCATGCCGGAGCCACCCGTCACGAGTACCGCGGCCACTAATTGTTCCCCGGTCGGGGCATCTCCACACCGGTCATGCCGGATACACACGAATTGCATTGATCGAGCAATGCATCGGCGTGCCATCTCCGCCAGTTGTCCGGAGCACAATCGCCGAATGCTCACGATCTGCGCGATCGATGAACACCGTTGTCGGCACCTGCGATGGTGCGCGGCTGCCCTCGGGTCCCAACTGCTCGCCGAGGTCGTCGTTGTCGCGGGTGACAAGCATCACCCCGGCACGCCCTTGGTGGACAGTCAGATCGAGCGCGATGGACACAGTCGTGACGTCATCTGCCACGCCCGCTGCCCGACAGATCGCGTCGGTGGGAAGGTCGATGGCGTACGACCAGATGGTCGCGGTACCGATGACGTCAAGACGCGGCGATGGTCCGCTCGTGATCTCGGCGGTCGCCCCGTTGTGCGTCCGCGGATCCAGGCCACCGAGTTCGGCCTCCAGGGCCCCGTGAGATGCCGACGGAGGACCGGACGGTGCATCCAGAATCAGGTCGAACCAGTTGAAGTCGCCACCCTCGAAGTCGAAGGAGATCACTGGGGAGACAGAGACCGGTGCGAAGCGCTCTCGGATTCGGTCGAGGTCGTACCATTCAGCCCAGGGCGTCCCGGGCCCATCGGTGATCTCACCCCACTTGGCGAATGGCGCACAACCCTCTCGCTCCCAACGGCTCCGTGGATACGAGAGCTCGAGCCAACGCCCCCCTGGGGCGAGATGGGTGCACAGCGCGCTGGTCTCGACGCGCGTGAAGGCGAAAGGTGCGTGGTGCATTGATCCCGAGCAGAAGATGACATCGACGTCATAGGGCGCCTCGTCGAGTGCGCTCAGGTCGGTGAGGAGCGTGGTGCCATCGAGCTCGAGGTCGAATGCGGCGAACACGCGTCGAATCACCGCAAGGTTATCCGTCGCGATATCAACGCAATGCCACCGAGCGCCCATCCGGGCGAAGTAGAGAGCGTCAATCCCGAGGCCGCTCCCCACCTCGAGCACGCGGCATCCCCGGAGATGTGGTGCGTAGAGCGCCTGATACGGGGATCGCGGGTTCCTGATGGGGTCCAGGAAATACTCCCACTGCTCGCGGATCTCAGCGTCGGACATCTCGAGAAACCGCTGGGAGGCGCTCCGGTCCTGATCCGTCGCCGGGAGTTCGGTCCACTTTCCGCGAAGGATGTCCAGCACCTGACGGCCGTTGTCCTGGTCGGAGGACGCGGCTGCGCGTTCAAGTGCCGTTGTGGCGATGTTTCCGCGACCGGATGACGGGGTCTCCTGCATATTGATCTCCATCAGTTGTCATGTTCCGTGGCCGCTGCACCCGACCGGGCATAGCCGTTCACCGGCGAAATCGTCCAGTGCCCGGCGAGTGGAACCATTCCGAGGCCCGCGCGGGATGGGTACACGTGGAAACCGAACGAGGGCTCCACGTGGTGGTGAACTGCGCCTCCGGGACTCATCACCCACACGCTCACCTCGAACCAGCCGATGTGAAGCGGCAGAGCATCAATGACGAAGGCAACTGTGCGTGTGCCGTCCACCCCACTCATGACAACCCCTTCGCTGGCGGTGTCGGTCTCGAAGATGAGAGTGGCATCGCTCAGGTGCACGCGGAACCCCAGCACCACCTCGTCTGCGACTGGTTCGGAAGCCTCGATCTCGAGGTTGATGCTCACGGCCTCGCCCGACATGAATCGGTACTCATCCCCACCGGGGCCTGAGATCCAGGCGCGTCGGATAACGACGCGACCATCCCCCCACCCGGGTACGCCATCGATGGCATCGCGGGGCGTCATCTCCGGCGCGGGTACCCCCTCCACCGATGGCACGTACCCGGGGTCATCCTGAGCAGACAGGAGTCGGTGGTAATCGGGCATCACCTCGGCTGGTGGACCATCGGCAAGCACTGATCCATTATCCAAAAGCACTGCGCGGTCGCAGATGGACATGACCGTGCTGGCCTCGTGCGAGACGAACACGATTGTGCCCCCGCCATTGGCGAAGTCCTCAATGCGCTGCATGCATTTGCGCTGAAAGCGTTCGTCTCCCACGGCGAGGATCTCGTCGAGCAGCAGGATGTCCGGCGTCACGTGGGCAGCCACCGCGAAGGCAAGGCGCAACTGCATACCGCTTGAGTAGGTGCGCACCGGCATGTCGATGTAGTCGGGGATCTCCGAGAAAGCAACGATGTCGTCAAAGCGCTCGTCCACCTGCTGGCGGGTGAGCCCGTGGATGGTCCCATTGAGGTACACGTTCTCGCGACCCGTGAAGTCGGGGTGGAAGCCCGAGCCAAGTTCCAGCATCGACGCAACCTCACCGCGCACCTCGATGTCGCCTGACTGAGGCGGAAGGATGCCGGCGATGAGCTTGAGCATGGTGCTCTTGCCCGATCCGTTGCGGCCGACGATCCCCACGCGTTCACCCGGGCCGATGTCCAGATCGACATTCCGCAATGCGTAGCGCTCCGTGTACTTCGCCCGACCCCGCCGGATGAAGACCTCTTTCAGCGTGCGACCACGGTCGTGGTACACACGGAAGGTGCGCGTGACGTCCATCAGGCGGATGGATCCGGGGGGAAGCATGTCACTCACAATTCGACCGCCATCTCGCGCTTCAGATGCCGGAAGCTGAGCCCCCCCGCAATCATGAGCACCACAGCGGCCACGGCGGTGTACAACAGGTCGCCCCAGGCCGGCCATTGGCCCCAGAACAGCGCATCCTGGAGTGCGACGATGCCAGGCGCGATGGGGTTGCCGTAATGCAGGAGGTTCAGTACCCACTCCTGATTCACCGTCTTCGACACGCTGGCGAATGTGTAGAAGATGGGCGTGAGGAAGAACCATGGCAACCCGATGGCCGTGAGGATGTGTTCGATGTCTCGGAAGTACACGTTCAGCCCGGCGACGATGAGCCCGAGCCCAAGCGTCATCACGAAGATGAGCGCGAGTACGACCGGCATCAGCAGGATTGGCAGCCAGGCTCCCTGCCTGAGGATGAGGCACAGCGGTACGGCGATCACAAGCATCACTGCAGTGGTGATGCCATTTGCCGTCACGGCCGCGAGAGGAACGATTTCGCGTGGGAAGTTGACCTTTGTGATGAGGGGGGCGTTGCCGGTGATGCTCCCACTTGCCATCTGGATGCCCGTGAAGAACATGCCCCAGCCGATCATGCCCACGAACATGAAGAGCGCGTAGTTGGGAATGGGCGACCCGAACAGGAACTTGAATACCACCCAGTAGGCGCCCACCATGATGAGCGGCGTGACCAGTGTCCACAGCACGCCGAGGAGCGATCCCTTATACCGCTGTCGGAGGGCACGAATGGTGAGGTTGCGAAACAGCGGCCATGCGTGTGCGGCTTCTCCGCCCAGCGCACGCACGCGGGTTGCGGGGGTGTTCGTGACATTTGTGGTGGTCAGGCGAATCCTCCTGGGCGCGGCAACTGCTCGGTGCCTTGGCGGCCGGCCGGGATGGTAGTCCCCGGTGTTCGCCGCCCCCCCGGGTTCGCCTGTCTCACGGGCAGGTCGGCTTGGTAACGTGGCGAATCTTCATCTCGATATGACCTGTTTTCAACGTGGCACGCCCGGATATCCCGTGCCCGCAGGAAGGATCCAATGGCTCTTGATCTCTCGGCCCCCGTCCTCGTTGCCGGCGGCGGCGGCTTCATCGGTGGTGCACTTGCCGGGGAACTGCTGAACCGTGGTTTCACCGATGTGCGCTGCGCCGACATCAAGCCGGCGGATGGCTGGTATCAGGTGCACGATGCAGTGGACAACCGGGTGCTCGATCTGAGCGAGAAGGATGCCGCCTACGAGGCGGCTGAGGGCCGCGCGATCATCTTCAATCTCGCCGCCGACATGGGCGGTATGGGGTTCATCGAGAACAACAAGGCCGCCTGCATGCTGTCGGTGCTCGTCACCACCAATCTCCTTATGGCTGGGCGCGACCAGGGCGCCGAGCGCCTGTTCTATGCGTCGAGTGCCTGTGTCTATCCCGGTGCCCGTCAGGAGAACCCCGAGATCGTGCCGCTTCGCGAGTCGGAGGCCTATCCGGCAGACCCCGAAGATGGCTATGGCTGGGAGAAGCTGTTCGGCGAGCGCATGGCCCGTCACTTCAGCGAGGACTACGCCATCAAAACCCGCGTGGCCCGATACCACAATGTGTATGGCCCGTATGGCACGTGGGAGGGTGGCCGTGAGAAGGCGCCTGCGGCCATCTGCCGCAAGGTTGCCGATGCGGTGCTCTCGGGCTCAGGCCGCATCGAGATCTGGGGCGACGGCGAGCAGAGCCGTTCATTCATGTACATCGACGATTGCGTGGAGGGTACCCTGCGCCTCACCACGAGCGACGTGGATGAGCCTCTCAACATCGGGTCGAGCGAACTGGTCACCATCAACCAGTTGGTGGACATCGTGGAGTCATTCGAGGGAGTGACCCTCGAGCGCGATCACATTCTTGATGCCCCGCAGGGGGTTCGTGGGCGTAACAGCGACAACACCCTGATTCAGCAGCGCCTGGGCTGGGAGCCGTCAATCTCCCTCCGGGATGGCATGCAGAAGACCTACGATTGGATTAAGGCCGAGATGGTCGCCCAGAGCGCTGCCGGAGCCACCTCGTGAAGGTGGTCGTGGCGGGACTCGGCAAGTTGGGTCTGCCGATGGCAGCCGTATTCGCAGAGTCCGGCCACGAAGTGGTTGGTGTTGACCCCATGCAGCCGGTCGTCGATGCGCTCAACGACGGCCGTGTGCTCATTGACGAGCCGGGTCTGCCGGAGATGATCGCTTCCAACAGCGAGCGTATTTCGGCAACCACGAGCTACGCCGAGGCTATCCCCGGGGCCGAGATGACCTTCATTATCGTGCCCACCCCGAGTGGGGACGATGGCGCATTCATCAATGACTACGTGGTGAATGCCCTCCGGGAGATCGGGCAGGTACTTCGCGACAACCCGCAGCCACACCTCATCGCCGTGACCAGCACCGTCATGCCGGGGGCCACCTCTGCTGTGTTGGCCCCTGCCTTTGAGCAGGCGTTGGGCCGCCCGCTCGGTGATGGTGTGGCGCTGTGTTACTCGCCCGAGTTCATCGCCCTGGGCAGCGTGGTACGCGACCTGCAGAACCCCGACTTCGTCCTCATCGGAGCTGACGAGGAGCAGGCCGGGCGGCGGCTGGCCGACTTCTACCTTGGCATCGGCGGCGGCCGGGATGTGCCCGTACAGGTGATGAACTGGGTGAATGCCGAGCTGGCCAAGATCTCGGTGAACTCCTTTGTGACCATGAAGATCACCTACGCCAACATGCTGGCGAGTATCTGCGAAGGGCTCCCCGGCGGCGATGTTGACGAGGTCACGCAGGCGATCGGCCTCGACTCACGCATCGGCCGTCGCTATCTGAAGGGCGGTCCGCCCTTTGGCGGCCCATGCTTCCCACGCGACAACCGGGCCCTTGGCGTGGCCGCGGAGGCCGTGGGGGCACCGTGGGATCTGGCAGCAGCGACAGACACCATGAACGATGCCTTCGCCGATCGCATTGCTGCCACCGTGATCCGCGCGACACAGGATGGCGACACGGTCGCGGTACTCGGGCTTGCGTACAAGGACAACACGCCGGTGGTAGAGGAGAGCGCAGGCGCCAAGGTGGCCGCCGCACTGGCTGCGCGTGGGCGGACGGTGGTCGTGCACGACCCAATCGCTGACGCGTCACACAGCGCCATACTCAGCGGGGTTACGTACACACAGGTCGCTGATGTGGCTGACGCCGTTCGGGAGGCCGCTGCCGTAGTAATCGTTGGTGACGATCCGGCGTACGACTCGCTTCCGGTGATCCCCATGGGTGATGGTGTGGTGATTGTCGATTGCTGGCGACGGCTGACTGGTGCGGAATGGTCGGCTGGGTTGGCCTATGTGGCCGTGGGACAGGCTCGTGGCGATCTTGTGACAGGTACCAACTGACACCGAGCGACATCACGCCATCAGTAACTCTCGACCTCTCAGAGATCGTTCCGGCGGCGGAGACACTGATCCGACGTCGTGCCGATGGGATTCAGATCTCGTCTACCCGCCCACTGTGGGGGTTCGTGGCAGAGGCGGCACTCCCTGATGGGTACACGCCCAGGGAGTGCATCGCTCTTGATCTCCGCGTGGATGCCGGGACACTTGGCGTTGCATTCCTTGGAAGCGACCATACGACGCTGACGGGAGAGGTTGCGGTGGGTGCCGCGCACGACGGCGTCATCAATCTTTTCCCCCAGGTTGGCGACGATTGCGCCAGCCTTATCGTCCGCTCAATTGACCCAGGCGATCGCCCCTCGGTCGTCACCATCCGTTCGATCGAACTCCGCTAAGGCGATCGTCTTGAGGTGGTCCGTCCGTCCTTATCCACCCGGGTTGGCATCGGGCGCGGCCTTTCGGAGCACCCTCGGGCCATCGGGTCCTCCCCGACGGCGTATGTACGCGTGCACCAGTGATCGCGCGAATGATCACGGCTCCCATGGCGATCAGTGAGGCTGGCCGAAGGACGGCAGTGAACCGCGGGGAGCAGGAGTGCTCCGGGCTGGGTCTACCCCTCGTCCATCATGCGGATGGAACGGACTTCGACGACCTCGCCACTGGCGGCGACCGCCCCAAGAGGCGCGAATGACACCGTGACGGCACCCTGCGCGTCGGGCGATGGGATACCGATGACGTAATCGGCGGGTACGGACGCCGAGAGTGGTGTGAGGTCGGTGACCACCTCCGTTGACCCGCGTGCAAATACCCGAACACCCTGATCATCCCCGCGGCCCGGATGTCCGAGCAGTTCGAGCGCCATGGCAGTGGCCTGCGACCCGACGGCGACCTCGATGGACCCTGATGGATCGAGGACCCATGCCCCGTAGGGGTTGGTCTTGGTCCAGATCCCGCGCAGGAGAAACTCGGGAAGACTCCCGGGGCTGATCGGGTGCACCTCGTCCGCCTGAAGCCCAGTGGCACCCAGCGGCTCCAGAGCCACGCTCCCAAGCCGCACCCAGGGCTGTGTGCCCCCGGCCATGCGCGGGTTGTAGACGGAACCATCGGCGGTCGTGATGGAAACGCTCACCTCGTGGTCCACGCGCCCATCAAGTTCGGCCACCGCATGCAGATTTACAATCTGGGCGACCACTGGTGGAGCGCCATCGAAAAGGGTGTGGCCATCGAGCGTCACGTGGAGCGACACGGGGGCGATCGCCTGACCAAGGCTGGTCCAACTCGCCATCTGGACGATCAGCTTCGTGAGGCCCACGTAGCGCTGTTCCGTGCGGAATTGAATGCTCGCGCCTGTGCTGCCGACGTAGGCACCGGCCTCATCAACGCTCTCCCAGCCCTCACTCAGGCCCTCGTAGCTCTGCTCGGCCGTGAGATTGAAGACCTCACCTGTCCTTTCGGGCGTGGAAAGTCCCCATCCCTGAGGGTTGCGTGTCACGAATGCCAGACGACGTTCCATCCATTCATCAATGGGATCATCGGGGAGGGCATCCTTGAGTTCTGCAGGCTGGACGCGTGTGTGGAACGTCCCGTAGGACAGATTGAATTGCGCCTGCACCCAGGGCTCCCAGATGCCACTGATCGCATTGATCAGCAGGATCCGTGGTTTCGGATCGCGTGTGCGAAGGATCGAAATTGCTTGCTGCAGCGCAGGGAGCAACGCCTCCGCTTCATCACGGGTAAGTGACCCGCGACCTGTTGACGCATCTATTCCCATGTCGAGGATCACGACATCGGCACCGCGCGCAGCGTCGTCACCCAGTGTCAGCCCATCCGGGCAGCCGAGTTCGGCCGCCGCCGCTTCGAGCATCTGCGACGTCGAGTGGTTGATCCCGACATAGCCCACCGATGACCGTGGGAACTCCCCGATCACCGGGTCGAGCGCGAAGGGCAGGATGTGCCTGGCGTCGTACTCGAGCACGGACATCTGTTCACGGGTGTCAGATGTGATGAGCGGCCCACCCTGGCCCGCTGCTCTCACCGCTGACGCCATCAGCAGGGGGAGGGGGTTGGCGCGCCCGAGGGGCACCTCGGTTACGTCAATGCCGGCAAAGCCCCAGGTGTCTGCTTGTGCCGGCAGTGAGGAGTGCTCCACCTCATACACGAAGTGCCCAAGGTCGTTCCCACTTGAATGCGCCTGCATCAGGCGGGTGAGCGTGCGGTTGTGGTTGGTGTGGTAGCCGGCAATCTCCGGGTAGAGGGTGCCGATGTGGCCGGTGCGGTTGTAGATGCGCTTCCACAGGTTGGAGTCGACGTGCCAGTTGTCGATCATTTCTTCGTCAAAGCCGTGCACCTCCTCCATCAACTCGCGGCGCACCAACTGGAAGTCTCCCGGGCCGTCATAGCGGATCCAGTCGTGGCCGAGGGTCACCTCATCAAGACCAATTCGCTCGCCCCACTCGTGCAGCAACTCGATCATGCGGCGCGGGTTATCTCTCGGCACGCTCTCCCACAGCCACTCGGGTATCTCAAAGCGCGGCAGGCAGTAGGCGTCGCCATCGAGTTCCGCGACGAGATCCGTAAGTGACTTCTCACCGCGCGGCACAAACACCATGTCGGTGTTGGTGGAGAGGACCCAGTTGCCGGGCTTGGCGCGGCGGATCGCGGTGTTCCTGGCATGTGGCTCGCTGATGGGAAGCCGCGAGCGATCCCCCACTGCCGCCATGTGCATCTCGGGTGTCACCCGAAGCACACGCATCAGATCGATGGCGCGGTCGGTGAGGGTGTCCTCAATGGCCTCCGGAAGCGTCGGCATGCCGTGGGGGGTGTGGTAATCGACGAAGAGGATCTCATCGTCGATACCAGTGAGAACTTCGGCCATGGCATTCAACGACAGCGCCACGCGGCGGTGGGAGTTGTAGCCGTGCTGGTCGTTACGTCCGTAGACGACGAGAGAGATCATTTCGTGAACGTCTTATGTGACGCTTGAGGTAGGCGGCCAGTGATGCGCTGCAGAAGGCTCGGCAGGGGCTTGCTGACCGGTCCGGTCGGCACAAGGGTGAGCGTGTCCTCAGGCGATTCGGTGGAGGCCTGCCCGAGGGCAATTCCCGAAACGAAACACCCGAGGTGACGGTTGTCGTCGTAGCCGAGCGCCGAGGCTCGAACGACTGGTGTGCAGACGATCTGAAGCTCAACCAAGCCACCAGCCGCAATTCGATCGGGGAAGGTGACCGAAGAGGACATCCGCCCGTCATCCCCCAGGGCCTGCTCGACCGGCGTTCCATTGATGGAGGCGTGCAGCGTCTGCTGGGCTGGGTCGATACACCAACCGAAGATGGTCAGCGGCATGCCCGCCGGAATCGTCTCGTCGCTCATCCATGAGATCGTCGCGTGCGTATCGCGAGTCCAAGCGCCGTGCGGCTCCTGGCTGTTCCATCCCGGTCCGAGGAGGGTGCAGTCATCGGTTCCAGCAATGAATTGAATGAGCGCATCTTTCTGTCGGCCGGGGATGGGTGTGAATGTGACCGACGAGAGTCGAATGCGAGTAGGCAGCAGATTGGGTTTCGAGCCCGCATCCACCTCGATGCTGGACGGTGTCCCTGCATTGATGATGAGAAAGTGCCTGCCGCGATCAAGGGATGGGACCAGCATGTCCAGTGTCATTTCCCCCGAGCTGTTCGGGTGGATATCCGCCACGACCTTCTCAGTTGTCAGTTGGCACTCAACCCGAATGGGGATGATCTGGGGATCAGCCGTGGGCGTCCATGTGAGGCTGATTGCACACCGGACCGGCTTGCGGAGCGAGTCGTCGAGGCGGATTTGCAGTGATGCCGGACCAGAACCCACGTACGCGCCGTTTACGTCACCGCTCTCCCACCCCTCCGCCAACCCCGCATAGCCGAGTTCACCGGGTAGGTCTACTCGGACCACGCGTTCCGTCAGGTCAACCATGACTTCGTCCGAACGGGTCAAGAAGTGCAACGTGTGTCTGACCCGATCCGTCACGTCGCATCGTGCGAAGCCGCTGTGCAGACGGGCCTGCTGCACCCTTCGGGGAAAGGCTCCGTATGTAGACATGTTGCCGAACTGCGCCTGCACCCACTCCTCCCAAATTCCACTGGTCGCATTGATCAGCAGGATCTGCGGCTGCGGATCGCGCGTGTGGAGGATCGAAATTGCCTGCTGCAGCGCAGGGAGCAACGTCTCCGCTTCATCACGGGTGAGCGGCCCGCGACCTGTTGACGCATCTATTCCCATGTCGAGGATCACGACATCGGCACCGCGCGCAGCGTCGTCACCCAGTGTCAGCCCATCCGGGCAGCCGAGTTCGGCCGCCGCCGCTTCGAGCATCTGCGACGTCGAGTGGTTGATCCCGACATAGCCCACCGATGACCGTGGGAACTCCCCGATCACCGGGTCGAGCGCGAAGGGCAGGATGTGCCTGGCGTCGTACTCGAGCACGGACATCTGTTCACGGGTGTCAGATGTGATGAGCGGCCCACCCTGGCCCGCTGCTCTCACCGCTGACGCCATCAGCAGGGGGAGGGGGTTGGCGCGCCCGAGGGGCACCTCGGTTACGTCAATGCCGGCAAAGCCCCAGGTGTCTGCTTGTGCCGGCAGTGAGGAGTGCTCCACCTCATACACGAAGTGCCCAAGGTCGTTCCCACTTGAATGCGCCTGCATCAGGCGGGTGAGCGTGCGGTTGTGGTTGGTGTGGTAGCCGGCAATCTCCGGGTAGAGGGTGCCGATGTGGCCGGTGCGGTTGTAGATGCGCTTCCACAGGTTGGAGTCGACGTGCCAGTTGTCGATCATTTCTTCGTCAAAGCCGTGCACCTCCTCCATCAACTCGCGGCGCACCAACTGGAAGTCTCCCGGGCCGTCATAGCGGATCCAGTCGTGGCCGAGGGTCACCTCATCAAGACCAATTCGCTCGCCCCACTCGTGCAGCAACTCGATCATGCGGCGCGGGTTATCTCTCGGCACGCTCTCCCACAGCCACTCGGGTATCTCAAAGCGCGGCAGGCAGTAGGCGTCGCCATCGAGTTCCGCGACGAGATCCGTAAGTGACTTCTCACCGCGCGGCACAAACACCATGTCGGTGTTGGTGGAGAGGACCCAGTTGCCGGGCTTGGCGCGGCGGATCGCGGTGTTCCTGGCATGTGGCTCGCTGATGGGAAGCCGCGAGCGATCCCCCACTGCCGCCATGTGCATCTCGGGTGTCACCCGAAGCACACGCATCAGATCGATGGCGCGGTCGGTGAGGGTGTCCTCAATGGCCTCCGGAAGCGTCGGCATGCCGTGGGGGGTGTGGTAATCGACGAAGAGGATCTCATCGTCGATACCAGTGAGAACTTCGGCCATGGCATTCAACGACAGCGCCACGCGGCGGTGGGAGTTGTAGCCGTGCTGGTCGTTACGGCCGTAGACGAGAAGGGAGATCAGGGTGCTATCGCTTTCTACTCAGGGTCGTGTCTACGGTACCCGGAGCGACCCGGAGTCGTCGACGCGCCCTGCTCGTGCGTGAGGACTGCGAGCAGCGACAGCCCTCCGGGGAATGGCACGAGGCCTCCAATCAGCCGCTCCGACGCCATGATGCCACGGAGGAGCCGATTGATCCACGGTGATGGATTCAGAAAATGGCGCTCACGGGCAAGGATTGCGGCCTCTGATTCGGCCGACCGCTTCTTTGACGGGACGATGCGGGTGGGGAGCGCCGCGATCGCGAGCAGCGCGAAGAAGTAGCGCTGCTGTAGGCAGCGCAGGCCCGCCGCCCGCGCCTCCGTTCCGATCTGCGCCTTGGTGTACCGCCGCTTATGGCCCACCGCGGCGTCCGTGGTGCTCCAGAGTCGAGGAAGTGCTGGCACGGTGACGATGATGATGCCGCCAGGCATAAGGACGCGACGGCACTCCTGGAGCGTCGTGACGGGATCATCAAGGTGCTCAATAACATCAAAGAGACCGATTGCGGGCACCGACGCAGATGGGAGCGCGAGGTCCTCGAGTTGTCCCGCAAAGATGGCGTCAGCAGTCCCGACCGCTTGACGGGCTGCGGACTCGACCGGCTCAACCAGTGCTGTCTTCCATCCCGCATTGGCGAATGCAACTGCCATGAGCCCGGTTCCGCCACCGATGTCCCACAGCACGCGTGGTCCCCGTGCATGTTTCTCGGCTGAGTCAAGGATGATCTTGGCCCGGTGCCCGTACCACCAGTTGTGAAGGTCCTCCGGGAGGAACTCATGGCCGTCGTCCGGGTAACTCACGGGAACCCGTGGGCCCACCCATGCGCCATCCTCATACGTGAAGTCGGACGGGTACCAATCGTCGTGGCCGTGCAGGAGGCCCTTGGCGCCCAGATTACAGTTACTCATGGTCACCCCTTCCCGCTCTCTGATCGCCCGGACCATCCCACGTACGGCCTCTGGATGCGGATGTTCCCGGGTCCAGCGGCCCGGCCCAGCGATACCCCGATGCGTTCGGCTCAGGCAACAGTGCTGATCCCCACCCAGATGACTGATCCGGGTGCCGACAGCTGCTTGATTGGCAGGCGCGTCACGAGCCGGGGATACGCACGCTCTGCGTTCTGCTGCGCCTTCGTAACGTCTGCACGGTCATGGCTCATGATCACGAGCGCCCCCGGCCCGGTCGTCACC
>JBAXJA010000013.1:0-23463 GCA_037138115.1 Thermoleophilia bacterium | reverse complement strand
GGTGCACCGGCATCGGCACCCATTCGCTTCTCCACCTCGTCGAGGTACTGCCAGTCCGCGTAGGTGATCAGGTCGCCCTGGCGCTCGCGCAGCAGCCGGGCCAGCACCGGACGGGCGGGCACAGCGCGCTCCAGGTGCCCGGCGCGAAGGTCTTCAAGCAGCGAGTCGACCGTCTCCTGGGCATCCGGCTTGTTGGTGCCGATGATGCCGCTGGGGCCACGCTTGATCCAGCCGGCCGCGTACTGCCCCGGGCGGGGCTGGCCGTCGAGCGGGTCAACCACCCGGCCGCGATCATTTGGGATGGTGGCGCTCATCGGGTCAAACGGCACGCCGGCGAGGGGCTCACCCTGATACCCGATGGCACGGAATACGAGACCTGTGGGGATGATCTCGCGCTCGGCGGTCATGCGTGCGCGCAGGGCACCCCGGTCGCTGCGGTACAGCTCGTTGCGCGCCACCTCAATGCCCTCAACGTGCTCTGTTCCAACGATGGCGACGGGTGAGGCGAGAAACCGCAGGATGATGCGGCGGTCACGGCCACGGTCACCGCGTTCGGCCAGCTCGCCCAGCAGTTCCAGATTCTGGTCGCGGTTGCGATCTGGGGCCAGCTCCACCAGCTTGCGCGAGTTCTCGTCGAGCACCATGTCGGCGGGGTCCACGATCACGTCGATGTCGTCGCGCTGGGTGACCTCGCGCAGCTCCTTGGGCGTGAAGGCCGCCTGCGCCGGGCCGCGACGGCCCAGCATCACAACCTCGCGTATCCCGCCCGCCTGCAATGCGCGCACCGCGTGCCGGCCCATGTCGGTGAGCACGAGGTCCTCGTGGGGCAGCACCAGCATGCGAGAGATGTCCATGGCCACGTTGCCGTTGCCCACCACAACCGCGCGTGGGCCCGTGAGGTTGTACGTGAGCGAGCGCATTCCCGGGTTGGCGTTGTACCAGCCAACAAACTCGCTGCCCGAGTGGCTGCCCGGTAGATACTCGTGGGGAATACCCATGCGGCGATCGGATGACGCACCCACGGCGTAAATGACCGCGTGGAAGTACTCAAGGACGTCCTGCTGCTCAATGTGCCGCCCGAGCTCGACGTTGCCGCGGAAGCGGAACTCGGGGTTGGCCGCCACCTTGTCGAATACGCGGGTGACCGACTTGATCTTCTGGTGGTCGGGTGCGACGCCGCCACGCACGAGGCCGAACGGGGTGGGAAGGCGGTCGAACATGTCCACCTGCACGTTCAGGTCGTCCTGCGACAGCAGGTGCTCGGCGGCATAAAACCCCGAGGGGCCCGATCCGATGATTGCCACCCGAAGCGGGTTTGCCGCGTCGCCCACCGGCATCAGCGCACCACCCCATCTGCATCTACCTCAGAGCGGAACACGTCGTGGGCGGGATCGCGCACCAGATCGTGGAGCGACCCGGGAGACGGGGACGTCGCGAGCCCGCGCACCAGCACCGCCGGCCTGCCGGATGCCTTGCCCATCAGCATCCCCGCTGCAGCCGCGATCTCATCGCCAAGTGCCTGATCAGTCGCCACGAGCATTCTCCCCTCACGATCCCGACCGCCCCGGTGATCAAGCACCGGCGCGAATCCCGCCACCCCCACCGCAATATTCACGAGCCCCCTGCGGAACGCGCGGCCATGCGTGTCGGTGATTACCACCCCCACCCTTCCACGTGCGACGCGCGAAAGGGCATGTTGCAGGCGCCGTGCAGATGCGTCGGGGTCAGTCGGCAGCAGTACGACGGTACCTTCGGCCGTATTCGAGGCATCAACGCCCGCATTTGCACATACAAACCCAAGATTGGTCTCGCACACCAGCAACGATCGACGGCGCCTGAGGATGCGACGGCTCTCACCCAGGATGACCTGACACAACTCCGGGCTCTTGCCCGTCTCGGCGGCCAGATGCAGCGCCTCGTCGCCCGGCTGCACATCGGCCAGGCGCACGATGCGCCCCTCGGCTTTGCTCACCGGCTTGTGTGCGATGGCCACCACATCACCGGGCCGCACACCGGCATCGGCAGCAACCGCGGCAAGCATGGCCGGCAGGTCGTCACCTGGCTGAATCTCGGGGAGCGCACCCAGCACGGTGATACGCAGCTCGTCTCCCGGGGCGTCGCCGAGTGCCCGTGAGCTCACCCGGGCGCCCCGGCGGCCGGTGCGGCCAGGCCAAGGTTCTCGAGTGCACGGCCCGTGGCGCCGGTGGGCTCGCGCCGTACCAGTTCAACGAGATCCTCCGGGGTATCCACATCAAGCGCAATACCGGGGTGATCCACCACCTCCACCGTGACGCCGCGCAGCGTTGCCTGGGCAAGGTGCAGTGCCAGCGAGCCCGGCCCCAGTTGGGGATCGAGGGCATCTGCGGGTGTCATGAGCATTGCGTTGGTGCCGGTGCCATCGACTGAGCGCGCAACCACCACTGCGTCACCCTCCGGGGCGGCGCCGATCAGGTGATCGACGTCGGCACTGGTGAGCAGCGGCAGATCGCTCACCACCACGAGCGCTGAGGTCACATCAAGCGCCGCAAGGCCCAGCGCCACGGCAGGGTTCATGCCCTCGGGCGGGTCGTGGTCGGCCACGGTGCGTGCGCCCACGCTCTCGGCCACCGCACGGGCCCGCGGGTCAGAGGTGACCACCACGATCTCCCCCACCCGCGTGCTCCCCGCCAGCGCAGCAAGTACGTCGCCGAGCATTGCCGACTGCAATATGCGGCGTTCGCCGCGGTCGAGCACGCCCGACAACCGGCCGAGCGCGTACCCCAGACGCTTTACGGGCACCACGGCGCCCACATCCTGAATGGGCATCAGGCCATCGCCCCGAGCACCGTGTGTGCGAGGCGCTCGCGGGCCGCGTGGTCGGGCATGAGGATGTCGGTCACCACAACGCGCACCCCCAGGGCCTCGATGGCAGGCACGTCGTCGGCGTCGGTCTCATGGATGACGAACGTGCTGCACACGTCGGTGTAGATCTCGGCCATCTGGCGCGCGGAGCACTCGGGGTAGCCCGCACCACGCAAAAACTTGTGCGCCGGCCCCTCCACGGGCGCGTTGCCAATGATCGGGCTCACGGCGATGACGTGCTCGCGCCGCGCGGCCACGGCGTCGCGCACGCCAGGCACCCCGAGGATGGTGCCGATGGAGACGATGGGGCTCGATGGTGCGATCACGATCGTGGTCGCCCCCGCGATGGCGTCGAGCACCCCGGGGGCGGGTGATGCGGCGTCCAGGCCCTCAATACGGATTGCATCGATGTCCTCGCGCGCGCCATCGCGCACCAGATACTCCTGAAAGCGCTTCTCGCCGGTACCGGTGGTGATGATGGTGCGCACCGGAGAATCGGTCATCGGGTGGAGGCGGGCCTCAACGCCCAGACGCCTGCACAGGTCGTCGATCACCTGGCTGACGGTGGCACCGTCGGCCACCATCAGCGTGCGGTGGATGTGCGTGGCCAGATCGCGATCGCCCAGCCCAAACCATGCATCGCGGCCGTAGGTCGAAAGCCCCTCGAGGCACCTGAAGGTGTCGTCGGCGTAGCCCCACCCGCGATCGGCCACCACACCGGCCAGGGCGTAGAGGTTGATGTCGAGGTCCGGACACACGAGCAGCCCGAAGAAGTGGCCATCGTCGCCGGTATTGATGATCGCCGTGAGGTCGGCCTGCCCATTGGCCAGGGCGAGGCCATGCACCATCTTCGATCCCCCGGTACCCCCGGCGAGCGCGACGATCACGTGGTTGTGGTGGCAGTCGTCGTCACGGGGGGCGAGGCTACCAGCGGCGCGGCGCGCAATCGCACACCGCACCATCGGCAGGTGCGGCAGTGCCTATCTCCGTACGGGCGCCAGCACCATCCAAAGCCCGCCGCACACCAGCACAAGCCCGATCCACAGCCGCAGCCCAGGTGTCTCGCCGAGCAGTGGCCATGCGGTGAGCACACCGATCACCGGCACAAGGAAGAACCATGCGGACACCTTGCCGGCATCCCCTCGCCCAAGTGCGATGTAGAACAGCGCGAAGGGGATTGCCGACCCGATGAGGCCCAGCAGCAGGATGAGGCCAATCTCCCGCCCCCCGGTGCTCTCCGGGGGACCCTCGAACACGAGCCCGAGCACGATCAGGATGATGCTGCCGAGCACCATCTGCCATGCAGCAATGGGGATCGGGCGGGCCTCGTGCCTGATGCGCCCGGCAACAGCCACGGTGCCAATCGCCCAGGCCACCGCCCCGCCAATGACCGCGAGCGACACCAGCGAGATGCTGGGCGGCCACAGCGGCCCCTTCCACACCACCACCGCTGCGCCGATAAGCCCAACCAGCAAGCCCATCCACTGACGCCGGTTCAGGCGTTCGTTCAGGAAGATGGCCGCAAGGGCCGCGACGAACAGGGGGTCGGTATTGGCCAGAACGGCCGCGATGCCGGCGCCCTCATGGGCGATGCCGATGAACGTGGCCCCATAGAACGCCACCGACTGCGTGAGGGCGAGCACCACCACAACCCAAATGCCGGTACCGGTGCCAATGGGTTGCCGCAGGGCCACCAGAGCGATGATGAGAAAAAGTCCGCCGACCCCAAGTCGGGCTGCTGCCGCGAGCAGCGGCGGCCACGTCTCCACCAGCCAGGCAGACGGCACATACGCCACGCCCCAGAAGAGCATGGAGATGACCGCCAAGAGCGACGCCGACATGACGCCGCGCCCCGGAGTTATGCGCGGGGCGGGAACCTCAGAAGTGGGCTCATTGGGCTGCGCGGCGATCCGATCGCCATTCGCCGTATAGCAGCGTCTTCCTGCATACCGATGCGGGGGCGGGCGTCGGGCATCACTGCTGAATCATAGTTTGTACGTATCCGCACAAGCATCCTGGGATGCCCAAGAACCCTTATGAATACACACGAGTTGGCATTTCCACCGGAACCTGATCACCCGTTCCCGCGCCTTGCCCTCGCAGATGTATGTGACATATGATGCGTGCATCGCCCGGGGAGAAATCGCTGCCGTCACGGTTCGCCATGACGATTCTTCGATCCTCGGGTACTGCATAAACCCTGACAATACAAAGGGGAGCCTTCATGGCTGAGCAGTTCTCTGTGACATACGTTCCCGGTTATGAGACCGGTGAGATCCCGCCGTCCCCCGTCGATCGTGACGAGAAGACCGCGTTTATCTACAGCCTCGTTGACCCGATTTGGGACATCGACACGCTGCCGCTGACCTACACGAACTCGCGTTGGTCCGCATTCTTCTACCGCGCTGACGAGAAGCGTCTTCGTCGCGTGCTGCCCGACTGCCTCGACCTCGAGGACGACATTGTCGAGCACTGGTACGTCGATCACCGCAGCACCATGCTTGGGCCGTACGGCGAGTGGGGCCTCACGGTCGCCGCTTCCCACAAGGCCGGCGACGGTAAGACTTACAAGGCCGGTTACTACCCGTACATGTACCTGACGCAGGACTCCGCCATTGACGCGGGCCGCGTGCTTGGTTTCCCGAAGAAGGAAGCCTTCATTCGCGTCCTCGAGCACGGTGGCTCGCCTGACGATGGTTACGGCGTGTACGACGGCAAGGACTGGAAGTGGAATCACTTCTCGTTCCTCATGATCCGTAACGGTTACGTCATCCACAGCGCCATCGGTAAGTACGACGACGCTGAGCTGTCGGCCAAGCCTGCTTTCTACGGCAACACCGAGTACGGCCGCATGAACATGAAGGTCGTCACCGCTCCGGACCTTTCCTCGTCCGAGTGGCAGCTGGTGTACCTCCCCTCGCTGGTGACCAAGGACCTCGCGACTGCCATGGGCCGTCCCGAGACCGAGGGTTCCCACCGTTTCCAGGTGAAGCCGGAGTCAATCCGCACCGCTTCCCCGGACAACATCGAGTGGTTCCAGCAGGCAACGCCGTTTGACAACCTCGGTGCCGAGATGCCCGTTGGCGAGATGATCGGTCTCATGACCTTCTCGTTCGACCTCATCATCCCGGCCGGCCAGACTCTCTGGACCGAGACCTTCCACCGCGACGCCACGTGGGCGGGCGCAGCCAAGCCTTACCGCTATGGCATGCGTCACCGCTTCCCGAAGCCCATCGGCCTCGGCGCGTAGTCACTAGCCCAGAGAAAGGAATTTCCAAATGGGACAGATTGTTGACGTTACGTCGACCCCGTGGATCGACTCGGGCGACGCACCGCCGCTGGCACTTGACCGTGACAAGCGCGACATCATCAGCCAGGGTATCGCTGACCCGCTTGTCGATTACGACATTGTGCCTCTCACGTACACCAACTCTCGTTGGTCGGCGTTCTTCTACCGCGCATCTGAGAAGGACCTGAAGCACATCCTTCCGAAGTGCCTGGAGCTTGAGGACGACGTCATTGAGTTCTGGTACGTGGACCACCTCCACACCGGTCTCGGCCCGTACGGCGAGTTCGGCGTCACCGTTTCCGCTTCCCACAAGGACGGCGCCGGTAAGACGTGGAAGGCGGGTTACTACCCGTACATGTACCTCACGCAGGACGCTGCCGTGTTTGCCGGCCGTGAGCCCTTCGGTTTCCCGAAGAAGATCGCCTACATTGTCTGCCAGGAGCACGGCGGCAAGGAAGACGATGGCTACGGTGGGTTCGGTAACGACTACTTCAACTTCACGATGGAGCGTCGCGGTTACCTGCTTCACACCGCTACGGGCCGTTACGACGACGCAGAGCTGTCGGCGAAGCCGGCGTTCTACGGCGACCCGGACTACGGCCGCATGAACCTCCGTCTCATCACGGACCCGTCCCTTAAGACGACGAAGTGGGACCTGACGTACCTCCCCAGTGAGGTTACGGCAGGCACCGCCGCCGCCATGGGCCGGCCCGAGACTGAGGGTCAGCACCGCTTCCAGCTGAAGCCGGAGTCGATTCGTACCGCTTCGGCGGGCGCGATTCGCTCTTGGGCCCTTCAGGCGACCCCATGGGACAACATGGGCGCCATGATTCCGGTCAAGGAGCTCATCGGCCTCATGTCGTTCAACTTCGACCTCATCATCCCGGGTGCAGACACAATCTGGACCCAGCTGATTGAGCGTACGGACGAGGACATCGCGGACCTTCTGTTCGCAACGCCGTACCAGTACACCATGCGTCACCGCTTCCCGAAGCCTCCGGGCGTCTGATCCACGGATCAGTCTGGAAGTACGCGAAGGGCGGGTCTTCGGACCCGCCCTTCGTCGTTTTGCAGCCCTCTGCGCCAGGGCACGGGCAGGCGGGTGACCTACTCGGATAGCCAGTTACTGTCCCCCTCGATTGACCCCAAAACCTCGACTGTCTGAACACTCCGGACTACCCCAAATTACGGTGTGCCGACAACAGCCCGTCCTTACCCTTCCGCCAGGGTCATGGATCCCCACGAGGTTTCCTTCTGGTTCGTGATCCCCCGATCGAATTCGACCATTGAGGGTAAACATGAATCGACGCATCGCTAGGGTCTCCCGACGGCGACGAATCGCGCTGAGCGCGACGGGCGGAGTGCTCCTCGCCGCGGGTGCCATCACAGCTGCGGTGGTCCCGGGGGCGCTGGCTGCGCCCGCCGGTGCCGGCCTCACTGTCACCGTGGCTGACACCCACTTCATCCTGAGTCAAATCACGCTGTCCGAGGCCCACGCGGCCAAGGAGAACCCGACATGCGTGGCACCACTCACCGTCGCCAACTGCGCCACGCCAGGCACGCAGACAATCACCGGCCCCGCCGTTCTGGTTGGCGGGGGCACGCAGGGCGTCCGCCAGGTGGATGGTCGCAACAACAACCTCTCCACCGGGTTCTCGCCGTGGAACGGTGCTGGCTACAACGCGTCGGTCACTGGCAACTCAGTGTGGGGTGCCGCAGACCAGTTCTTCCCCGTGCTCACCGGGCTCAACTTCCGCCCGGCGACCATTGATGGTGGGGGGGCAACCACCTACGCCAACCGCGCCGCCAACCTGGTTGACAGCGCACCGCGCACGGTGAGCAACCTGATCGTCGATCAGTCGCCATCGAACCCGGCCGCTGTGGCCGCGGCCGGCACGGCGGTGCCGGAGATCCCAGATGGCTCAGTGCCTATTCGCAATCAGGCGCCAGCCGGTGGTGTTGCTCCTCCGTACAACGGCATGTTCGCCCTGTTCGGACAGTTCTTCGACCACGGGCTCGACCTTGTGGACAAGGGCCCGGGCTATGTAAGAGTGAACCTGCAGTCGGACGATCCGCTTTTTGACCCGAACTGCGTTCCAGGTCCCGGCTGCAACACCATGTTCCTGACTCGCACGACCCTCAACGGGTCACTTCAAGCGCGAAACACCACCACGCCCTGGATCGATCAGAACCAGACCTATACCTCGCACCCGTCGCACCAGGTTTTCCTGCGTGAATACGTGTGTGCGGGCGCACCCGCGCAGGCGGTGTGCACCACCGCCAACCCGCCAGTGGCCACCGGCAAGCTGGCCGATTCGACAAACCCGCTGCACGCCGGCGACCTCGCCAACTGGAGCGAGATCAAGCAGCAGGCGCACGACAAGTTGGGTATCAACCTCAACGACTACGACGTCAACGATGTGCCGATCGTGCTCACCGACGAGTATGGGCGCTTCATCCGTGGGCCGCAGGGATTCCCGCTTCTGGTGCAGACCGGAGGAGTCAACCTGGTGGAAGGCAACCCGGCATCGCCGGCGCCGACCGTGAACCTGAGCGTGGCGTCCTCGCCGGCTGGCCCCACCAGCCTGGCGGCACGAACCGGGCACGCGTTCATCAATGACATGGCGCAGGGTGCGTCACCTGCCTTCACAAATGTCGCTGGCACCTGGACCAATGATCCCGCACGCGTGACGTCCCTCGGGCGCCACTTCGTGATGGGCGATGGTCGCGGCAATGAGAACATCGGGCTCACTGCTATTCACACGGTGTTCCACGCCGAGCACAACCGCTTGGTCGACGACCTGAAGGCCGTCATCCTCTCGTCCGGCGACGCGGCGTTCATCGCCCAGTGGCACGTGGGCGGGAACGCAGCGAACGACTGGGACGGCGAGCGCCTGCTGCAGGGTGCCCGCCTCATCACCGAGATGGAGTACCAGCACCTGGTGTTCGGTGAGTTCGCCCGTCTGGTGGAGCCCGGCATTGCCGCGTTCACCCAGTACAACGCCACGCTGCGCCCTGACATCAGCGCCGAGTTCGCCCACGCGGTGTACCGCTTTGGCCACTCGATGCTGAACCCGACGGTGGAGCGCGAACTCGCCAACGGCACACAGGTCCACACTCCGCTGTTGGGCGCATTCACCAATCCCGCGCTGTTCAACGACAACGGGTCGGGTGGCAATCTCACGGGGCCGCAGGCCGCGGGCGCAGTTGCCCGGGGCATGACCGGGCAGGTCGGCAACGAGATGGACGAGTTCGTCACCAACACGCTGCGCAACACCCTGCTGGGGCAGCCGCTCGACCTCGCCACGCTCAACATGCTGCGTGGACGCGACACAGGTACCCAGCCGCTCAATGGGGCACGTCGCTCGCTGTTCGCGTCAACCAACGGCGACCCGTCACTGGCTCCGTACACATCGTGGGCGCAGTTCGGGCTGGCACTGCGTCACCCGCAGTCGCTCCAGAACTTCATCGCCGCATACGGCACCGCACCGAGCATCACTGCCGCATCGACGCTCGTCGGCAAGCGCGCCGCAGCAGCAACGATGATGACCGATGCGAGCTTCATGAACGGCACCGGCGCGTTCGCCGATGTCGCCGGTAAGCCGGTGACGGGCCTTGAGGACATCGACCTGTGGGTGGGTGGCCTTGCCGAGAAGCCGGTCAACAACCTCGCAGGAAGCATGCTGGGCGGCACCTTCGCCTACATCTTCCGCACGCAGCTCGAGGACCTTCAGGACAGCGACCGGTTCTACTACTTGGGTCGTCTGGCCGGCACCAACCTCACCAACTCGATCGAGGCCAACACCTTCGCCGAGATGGTGCTGCGCAACACGGATGCCACCAGCATCCCGGTGAATGCGTTCCTGCACCCCACCAATATCTTCGACATGAACGTCTTGCCTGCCCCGGCCGCCATCACAGTGACCGCGGGCAAGTGGATCTACCCCGGGGCAGGTGACTCCGTCTTCACCGGAACACCGGTGGCCGACGCGATGCAGGGAGGCACCGGCGACGACACCATGCGTGGCAACGACGGCAATGACCGCATCGAGGGCTGGCTCGGGAACGACAACGTCGTCGGTGGCCTGGGCAATGACATCCTCACCGACACCGGTGGCGTAAACCTGTTCACGGCAGGAGATGGCAACGACTACATGGCGGGTGCCGGTGCCGACCAGTACCTGGCCGGCAACGGGAACGACATGATGGTCGGCGGGTCGCAGCCCACCGCCATGTCTGGCGGGCCCGGCAACGATCTGATGTACACCGGTGCGGCGAATGACGCGGTCACCGGCGACGACAACAGCGACTGGATTGACGGCGGGACGGGCGTGGACACCCTCACCGGTGACGGCGCCCCGCCCTTCTCCATTGACCTCAACACACCCGGCGACGACGTGATCAACGGCGGCACCGGCGGTGACATCGTCAATGGTGACGGCGGCGTGGACATGTTCACGTCCACCACGTCGGGTGAGGGTGACGCGGTGGCCGGTGGATTCGGATTCGACTTCCAGACCTACGGGGACGCAACCCTGCCAGTGACGGCAGACCTCAACCTGGGAGCACCGCCCGCCGGCGTTGTTGGACCGCCCCCGGACACATTCCTCGACGTTGAGGGCCTTTCCGGCGGCAGCGGTGCCGACGTGCTGAGCGGCGACAACCGCGTCAACTTCCTGTCGCCCACACCCGGCCAGACCGACAACCTCAACTCCGTCGACATCCCGAAGTTCCGGGGTATGGATGCGCTGCTGGGGCTTGGCGTCACCAGTTGGACCAAGGGCAACATCATCCTCGGTGGGTCCGGATCGGACCAGATTGAGGGCCGCGGTGGCGATGACCTCATCGATGGCGACTCCTCACTCGTAGTGAGAATGTCGGTTCCGGTGACGCCGCTCACCGCGAGCTGCCCCGGCATCACGGGCACCTTCGTGGTCGACCCGGCCGATCCGAACCGCGTGCTGGTGTCGCAGGTACTCCAGCTGCGCCAGGCAGTTCTGGCCGGCTGCCTCGACCCGGGTCTCGTTCAGTACGTACGCACCATCACACCGGGCGCGCCGGGTGGCACGGACATCGCCATCTACTCAGGCGCCAAGGCCGACTACACGGTGACCGGCCCGGCATCGCGCCTGACCATCACCGACAACCGACCGGGCTCGCCCGACGGCACCGACACCGTGCTGAACGCGGAGACTCTGCGCTTCTCGGACGGCGACGTATCAACGGCCGGGCCGATTGGTCCGGGGGCCATTCCGGCGGCCACCATCGCACCCGCAAGTCTGGTGCAGGGAGCCACCGGCGAGGTGACGGTCAACTTCACGACCTCACAGATGCTTCCCGCAAAGGGCACGGTGAGGGTGACGTTCCCGGCAGGCTTCGGTGTCTCGAAGCTGGTGGCCGCAGTCGCCATTAACTCCGGGCTTGACGGCGAGGCAACAGCAGGTGCCGTCGGTCAGGTGGTCACGATCACCCGCACCGGCCCGACGGGCACGGACTCCGCGCCGGGGCCCAAGAGCATCACGCTCTCGGGCATCACCAACCCCAGCGCGGTGGGCCCCACCAGCAACTTCGGTGTGGCAACGACCAACGCAGCGGCCTCGCCTCTGGAGACGGGTACCGCACCGCCGGTGACCATCGCCGCGGTACCACCAGTGGTGCCGCCCGTCGCGCCTCCGGCCAATGCGCCAGCGGCACCGACGTTCGGGCCCACTACGCCACCGGCATCGTCAGCGGTCACCGTGGCGGGCATCGCCGGGCTGTCGCTGGGAAAGAGCACGGCATCCCGCAAGGGACGCACCGTCACCCTGGTGATCGTGCCCACCAACGCGGGCGGAGCGGTTCCGTGGAAGGCCACGCTGTCCTACGGGCGATCGAAGAAGAACGCCGAGGGCACGGTTCCGGCGGGCGCAGCCCGACAGGTGACCAAGGTCACCGTGCCGGCAACATGGAAGGGTAAGAACATTGCGGTGATGATCACGCCGACCGCCGGAGGGACGGCAAAGGCCATCGTGCTGCCGTAGGTCGCAGCAAGAGCACCGCGCGCACCTCGCGCACGAACCGGCCGGGCCCTTCGGGGCTCGGCCGGTTCCGTTTTGTGCGCAGGTAGGGTGCCCCCGTGCCCATCTCTCTCCAAGGCCGGCGCCGCTGGCTGATCATGCCCGTGCTCGCGCTGGGAATTTCGTTAATCATCGTCGACTCGACGATCGTCAACGTTGCGCTGCCTCAGATCATCGACGGGCTGCACCTCGACCTGTCGCAGGCCGAGTGGACCAATTCGCTGTACTCACTCGTGTTCGCGGCGCTTCTCATTGCCGTGGGAGCGACCGCCGACCGCGTAGGGCGCAGGAAGCTGTTCATCATTGGCGCGATCGTGTTCGCGCTGGCATCGGTGATGGCGGCGCTGGCCACCACGGCCGGGCTGCTGCTTGGGGCACGCGCGCTGCAGGGCGTGGGCGGGGCGCTCATCCTGCCCACCAGTCTGGCGCTGGTGAATGCCAACTTCCGCGGGCGCGACCGGGCCACGGCATTCGGTATCTGGGGAGCAACCATCGCCGGAATGGCCGCCGTGGGGCCCGTGCTGGGCGGGTGGCTCACCACCAACTTCTCGTGGCGCCTTATCTTCTGGATCAACCCGCCGCTGGCGCTGATCGTCATCATCGGCGCCCTGCTGGTGGTGCCCGAGTCGAAAGAGCCGGACGCGCCCGGCCTGCGCGATTGGGTTGGCGTGCTGCTCATTTCGAGCGGGCTGGCCCTGCTGATATTCGGATTGATCGAGGGCGAGCGTTACGGGTGGTGGCACGCAACTGAACCCTTCGATCTGCTGGGTGGCGAATGGCCGCTGCCAGGGTCACCCGTGCCGTGGGCGCTGGGAACGGCGATCGCACTGCTCGCGGGCTTTGTGGCATGGACCACCTGGCGAGAGCGGCGCGGGCGGGCGACGCTCATCAACCTGCGCCTGTTCCGCCTTCCCAGCTTCCGCTGGGGTGGTGTCACCATCCTCATTGTGTCGCTGGGTGAGTTCGGGGTGATCTTCGTCATCCCGCTCTTCCTACAGAACGTGCTGGGAATGAGTGCTCTGGGCGCTGGGCTGGTGATCTTGGCGCTTGCCGTGGGTGCCCTGACATCCGGCGGGGCAGCCGCACCGGTGTCACGCAGGCTGGGTGGCCACCGCATCGTTCAGCTGGGCATGGTGCTCGAGATCGTCGGGATCCTGCTCTTCGCCCTGGTGGTGGAGCCCGGTGTCTCGCCGTGGATGTTCGTTGCCCCGCTGTTCATCTACGGACTCGGCGTGGGCTTCGCCACCGCCCAGCTCACCAATGTGGCGCTCGCCGAAGTGCCAATCACCGAGTCGGGGCAGGCGAGCGCCGTGCAGAGCACCCTGCGTCAGGTGGGGTCGGCCCTTGGCACCGCGGTTCTCGGCGTGGCGCTGGCCGTTGCCACCACCACACATGTCACGTCTTCGCTTACGGGCGAGGGCGTGCCGCACGACCAGGCCGTGAGCATCGCCGACGCCGTCAAGTCGTCGGCGGGCACAGCCATTCCGGAGCTGTCGCACGCGCCGGCCACTGCGCATCTCGCACCCGCGCTTGACCAGTCATTTGCCGACGCCGTCACCACGGTCGGCTACGTGGCAGCCATCTTCGTGTTTCTGGGTCTGCTGGCATCGTTCAGGATCCCCGCCCGTCGCGGGGATCCTGACGCGCGCTGAGCGGCTAGTGCAGGTACACCGGGGTGCCGTAGGCGGCGAAGTCGTACACGCCCGGGGCGAACGGTGAGGAGATGCGCACGCACCCGTGCGATGCCGGGTATCCCGGCACATCCGGGTACTCGTGCAGTGCGAACCCTCCGATGAAGTACGAGGCGTAGGGGAGCCAGATATTGAACAGGTAGTCCCAACTCGGGTTCTCCTTGCGGATGATCGAGTAGTTACCGCGCGGTGTGTTGCCAGCAGCGCCCGTCGACACGTGGACGATGCGGATTACCTTGCTGCCCTGCTCCAGCAGCAGCACCTGCTTGTCGATGTCCACCTCCACCCGCTTGCCCTTGCCCGGCTTTGTCGCCGTGGGGCGCGTGGCCGTGAGCATGGCCGTCTGCGTTGATGCACCGGCCTCTCCGTCGCGTGGCAGGCCCTCCCATCCCTGGAACGCCATGATCGCCTGCGAAATTCCGTAGTCGCTGCTGGTGGTGCCGGCGGGGAGGTAACCCAACTCGATGAGGCGCTTCTGCACACCCATGGTGGTGTCCAGGTGCAGCGCCGACTGCAGCAGGGCCTTGATGCGAGGTGAGATACGCGCGGGAGCCGCCAGGGCGGGGTCGCCCGTGCCAACGCCTCCAACGGTGATGAGCGTGGCCTTCGACTGCCAGCCATGGGTGGCCAGGCGTACCTGCACCTCACGCGACAACTGCGGCGGGATGGAGGTATCCGCCGAGCCACGCACCACCGTGATTGCCTGCATGGTCTTCTGCTGTTTGATCTTGCTGGGGCCGGTCAGCACGAGTGGGAACGCCACCTGTCCTTCTGCATTGGTGGCGACTGAGCGGGTGGGATCGAACGCCGAGATGGCGAGCGCACCGTCAACGCGCGATGGCAGCGAGCGCGTGGCCGTAATGGCAAACGCGGCACCGCTTGACTCGCCAAGGGCGATGAGCCGCGTGGTGTCGAGGTTCGTGCGCGTGTCCAGATCGTTCATCAGCCCCGCTGTCGCGGCGATGTCCATCGCCTGGCGGTCGCCGGCCTCCATGGGCGCCCAGCACGGGGCGCCGCCCAGACGCGAGCAGGGCAGGGCATCGAGGGCCACGATGGCCGCCCCCGCACGCGTGACAGCAGGCTGGAATCGTGTGATGGCATCCGCAGCGGTCATGCCCTCGCGCGGGAACACCATCACCACCGGGAGCGGCTTCGTGGAGCCCTGCACATCGAGCACCGCATGGCGCTCGGTACCACCGGCGGTGAACGTGATGTCCTCGGGCACGGCCATGGCCGCGGTCGGGGCCAGCCCGACAAGTGCGAGCACGCCACCCGATATCGCCAACGCCACGCCTCTGCGCATTCGCCAACCCTCCGTAAGACCTCGATTATGTGGGTCGTATTCTCCGCTGGCGCCCATGCCACCTGCCCCCCATGATGGGCCAGCAGAACCTCCCCCGCTCGACGGGTATCGTCCCGCGCATGACAACCCAGAACTCCGACATCCGCATCCCGCTCGACCTGCTGCCGGCCGACGGCCGCTTTGGAAGCGGCCCATCGAAGGTGCGCGTGGAGGCGCTCCGTGCCCTTGCCGAAACCGGCACCTCGTTCATGGGAACGTCGCACCGGCAGTCCACCGTCAAATCGCTGGTGGGCCGGGTGCGTAGCGGACTCTCTGAACTGCTCCGCCTTCCCGACGGGTACGAGGTGCTGTTGGGCAACGGCGGCGCCACGGCCTTCTGGGATGTCGCCGGGTTCAGGCTCGTGCGCGACCACAGCCGTCATGCGGTGTTTGGGGAGTTCTCGTCGAAGTTCGCACAGGCGCTCACTGAGGCCCCGCACGTCGGCCAGGTGGACGTCGTGGAGTCGGGGCCCGGAACGCACCCCGAGATGACCGCCGCAGCGGGCGTGGATGCCTACTGCCTTACCCACAATGAGACCTCCACCGGCGTGGCGATGCCCGTGATGCGCCCGGCGGG
The DNA here is from genome assembly GCA_037138115.1 of Thermoleophilia bacterium. GTDB lineage: Bacteria > Actinomycetota > Thermoleophilia > Miltoncostaeales > Miltoncostaeaceae > SYFI01. Next base: position 7,667 of record JBAXJA010000013.1, on the reverse strand, counting down.
CGCCGACCCCGACGCCCTTGTGCTGGTGGATGCCACGTCAGCGGCGGGCGGTATGGAGGTCGACTCAAACGAGTTCGACGTCTACTACCTGTCGCCGCAGAAGGCGTTCGCCAGTGACGGAGGCTTGTGGCTGGCCGCGTGCTCGCCCCGCGCCCTCTCACGCATTGATGAGCTCTCTGGGCGTTGGTGCCCCGCGTCGCTCGACCTCACCATTGCGCGCGACAACTCGCTGAAGGACCAGACCTACAACACGCCGGCCCTCGCCACCATCTTTCTGCTGGCCGATCAGATCGAGTGGATCAACGGGCAGGGTGGCTTGGCATGGGCTCAGGCACGCACCGCGGAGTCGTCGGGGGTCATCTACGGCTGGGCCGAGTCACGGGAGTGGGCGTCACCGTTCGTGACCGATGTCGCCAAGCGCAGCACGGTTGTGACAACGATCGACTTCGCCGATGGCATTGACGCCACTCTGGTGTCGAAGGTGCTGCGCGCCAATGGCGTGGTGGATACCGATGCCTACCGCAAGTTGGGTCGCAATCAGGTGCGTGTGGCCACGTTCCCGGCCGTGACTCCCGATGACTGCCGTGCGCTCACCGCCTGCATCGACTACGTCGTCGAGGCGCTGGCCAGCTAGGGCGATTGGCCCGATAACTGGGCCACCATGAGCATGATCACCGCAAGCGCCGCGACGATGACCCAGCGGCGGCGGCCCGGGCCCCCGCGCCCCAGCCAGTCGGCCATGGGCCATGCGAGCGGCCACGCCATGAGCCCGAGGCGCGCCAGCGAGGTGACCGTGCCGCTTGAGAGCGGCACCACAAGCATGAGAAACGAGTAGAGCACCCACGGCGACTTGAGCCCTCCCTCTTTGCGCCACAGCGCCGAGAGCAGCACCACGTAGAGGATGCCGAACAGCAGATCCCGCACCACCGCCGACCAGTCGCCAGCCGTGAGGCCCGAGAGTTGCGACAGCGACTGCTTGCCCAGCAGATCGCGGCTGCCCAGCATCTCACCGCCAAAGAGGCCGCCCACCGCCTTGCCGAGCCTGTCGGGCAGGAGCGACAAGAGGCCTACGCCCAACTGCCCCCTGCCCCAGGCCGCCTGCGCCTTGAGTGGCAGGTCCCAGCCGCCCTGACGCACCTGCATCACCGCCAGATACGACAGCCCGATGACACCGGTGGGGATCGCAGCGGTGATGAGCCTGCGCCAGCGCCCCTCCGATCCCGCAGCCCAGGCCAGCATGAGCACTGGCACGAGAATGACCACTCCCGTAGGACGGATGAGTACTGCAAAGGCAGCCACGAACCCCGCCCACACAAAACGTTGGCGCCACGCCAGGTACGCAGCTCCGATGGCGAGCCCGAGCGCAATGCCCTCGGTGTAGGCCATTGATGCCGCAATGGCCGGTGGGGCGAGGGCCAGTACCCATGTGCTGCGTACGGCCATTTCGCGCCCGAAGCGCTCCCTCGTAATGGCGAAGAGCGAGACCAGCGCAACGAGAAACATTCCGTTGCCCACTGCCAGCGACACCCAGAACGGGTTGAGCCCCAGCGAGATGGCCGCCCACATGATCATGGGCAGCAGCGGGAAGAAGGCCACGTTGGTAAATACCTGACCCACCTGGCCCACATCAAAGGCATATCCACGGTGGGCGATGTCGAGGTACCAGGTGGTGTCCCAGCTGCCCAGCAGCGAGAACGATTCGGGCACCGACGGGTCGAGAGCAAACTCTGGGCGCCCGAGCACAATGCTGGCGATGACGGCGAGGCCGGTGACCAGTACCCGGGTTACCAGCCATGCGGCAAGCGGTACCCCGAGCCATCCCCACCAGGGAATGGCATGGAGCCTCGTGAGAATGCCGCCGGTGGCCCGCGAGGGCACGGGTGGCGGTGGCGCGGGATGCCCGTCCATCAGCGGATGAGGATAGGGCGCGCGCGGTCGGTACGCCGCACCGAGCCCGTGACAAGTGACCACGCCCACCGCGCCGACGACGATCGCGCGTGGGCAATGGCGGCATCGGCCAGGGCACCCGCGTCGGAATCGTGCACGGAATCGCCATGGCCCATCAGCAGGTGCTCGGCAGCAAATCCACTGAGCACCTGCGGCGGTGAGAGCCGTGCGAATGGGTGCACGCCCACGCGCTGGCCGGGCACACGGAAGTACGACGCCGTGCCGAGCATCTCGGCAACGATCAAACACCTGCGATCGGGCCACCACAGTGCGCGCTCGGTCCACCGGCGGCTCGACCGCACTGAGATCACCTGAAATGGCGTGTCGGGGATGGCATTAGTTGGCAGCCGGTGGAGCGGCGCACCGAAGTGATCTGCGAGGAGTGCGCAGTCGCGGTTGTGGCGGTCGAGCAGCTGAATGACGCCCGCGATCGGGGGCATGGCGGCCAGATGGTCGCGCACTGCAGGCGCATCAACCGGGTCCACGAGCCACGTTCCGCCGTCCACCACCACGGCGTGCGACGCCCGCTGCATCACGCCGGGGTCGGCTGCAATCCAGGTGACAAGATCGGTCGGGCCGTCGGAGAATCTCACGTCCATGGAGCCAATGGTGTCGTATGAACCGGACATGCGGGACCCGGACCGGTCGGAGTGACCGACTCATCTGGAATAGTGGCCGCGTGAGCACCCCTGCACCCCCAATCGAAGACCACGCGCTTATCGGCGACAAGCGCACCTGCGCACTCGTCACCAGCCATGGAACCATCGACTGGTTCTGCATCCCGCGCTTTGACGGCCCGGCGGTGTTCTGCTCGCTGCTCGGCAATCCCGACAACGGCGAGTGGCGTCTGGCCCCCGTCTCGGGCGTCACCCACTCCACGCGCCGCTACATGGGCGAGACGCTGGTGCTCGAAACCGACATGACCTGTGCTGAAGGCCGCGTGCGGGTGATCGACCTGATGTCGCCCGAGCCCAGCGGCCCGTGCATCGTGCGCATCGTCGAGGGGCTCGAAGGCGAGGTGCCCATGGAGTCGGTGGTGGCCGCGCGCTTCGACTACGGCCGCACCCGCCCGTGGGTGCGCCACCTGCCGCAGGGTGCCGATCTGGTGTCGGGTCCGGAGGCGCTGCGCATTGTCTCCCCCGTGCCAGTGGCCCGCCAGGAGGGCGACATCACCTTCTGCTTCACGGCGCGCCCCGGTGAGCGCGTGGGGTTCACGCTCAACCACCACGCGTCCAACGAGCCCGCACCCGCAGGCCCACACCACGAGCAGGCACTCGCCAGTGCACTGGAGTGGTGGGAGAGCTGGAGCTCGCGCTGCCCATTTGAGGGCCCGTGGCGTGAGCCCGTGGTGCGATCGCTCATCACACTCAAGGCGCTGTCGTACGCGCCCACCGGCGCCATGCTGGCCGCGGCCACCACGTCGCTGCCCGAGCAGCCCGGCGGCGTACGCAACTGGGATTACCGGTATGGCTGGCTGCGCGATGCCACCTTCACCCTCTACGCCATGATGCTGGGCGGCTACACACGCGAGGCAGTGGCCTGGCGCGACTGGCTGCTGCGCGCGGTGGCCGGCGACCCCGAGGACATGCAGATCATGTACGGAGCGGCCGGCGAACGACGTCTGGCCGAGTGGGAGGTGCCCTGGCTCGACGGCTACGGGGGCGCAAAGCCGGTACGCATCGGCAATGCGGCATCCGACCAGTTCCAGCTCGACGTCTACGGCGAGGTAATGGACTCGCTGCACGTCGCCCGCCGAATCGGCGTGGAGGCCGACCCCGACACCTGGGCACTGGAGCTGGCGCTCATGGAGTCGCTCGAGGCCCGGTGGCGCGAGCCTGACGAGGGCATCTGGGAGGTGCGCGGGCCCCGGCGCCACTTCACGCACTCAAAGGTGATGGCCTGGGTGGCCTTCGACCGTGCCATCCGTGCCGTGGAGCACTCCGGCCTGGTGGGCCCGGTGGACCGCTGGCGGGAACAGCGCGCGCAGGTGCACGCCGAGGTGTGTGCCAACGGCTTTGACGAGGAGATGGGGTCGTTCGTGCAGGCGTACGACGTGCGCCGTCTCGACGCGAGCCTGCTCATGATCCCGCTGGTCGGGTTTCTTCCCATTACCGACCCGCGTGTGGTGGGCACCATGGAGGCCATCAAGCGTGACCTCACGTACGAGGGCCTGGTGATGCGCTACGACGCCGTTGCCGACGAGACCATCGACGGCCTCCCTGCTGGCGAGGGCGCCTTCCTGCTGTGCACGTTCTGGTTGGTGGACAACCTCGCCATGGCAGGCCGCACCGAGGAGGCCACCGCACTCTTTGAGCGCCTGCTGTCGCTGAGTAACGACGTGGGGCTGCTGGCTGAGCAGTGGGACAACGATGGCCAGCGCATGTTGGGCAACTTCCCGCAGGCGTTCTCACACGTGGGCCTGGTCAACTCGGCCTGGAACCTGGCGGGCGGTCGCCCCGCCGATGCCCGCTGGGCCCGAAGCAGCGATCGCCCTCGCGCTGAGGCCGGTACCGCAGGCACCTGACTACCGGTTGCCCTCGCAGGCGATGCCGTCGCCGTCGCTGTCGAAGTGCTGGTCGTCAACACCCACCACCCTGAACCGACGCGCCGTGATGTCGGAGCAGTCCAGATCGGGTGGCGGATTGGGGATGCAGGCGCCTGAGTAATTGGGGTCGCAGCCCGTGCGCGCACCCGTGGCAGTGCCGGTGGCGACATATGCCGGCTTCGTGGTATCGCCGTTGCATGGAGACCCCCAGATACCCCGCTTGATGCGGCGGGCGGTTGCCTCGGCCGAGAGAAACTGCGGGGCGTACCGAAACGGGCCGGATGGCCTGTAGATGTAGGCCTTCGCGAACCCGTTGGCCACCAGTGCGTAGTTGACTGAGCCCCGTGCCCCCGACCGTCCGTCGCGGTAGATGTAGCCGAGAAACCGGTCGTACTTGTCGCGGGTGTCCTGCGAGGGGTCTGACACCACGCGCACCGCGAGCCCCACCGGCAGCAGGCGCGTGGTCTCAGCCGATGCCGTGGGACCACCGCACTGCACCGGGTACCCCGGGCGCTTGGTCTCTGGCGTGTCGATGCCGATGAGGCGGATGGTGGTCTGGAAGCCGCGCGAGACGATGCGCACGGTGTCGCCATCAACCACGTGTTCGACGGTTCCACTCAGCACGGTGGGCTGCTGCGCCATGGCAACGGGCGCCAACACCAGACCAATGGAGACGAACAGCAGAATGTGTCGAACCACGCGCGGCATCGTCATGAGTGTGTATCACCGCCGGGCTGCCCGGTACTTACGCCACACCGCTAGCCTCACAACGTGGAGAAGGATCCCGACGACCGCCTGATCGCGCCCTGGTCGCGATCGTCGCGCACATCCGCCCGCGTCATCGCATGGCCCATCCGGTCATTCATGAGGTGGCAGGCGGCGGGCGGCGTGGCCCTGCTCGCCGCCACGGTGGTGGCACTGATCTGGGCAAACACAGCGGGCGACTCGTATACGTCGTTCTGGTCCACCTCATTCACCCTGGGGCTCGGCGATCACATACTCACCACCAACCTGGTGACCATGGTGAACGACGGGCTGATGTTCGTGTTCTTCCTGCTCATCGGGCTGGAGATCAAGCGGGAGCTGGCGATCGGCGAGTTGTCTGACCGCCGCGCGGCCGCACTCCCACTGGCCGCTGCCCTGGGCGGCATGATGCTCCCCGCCGGCATCTACCTGGCAATCAATGCCGGCACGCCCGTGGGGTCGGGCTGGGGCATTCCGATGGCGACTGATGTCGCCTTCGCGCTCGCCGTGCTGTCGGTACTGCGAAGCAGGGTGCCCCAGGCGATATGGGCGTTCCTTCTGGGCGTCGCCGTGATCGACGACATCGGCGCCATCATCGTCATTGCCATCGCGTATTCCAGCGGCATCTCCCTGGCGTGGCTCGCTGCCGCAGCGGGCGCCCTTGTGATGATGCGGGTGCTGATCTCGGCCCACGTGCGTGCCCTGCCCCCATACCTGTTACTTGCTCTTCTCGCGTGGGCATTTACGGCGGCGTCGGGGGTGCACGCCACCATTGCGGGTGTGGCCATCGGGCTGCTCATGCCCGCCCGCGCCATGCAGCGACCGGCGGCGGTGTCGCGCGCAGCCCGCGACGTGGCCGATCAGACCTCCGATAACCCGTCGCCCCCCGATGCCGACGACAAGGCCTGGACCGAGCTTGCCCACCTCAGCCGCGACGCGGTCTCCCCTGCGTCGCGGCTCATCCACGCACTGCAGCCGTGGTCGTCGTTCGTGGTGCTCCCGCTGTTCGCACTGGCCAATGCCGGCATCGTGCTGAGCGCCGCCACCTTCGAGGCCCCATTCGCCGTGCGTGCTGCGGTGGGCGTGGGGCTGGCACTGGTGGTGGGCAAGGCCATCGGCCTCCCCCTGGGTGCCTTTATTGCACTTCGCACCGGGCTGGGGCGCATGCCCGAGGGTGCCCGCTGGAGCCAGATGATGGGCGTGGGTCTGCTGGGTGGCATCGGATTCACTGTGTCGATGTTCATGACCGATCTGGCGTTCAGCGACCCCTCCATAAGCGAGGCGACCAAGGCGGGAGTACTGGGCGCGTCGGTGGTCGCGGCCATTCTGGGAGCGTTCGTGCTCGCCCGGGCTGGTCGCGCGTCCGATAAGGCGCACTAGCCTCGACCATATGAACGCACGACGCATGCTGCCCATCGTCGCCATGGGCGCCCTCGCCTGTACACCCGTGGCATCTGCGGCCTTTCATGTGACCATCGCCCCGATCTCCAAGGCGCAGCGCGCGGCGATGACTCCATCGGTATGGCACGCCGGCTGCCCGGTGGGCCTCAATCAGTTGCGTGCGGTCACTGCCACCCATCACGACTTCGCGGGCAACGATCGCACCGGCACGCTCATCGTCAATGAGGACGCCGCCACGGCCACCGCCGCGGCACTTCGCAAGATGTACGCAGCCGGGATCCCCATCAGGAAGATGCGCCCCATCGAGGCGTACGGAGGTGACGACTGGAAGAGCATCGAGGATGACAACACCTCGGCGTTTAACTGCCGGAATGCCACGGGCAGCAGCAGGTGGAGCAACCACGCCTACGGCCGGGCGATTGACATCAACCCGATCGAGAATCCGTACGTCACCTCGGGCGGGTCGGTGGCCCACACCGCCAGCAAGGTGTTCGTCGCACGCCGACCCGGCTCCGGCGTGGCCATTGATGGCGGCGCCATGGTGCGCATCTTCGACAGTCTCGGGTGGGGCTGGGGCGGACGCTGGAGCGGAACGAAGGACTACCAGCACTTCTCCACCACGGGTCGCTAGCCCTCCATCGACCAGCAACAGCGACACCTAGGAAGTCACAGGACGAGCGCTCCTTTGCTAATTTGCAGTCCCCTTCCCTCCGAAGCGAGGCACCGTGAATTCCGTCCGCCGCTTTACCGTCATCGCCGCTGCCGCCGGGCTCGCAGTGGTCGGCGCGATCGCAGGGAGTGCATCCGCCGCCATTCCCACTTCCACCGCCGGTCAAACCGAGCAGGCAACCTCCTCCCGTGGCCTTGATCAGGCAAGCGGCACCAGCTGGGGCTGGAGCAACACGACCTTCGGTGTCGCCGGTCGGCCATACATCAAGGCGCTGTCGGTCTCGAACGATGGCGGGGCGACCTTCACCGACCTCGTCGTCGCAGACTCCGCAACGGCGGGGAACGGCTGGGCACCGACCGC
>JBAXJA010000012.1:0-24404 GCA_037138115.1 Thermoleophilia bacterium | reverse complement strand
ACGGGCTTCGCCCGGGGGCAGGGCGGAATGCTGCGGTATTCGGCAAACCATCCCGGACCCGCCATCGCTCTGCGGATGCGCCCGGGTCACGGACCTTGGTGTGAACGCTCATTCGCTACTGGTAAGAGGGCCCGACCGGGTTCGGTCGGCGACTACCGCAGCGCGCCACCAATTGCGGGCCGTTTCCGCGATTGGTTGCATCGGGAGTTGTCGACGGCCGAACCCGGTTGGGCCCGACGTCCCCCGCAGCCTGAGTGGACGTATCGGTCATCCGCCCCGGTTGGGCCCGTCGTCTAGCCCCCACCACGCGGACGGCGTACTAGATGGAGCCCGACTGCCCGGCCTGCAGGCGCTGGTTTCCTGTGGTGGCAAGCCCCGTTTTGAGGGTGCCGATCGAATCGACGGGCTCGGGATCAACGCGCCGGAGGCAGGCGGCGTAGAGCGTGACGTAGTCGCCCAGCAGCACCAGGTCCATGAGGCGGGCAAGCGGGGTCTCTCCCTCGCCCTCAATGGTGATGACGTCGCTGACACCCGGACGGATGATGTCGCGGGTGAGCGCGATGCGACGCTCAACCTGCCGGTGCTGGCGGGGGTCCTTGAGCATGACGACAACGGCCTGCTCACCGAATGCACCCGACTTCTCAAAGCCCACGATCTCGTTGTGGTCGAGCTCGGGCAGCACAGAGGCGAATGAGGGCTGCTTGGCGTTCTCGTTGAACTGGCACTTCCAGCGGTACGCGACCCCGGCGGTGACCTCCGCCCCGTACATAAGCGGTACGTGATTGGCCAGACGCATGGCCAGCTGCTTGGCGGTGTTGGCCTCGGTGGGGCGGTCGGGGCCATAGGCATCGATCGCGGCGGCGATGGACTCGCGCGCGGCGTCGAGCTCGGCGGTCTGATCGGGAATGATGCCGAGGCGCGACATGAACACCACGGTGGGCACCAGCATGTGCAGCAGTGCCATACGCGGCTGCAGGCCACCTGGAATCTTCAGCACGGGAACGCCGCGCTCGCCGTACCAGGTGTCGATCTTGCCGCCGCTTGTCACGGCAAGTGCTGGTGACTCGCGCTCCATTGCCTGCATCGCGGCGGTGAGGGTCTCCTCAGTCTCGCCCGAGTACGACAACAGCAGGTGGAGCGTGTCGGGACCGGCCCAGCCGGGCAGGTAGTAGCCGCGGTGCACCTGCACCGGACGGCGCAGTTGCTCGTAATAGAGCGTGGTGACGAGGTCGCCCGCGACGGCCGACCCTCCCATGCCGCAGATCAGCACGTCCTTCACGGCATCGGATGGGAACGGGATCTCGAGGGCCTCGGCAGCGGCACGCGCCTGATCGAACACGGCAACCGATGACGCGAGCCCATCAATGAGCCCCGCGCGGTCAACACCCAGTACCTCGGGAAGGTCCAGTTCCGACATCCTGATGAGTCCCCCTGATCACGCCGGGAATGGCCCCGGCAATGCGGATCAGGCTATCAGCGGGCCTCGGTGTCCCCCGCCGTCGACCCGCTGGGAATACTTGCCGCGCCGTCGATCACCAGGCCGCCCGGAAACGTCGCATCGTCCCCCGCAACAACCATGCCGCTGATGACCACACCCGGGGCCACGGTGACCCGTCGGCCAAGCACGGCCCCGGTCACCCGGGCGCCCTCCCCCACCACGCTGCCACCACCCACGATGGCACCATCCACAACCGCACCCGATGCGATGACGGCTCCGGGGCCGATGCACGAACCGGCACCGATCACAGCAGAGGGGTCCACAGTGGCGGTGTCGTCAACCCACGATGCGCCGGGAGAGGGAATGAAGCTCACCAGCCCCGCCAGCACGTCGAGGTGGGCATCGCGGTACGAGGCCGGGGTGCCGATGTCGCGCCAGTAGCAATCAGACGCCAGGGCCCCCACCGCGTTTCGCGCGGCCAGCAGCGGAAAGGTGTCGCGCTCAATCGACACCTGCACACCCTTTGGAATGGCGTCGCGGGCTGCGGCCGACAGCACGTAGGTACCGGCGTTGATCCGATAGGGCTCGCCGGGGATCATCTCATCTGCCGTCGGCTTCTCCACGAACTCGCTCACCCGGCCGTCGACGTCGGTACGCACCAGACCAAATGCACTCGGGTCCTCAACCGGGGTGAGGGCGATGGTGGCGTCTGCCCCCAGACCACGGTGGTGCGCAACGAGCGCGGCCAGGTCGAGGTCGGTGAGGATGTCGCCGTTCAGCACGAATACGTCACCCGCGTGCAGCAGCGGCTCGGCGTTGGCAATGGCTCCAGCGGTGCCGAGTGGCTCCGGGTCAACCACGTACCCCATCGTGAGCCCCCGGGATGACCCGTCGCCGAAGTACTCCTCGATCTCCTTTGGCCGGTAGCCGCACGAGAACACGATGGTGGTCACGCCCGCGCGCGACAGGTGCTCCACCTGGCGCTCGACAAACGGCAGGTCGAGCAACGGGAGCATGGGCTTGGGCCTGGTGTCGGTGAGAGGGCGCATGCGCGTGCCCTGACCGCCCACGAGAATGACGGCCTGATCCACCCCGCCCACACCGCTCACGACGGGATCACCCGTCCAATGCCCTCGTACGCGAAGCCGGCGGCCACCATGGTTGCCGGATCAAGGGCGTTTCGGCCATCAACCAGCACGTCGCCGCGCATGAGCGACCGCACGCGTGCCCAGTCGAGCGCGAGGATCTCAGGCCACTCGGTCACCAGCACCACGGCATCGGCGCCGCGTACGCAGGCTTCGACGTCCTCGTACAGATCCACCGCATGCAGGAGGGCGCGCGCAGCCTCAATGGCCACGGGGTCATATCCCCGCACCGTTGCTCCCTCGGCCAGCAGTCGACCAGCCAGAACGGCGCTGGATGCCTCTCGCATGTCGTCGGTCCCCGGCTTGAATGCCAGCCCGAGCAGTGCCACCACGCGGCCCTCCAGCGGCCCGAGGTGGCGCCTCAGCTTGCCGATCACGCGGCGCTTCTGCAGCTCGTTGACCTCGATCACCGAGGTGAGCAGTTGGAAGTGATAGCCGCTGTTTCCCGCAAGTTGCTTAAGGGCGCTGACGTCCTTGGGGAAACAGTTGTGCACCACGAGTCCACCAGTCGTCACGACCGTGTGCGGACCCGGGACCTCGAGCGAGTACACGTGCCCGTGCGAGGGACGCCTCGCCGTTCGAACAACCCGCACCCATGACGTCCCTGTGCCATCGCGCCGGTAGCCCGTCGGGCGAATACGCGAGGTGCGCCCGAGCGCTGCCTCGATCTCGCCGCGATCGGCGGGGTCCACCAGATCAAGGAGTTGCTCAGTCTGGGCAGCCCCCGAAACCGTGAGCCAGTAGGTGTCAACTGTTGATCGCGCAGTGCGCCCAACCTTCAGCCGCGCGACGATGCCCAACTCGCCAAGGATTCGGAGCAGGCCGTCGGCCATCTCGTGGCTGACGGTTCCGTACTCGAGAACAACAGATGGCCCACCCGATACGTACGACCACGAGCCGTCCCCCTGCCACGCCATCGCAAGAAAGGCGCGGCGGTCCTCGGTGGGTGCCGTCCACAGCAGGTCTGGGATGCGCTGCGTGTACGAGTTGCGCCCGAATCCCAGCACACCCTCCCAGATGCCCCCAAGGAGTCGGGATGAGACGGTTACCTGATGTGTCGTCGGCGCCCGCCTGACATCGGCATCCACACCGCGTGAGTGCCAGTAGCCGAGCACCTCTGCGACCAGGTGCTCCTCGTCGGTCGGGTGGAAACTCCACGAGATGCGTGTGCGATCGCCGTCACGCGACACGTGCCCCTCGGCCACGTAGAGGCCAGCGACGCGCCAGAACGACTGGTCGAGCATGATGCCGCCGGGGATATACATGCCGTTCGTGGCGGTCCCGAGCGACGCATCGCGGGGGTCAAGCCCGACCGCCCGGAGCTCCGGCACGCGGAGGGCACCCGAGCGGACGATGTCGTACGAACGCACGCGCGCACCGCGCCCGTGACCCAGTGGCGCAATCGCCCGCCGAATTGCCGGGGCGCCGATGTTCGGCAGCACGTCGGTGTCGGGGCGTGCGATGACCTGACCCTCCCCGAGGCCGGCGTGCGCCATTCCCGCCAGCGCACTGATCTCCCGAAGCGCGTGGTGGTCACGGTCGGCGGCACCCAGCGCGATCGGAAGCCAATCGCCGTCGTCGATATCGCGGGCGTGCCGCACGTCGACCTCGCCCGAACCGGGGTCCCGCGTGGCCACCATCGGATGGTCAGGCGTCACCATGATGCGGCGGCCCATCTTCGTGACGATCTCGACGAGGTCACCTGGGTGCTCGCGACGCGTGAGGGCGCGCACCGGGAAGAACTGGGGCGCCTCGCAGCCCGGCCACCACGCGGCCACCTCGACCCCGACCGGCTCCGCCACCGAGCCATCGTCGTGCCCGTGCTCAGCCCAGAGTGCTTCCAGCGAACGCAGGCTGACGGTGCCGCCGGCCCGGACGAGCACCGACTCCCGGCCATCGAGGCAGCTCCCCCCAAATCCCACTCCCGCCGACAGGAACTGGGGGCCGATACGGGGGTCGAGTCCCATTCCCTGGGCCACCTCGGTGACGTCGGCGCCCACCTCCTCGCACACGTTGGCGATCTCGTTGATGAATGAGATCTTCGTGGCGAGAAACGCGTTGCTGGCGTACTTGATCATCTCGGCGGTCGGCACGGATGTACGAAGTACCGGCGCGCCGAGTGGCTCGTAGAGGGCCGCGACGCGGTCGCCATCGCCCGGGCGGAAGTCGCCCACCACCACACGGTCCGGGTCGAGGAAGTCGGCGATTGCCACCCCCTCCTTGAGAAACTCCGGGTTGGAGCAGTAGCCCACATGCGCCAGTCCGCGCTTGTCCATCTCCATGCGCACCCGCTCGCCGGTGCCCACCGGCACCGTGCTCTTCATCACCAGCACGTGGTCGCCGGTGCCGCCCACGGCCTCGAGCTCGTCGAGCACCGTCATGACGCGCGACAGGTCGGCATCGCCCGAGTGCGTGGGCGGTGTGTCAACGGCGATGAACACAATCTCTGATGCCGCGAGCATCTGCGCCAGATCAAGCGTGGCGGTCAGGCGCTCCCGGTGCTCAGCCATCAGCTCGGCCAGGCCGTCTTCGTGAATGGGAGGCTCACCAGCCTCGATCATGCGGACCTTTTCGGGGTCGATGTCGCGAAGGGTGACCAAGTGACCGAGCGACGCCAGGCACGCCCCCGTCACGAGTCCAACGTATCCGGCCCCGATTACACCGATACGCGAAAGACCGCTCACGGCGTGTACGCGTCCTGCTCCATGGGAATCGATGTTGACGTCTGCCCCTTGGGCAGATTGGCCCGGCCCAGCGGACGCGCCGACTTCGCGATGGCGTACATCGTCTCAGGCGACAGCTGGTAGTCGAGCGTGTTGGAAATCCAGTAGGTCACGCCGTCCTTCTGCCAGGCAAGGCGCATGAGGTTCTTGCCGTCGTAGAACGTGGAGTACTCGCGGCCGCCACTGTTCACCACGCCGGTACGTCCATCGAGCAGCGGGGGGTCCGGCCAATCGAGGATCTGATAGCCCCAGTACGTGCCGGAGGGCACCTGGAACACCATCTTGAGCGCCTGCGGCCCCTGCCCACCGGTGTTCACCCGGTAGGAGCGCACGATCTTGAGCGACGATCCGCTCGGCACCCGCAGCGGCACCATCACCTTCAGGCCAGTGGCCTTCTGCACGCGCGAGAGCAGAGGCACGAGCGAGGTGGTCCACACCACATTGGCCTGTGGCCGGGCGGCCTTGACCTTCGACGGCTTCACCGCCGTTGCCAGGCTGCCGTCATACGACTCGCCGAGCACCACCCGAAGATCAACACCCTTCGACTGCTGCGACTTCGGCAGGGCCCCGATGTTGGTCTTCGGGCCGAACAACTTGGCGATGGCCTGCGCCGCGTCGCGCTTGCCGTCGGCGTACTGCACGATGGTCTCCGACTTACCGAATGCGTCGGCGTTGCCGCCGCTCGTGGCATTCCAGCCCTTGTCGCGCAGCTGCTGCGCGGCATCGTCGGCCGACAGCAGCGCGCCATTGCCATTCAGCACGTCAACGGCCACGTCGTTCGGACTCACCACGGCCGCGCCGGTGCCCTGAGTGAATGACGGATGCAGCCACTCATCCACCTTGGCGGACACTTCCGATGCCGGCGCCTCCACGATGGACGCCCCATTGCGCATGGTGGGCGTACCGCTGATCGCCACGCGTGCGATGCGGTCCTTATCGGTGGTGATTCCCTGCTGAAGAATTCCCAGCAGCACCGGCACCGACTTGATGTTGGTGGTGATGTTGTGGGCGAAGATGCCCGCGTACGAGGGTATCTCGGGCAGGTTGCCGAACCGGTTGGTCTGGCGCTTGAGCTCCGAGAGGAACGCCTGCTGACGCGCGATGCGGGCGAAGTCCGAGTCGGTATGGCGGTAGCGCACGTACGACAGTGCATCCTTACCGCTCATGCGCTGGTACCCCGGCTTCAGATCGATCTCGGAGTACGAGTTCGGGTCGCCGGGGGTGTTCTTGTGAAAGTACTTGCGGTCCACATCGAGGTACACGCCGCCCACCTGATCCACCAGCTTCACGAACCCGTTGAAGTCGATGTTCACGAAGTAGTTGATGGGCTGGCCCGTAAGCGCCTTGACCGTCTCGATGGACTTCGCCGGGCCACCGAGGGCGAATGCCGAGTTGATCTTGTCCAGGCCGTGGCCCGGGATATTGACGTAGAGATCGCGTGGGAACGAGAGCATCGAGATGAAGCCCTGGTCGTTGTCCATACGGATGAGGATGATCGAGTCGGAGCGCCCCGGGTCGCCACCGGACCCCTCCTGGCCGGCGCGCGTGTCAGAGCCCAGCAGCAGGATGTTGATGGGTGCGCCCGGCAGCTGCGGGTCAACGGCCTTCTCGGCTTGAAGCACCGCGGGCGTATTGGGGCTCGCCTCGGCCAGGGTGTTGTTGAGCAGTTGGAAACTGGCCACGGCCAGCCCCCCGCCCACGCCCACGATCAGCAGCGCGATCCACATGGCGAACCACGGCCAGCGGCGGCGGCGGCGCGGGACCCGGTACCACGCCGACTTCTTCGTCACAGGCGCGGCGTCGCCATCGTCGCCCGAGGCGAGGACCTCAGCGATCTCGTCGTCATCGGGACGTGGCGGCAGCTCATCGCTCATGCGAGTGCCTCCCCGCCGCGATGGGCATCCATGAGGGGTGCCAGGGCACCCGAGGCCCGCGCGAAGTCCACCAGTGCGCGTCGGTAGATCGCAAGGCTCGGCAGGTCCACGTGTTCATCGGGGCCGTGGTGGCCGGCACCTCTCGGCCCGAACTCAACGGCGGGCACGCCCACCTCAAGAAAGGCGACGGCGTCTGAGGCCCCGTTGCGCCCCACCGACGTTGTGCAGTCGTCATACGACGACGCCGCGCCGATGAGCGCCGTCACGAGCGGGTGGTCGGGGTCGGTGTCGGCCGGTGGACGGGCGATGGATACCTCTACGCGGGCCGGGCCGGCGTCGCGCACCTGGCGCAGAATCTCCTCGGGGTCCTGCCCGGGCAGATACCTGATGTCCACATCGATTCGACAGGCATCGGGCACCTTGTTCACCGCATCACCGCCTGAAATGCGTCCCAGGTTCACGGATGGGCGTGCGAACAGCGGTGTTGACGCATTTGTGAAGGGCAGCGACTCGATGCGGCGGTACAGCTCGAGCGCGCGCAATACGGCGTTGTCGCCGAGCCATGGCGTGGAGCCATGCGCGGCACGGCCCTCCACATCGATCTCCAGAATGAGCACGCCCTTCGCCTGCACGCCCACCTGCATATCGGTTGGCTCGCCGCAGATCACCATGTCAGCGCGCAGGCCATCGGCCACCAGCATCTCTGATGCGTTGCGGCCGGGGTTGGCGCGCTCCTCGTCGGGCACCATCACGAACTCGACGGTGGCACCTTCGGGAGGGCGGTCGTGCAGGTCGCACACGGCCAGCATCATCGCCCCGAGCGCGCCCTTCATGTCATACGCGCCACGCCCGAACAACCGGTGGCCGTCGATGCGCGGCGCAAACTGGTCGGGGCGCCCGGGCACGACATCGAGGTGCCCATGGAAGATGATCTTCACCGGGCCGTTGCCGGCACGGGCGATGAGCACCTCGCGGTCCTCATAGGTACGCCGGGTCACGTCGGCACCCCGACCCTCCAGCCACCCCGACACGAAGTCAGTGGCCACCGCCAGACCTGCGGCATCGGAGGTGTCGTGGGCGATCAGACGCTCGGCAAGACGGGCCTCATCCACGTCGTCCAGCATACCGGAGGCCTCCCCCGACCCCGGATCAACACGTTCCGCCTCTCAGTTGCGGATGGTGCGGATATCCCTGTCGATCTCGGGTACGGGGTTGAACAGGGTCCATGTTCCCCAGCCCACCAGGCAGAGCGTGGCAACTCCCAGACTCCAGCCGATACCGATGCGCTGGGCGATCCACCCGAATAGCACCGATCCGAGCGCAATCGGTGCGATGACCGACAGCTGGTAGAAGCCGAGCATGCGCCCCAGAAGCTCGCTTGGCGACGACATCTGAATGGCAGCGTTGGTGAGAGTGGGCAGCCATATCCAGAAGCCCCCGGCCACCACCATGCCGGCAATGGTGAGCCCGAGCCATGGCGAAACCGCAACCACGCCCAGCGCCACCCCAAATCCCAACGTGGCCACGGGAATTGAGATGTGGCGCGGCAGGCCGCGCCCCGACAGCGTGGTGAGCGCCCATGCACCCATCAGGGCCCCTGTGCCCATCGCGCCGAGCAGAAGACCCAGAGCCACCGGACCCCCACCCACACGCTGCACCACGACCGGTGCCAATTCCTGTACCGGCCCCGCGAACATCATGAATACCGCCATGCCGATGAGCAGCCGGCGCGCGGCGCGGTCGTGCACCACATACGACACCGCAGTTCGCAGGCGCTTGGGCACCCGGGAGCCCTGATTAAGCCGGGGGATCACCGCAAGCGCGAGCACCAGGGCGAGGAACGACACGGCATTGAGCAGAAAGCACCATGCCGCCCCGGCAAAGGCGAGCACCACCCCGCCGATCATCGGTCCCACCATGCGTGCCACGTTGATTCCAACGGCGTTCAGTGCAACGGCGTCCTGCAAGCGCCCCACGGGCACCAGTGCAGGCACCAGCGCCAGCACCGAGGGAAGCCCGAAGGCGAACCCGGTGCCGATGGCAATGGTGGCCGCGAAGATCACCGGCACCGTGATGTGCCCTGTCCAGAAGAGGATGGCCAGCACCAGAGCACCCAGCGCCTGCACCAGGAACGTGACGATGCCCACCGCCCGCCAGTCGTGGCGATCGGCGATCTTGCCGCCCCATGTGGAGAACAGCAGGGCAGGCGCTCGATACGCCAGTGCAAGCGCGCCCACCACCACGGCGCTACCGGTGAGTTCCCACACCACCCAGCCAGCGGCCACGGCCTGAAGCCACGTGCCGCCGTTACTGGCCACGCTCGCGAGCCACACCCGGCGGAACGCAGGAATGCGCAGGACTGAAGGAATGCCGATGCCCATCCCGTGATCGTAAGCGGCCGCGATCAGGCGGTGGTGTCGTTTTGTGACACTCTCAACAAAGGCAACCTTCAAGGGAGTGCACCATCCGTTCCCCCCGTCGTGCAATTGTCGGCCTCGCCGCCGCCGCAGCGTTCCTCATCGGTGCGGGCAGCGCCTCGGCGTTCATCTCCACGCTGGCATCGGGTGCGTTCCAGACGTATTCGAAGGTGAACGCCTGCCTCAAGAACCAAAAGGTGGGTCAGCCGTGTCTGGCGAGCGACAGCGACAACATCCGCGCACTCCACACCAAGGTGGATGCCCTCAAGAAGACCATCGACGCCAACCACATCCAGGTAATGGCGCGGTTTGACCAGGTAGAGAACCTGCTGAACCAGCAGAACCTCTCCGGGTACGCCGACGCTCTTCGTGGGGTCGACCTGAACGGCACCAACGCCCTCACCGCATGGGACGCTGTGCTGGCGTGCATGATCAAGGCGTCATCACCCGGCGCCACGTGCGGCGCCTACATCGGCGGATCGGCAACCGAAGCGCCGCAGCCCACGGCCGAGGCCATCAACGAGACGCTCGCCTACATGCAGGGCCAGATCACGTTTCTGCCCACCAACATTGATCTGACGGCGTCGTACTACACCGGCACCAAATTGCGCGCTGGCCTCAACGGTGTCGCGTACTGGTCGTGGTGGAGCAGCCTGCGCCAGCAGGACCAGGCCGTCGGTGTGAGCCGCGCGGAGAACAACCCGCGCACGCCCATCATCACGACCGACCTCGCGCAGATCACACGCCAGAGCACCACGTACTACGCCAACATCTTCCAGCAGTACGGCTACCTCATGGTCGTGGGCGCGCAGCTGAAGAACGATGGGACGCTAGCCAAGAGTTACCAGGCGACGGTTGACCGGGTTATCACGGGCATGGACCCTTATGACGTAATGGGCACGGTCAAGCAGTACCTCCTCCCGGGTCTGGCCGCACGCACGATGATCGTGCTCGACCAAGGCCGCGCGCTGAAGGTGTCGGCGGGCCACACGTTGGACCGCCCGCTCGACTACGGCGCCATCAGCACCGTCGGCACGGTGATCAACTCCTCATACGGCGGGGTCGACCGCTTTATCCCGGCCTTCCCCGATGCGGTTGGTGCCGATGGGTGGTACGTCGTGCGCCAGCACGTGCGTGCCGAGCGGCGCCACGTCTTCCCGTGCCCAGTTGGGACAAATTATGCGTGTCCGTACAACGGATGGTTCGCGGTGCAAGAGCTGGCCGACAGTGGAAGCGCCTGCAACACACGTGTACGCATCTGGGGCGAGACCCCCGGGTGGGAGCGCGACCAGAAGAAATGGATGGAATCGGCGCCGCCGATGGGAAAGGACTTCTTCTTGAAATCCTACGAGCACTACGTCACCGGCCCGGCGAACTACGACTGGGCACGGAAATCGTTGGACGCCACGAGCGGCGGGGGGAGGGTCCATTTCGGGTTCGGATCGTGGATCCATTGCACCGCGGAGGCACCTGGGACGCAAAGGGTGATGAGCGTGAAACCCGCGATGCTCGGGTAACTGAACGCACAATGCGGCGAGGGGGCCCTTTTGGGCCCCCTCGCGTGTGCTGCTGGACACCGCCGGGTTCACCGGCGATCCCGCGCCTAGATCAGGCCCAGGTCCTTCACGGCCTGACGCTCCTCGGCCAGTTCGGCAACCGACGCGTCAATGCGCGGCTTGCTGAACTCGTCGAGGTCCAGACCCTCCACAACGCTCCACTGACCGCCGGAGCATGTGGTGGGGAGCCCGACGATGAGCCCCTCGGGCGTGCCGTACTGACCCGTCGAGCACACGCCCATCGACACCCAGTCGTTGGGGCGGGATCCCAGTACCCAGTCGTGCATGTGATCGATGGCCGCGTTGGCCGCCGATGCCACGCTCGAACCGCCGCGCGCCTCGATGATGGCGGCACCGCGGGTCTGCACGGTGGGAATAAAGGTGTCGGCAACCCATGCCTCGTCGCCGATGGCGTCCCAGGCAGATGCACCGCTTACCTTCGCGTGCACCACGTCGGGGTACTGCGTGGCCGAGTGGTTGCCCCAGATGGTCATGTTGGTGACCTCGGACACGGCCACGCCGGTGCGCTGAGCCACCTGCGTGAGTGCGCGATTGTGATCGAGGCGCATCATCGCGGTGAAGCGGTCGTTCGGTACATCAGGTGCGCTGTGCATGGCGATGAGTGCGTTGGTGTTGGCGGGGTTGCCCACAACCAGCACCTTCACGTCGTCGGCGGCCTTGTCGTTGATGGCCTTGCCCTGCACGGTGAAGATGGCGCCATTGGCCTCAAGCAGGTCGCCGCGCTCCATGCCCTTGGTGCGCGGACGGGCGCCCACCAGCATGCAGACATTGGCGCCGTCAAACGCCTCGTCGGGGTCGTCCGTGGGGACCACGTTCGACAGCAGCGGAAAGGCACAGTCGTCCAGCTCCATGGCCACGCCATCAAGCGCGCCGCGGGCCTGCGGGATCTCGAGCATGCGCAGCTCGATCTGGGTGTCGGGGCCCAGTAGCTGGCCGCTTGCAATACGGAAGAGCAGTGCGTAGCCGATCTGACCGGCGGCACCGGTGACGACGACGCGAACAGGATTCGCCATGTATTTCTCCTATGGAGCTCGGGTTCCCGGACCGTCCGGGCGGGTCAAGCCTATGACTGCTTGTCGACAACCTTCAGGCGGTTCTCGGCGCGCTTGCGGTCGGCCTCGGCACTGCGTGTGGCCACCTCATCGCCGGCGGCGGCCGCAAGGGCATCCTCGGCGCGCTGCAGGGCCTCTTCGGCCCGGCCGCGATCGATCTCGCCGGCCAGTTCGGCCTGCTCAACCATGATGAGCACGCGATCGTCCTCCACCGACATGTAGCCGCCGGTGGTGGCCATGACGACTTCGGTCTCGTCGAGCAGCTTCAGGCGGGTCTCACCCGCGCGCAACTGCACGATAAGCGGCACGTGGCGGGGCAGAATGCCCAGCTCGCCACCCACGCTCGGGGCGATGACCATTGCGGCCTCCCCGTCGTGCACGGAGCCCTCCGGGGTGAGGATCTGCACCCCGAGGCGCTTCTTCTCGGGAGCGGACGTGCTCACGCGGCGGCCTTGGCCATGTCAGCGCCCTTGGCAACCGCGTCCTCGATGGTGCCCACCAACAGGAACGCACCCTCGGGAAGGTTGTCGTGCTTGCCCGCGATGATCTCGCGAAAGCCGCGCACCGTGTCGCGCAGCGATACGTAGGCGCCCGGCGTACCGGTAAAGGCCTCGGCCACGTTGAACGGCTGCGAGAGGAAGCGCTCGATGCGACGGGCACGGGACACCGTGACCTTCTGCTCATCGGTGAGCTCGTCCACACCCAGAATGGCGATGATGTCCTGAAGGTCCTTGTACTGCTGGAGGATCTCCTGCACCTGGATTGCGGTCGAGTAGTGCTCCTCACCAACGATGTCGGCCGACAGCGCGCGGCTGGTTGAGTCGAGCGGGTCCACGGCCGGATAGATGCCCTTCTCGGCGATCGACCGGTTGAGCACGGTCGTGGCGTCGAGGTGGGCGAACGATGCGGCCGGAGCCGGGTCGGTGAGGTCGTCGGCAGGCACATAGATGGCCTGCACCGAGGTGACCGAACCATTACGGGTGGAGGTGATGCGCTCCTGCAGGTTTCCCATCTCGGTCTGCAGGGTGGGCTGGTAGCCCACGGCCGACGGCATACGGCCGAGAAGCGCCGATACCTCGGACCCCGCCTGCACGAAGCGGAAGATGTTGTCGACGAACAGCAGCACGTCCTGGCCGGCGACGTCACGGAAGTACTCCGCCATCGTCAGGCCACTGAGCGCCACACGAAGACGGGCACCCGGCGGCTCGTTCATCTGGCCGTACACCAGGGCGGTCTTCGAGATGACCCCGGACTCCTTCATCTCAAGCCACAGGTCGTTGCCCTCACGGGTGCGCTCGCCCACGCCGGCAAATACCGACAGTCCACCGTGCTCCTGCGCGATGTTGTGGATGAGCTCCTGAATGAGCACCGTCTTGCCCACGCCGGCACCGCCGAACAGACCCACCTTGCCGCCCTTCACGTACGGGGCGAGGAGGTCGATGACCTTGATGCCGGTCTCAAAGATCTCGGACGTCGGCGACAGCTGGTCGAATGCCGGCGGCTGACGGTGAATCGGCCACCTCTCGGTCTCGCCGACCGGGCCGCCCTCGTCAATCGTCTGTCCGAGCACATTGAAGATGCGCCCCAGGGTGGGCTCGCCCACAGGGACCGTAATCGGACCGCCGGTGTCGATGACGTCGGTGCCGCGCGACAGGCCGTCGGTGGTGTCGAGGGCCACCGCGCGCACCTTGTCGTCGCCGAGGAGCTGCTGCACCTCAGCCACGAGCATGGTGCCGTCGGGACGGGTGATCTCAAGGGCGTTGTAGATGCCCGGAAGGTCGTCGCCGAAGCGGACGTCAAGCACGACGCCCTTGATCTCGAGGATCGTCCCGGTGTTCTTCCCGTTGGTGCTCATCTGGTGGTGATCCGTCCCGTTCGGTGTGGGTTCAGGTGCTGCATTTGGTCTAGCTGAGTGCGTCCGCTCCCGCGACCACTTCAAGAATCTCCTGAGTGATCGCGGCCTGACGGGCGCGGTTCATTGCGAGTGTGAGGTCGTCAATGAGCTGGCCGGCGTTGTCGCTGGCATTGCTCATGGCGGTGCGCCGGGCGGCATGCTCGGCGGCTGCGCTCTCAAGGAGTGCGCGGTAGATCGTGGTGTTGATGAAGGTCGGCAGCAACTGCTCGAGCAGGGTCTGGGGCTCCGGCTCAAACTCGGCGAGCGCCTTGCTGAACTCCGGCTCCTCGTCCACCTCGCCATCGCCATCGGCGTCGTCAACGAAATCACGTGGCACAGGCAGAAGCTGCTCGGCGGTGACGCGCTGCTCAACCACCGACTTGAACTCGTTGAATACGAGCACCACCTTGTCAACCTCGCCCTCGAGGAAGCGCTCGCTCACGAAGTCGGCCACGGTGGTTGCGTCGACGAATGTGGGCTCGCTCGAAAAGCCCTGAAAGTGGTTGTCGAGCACCTTGCCGCGAAAGCGCAGGGTGCCGCCGCCCTTCTTTCCCACGGCGGTGAACACAACCTCGTCAAAGCCCTGCTCAATGAGATCGTCCGCCTCCTGCAGGCTGCGGCGGATCACGTTGACGTTGAAGGCGCCGGCCAGACCGCGGTCGCCCGTGACAGCGATGACCGATGCGCGGCGTGTCTCCTCGCGCTCCTCGAGGAGCGGAATGCCATTCAGGCTGCCCGAGCGGCGCGCCGCTCCGGACATAAGGCGGCGCATGCCCTTGGCGTACGGCCGCAGCGCCTCAATGCGCACCTGCGCACGACGCAACTTCGCGGACGCCACCAGCTCCATCGCCCGGGTGATCTTGCTCGTCCCGGTGATCGAGGTGATGCGCTGCTTGATGTCCTGCTGGCTGGCCACGTTCCTGCCTAGGCCGTTGTCGCCGCTGGGGCGAGCTTCTTCATCAGGCCCTCGAGGAACGAGGACAGCTTGGTCTGAAGGGCGTCCGGCAGGTCCTTGGTCTCTCGGATCTCCGTGAGGATCGTTCCCTCGTCGCGCAGGGCGCCGCGGATCTCATCGTTGATGCGCGAGACGTCGGACGGGGCAACCGTGTCGAGGAACCCGCGACCGGCGGCAAACATGATGACCACCTGCTCCTCGACCGGCCACGGCTGGAAGGCCGGCTGGTTGAGCGAGGCCACCAGACGCGCACCACGGGACAGCGTCTGCTGCGTGGCGGCGTCCAGCTCGGATCCGAACTGTGCGAAGGCCTCGAGGTCGCGGTACTGCGACAGCTCGATCTTGAGGCGACCGGCCACCTTGCGCATGGCCTTGATCTGGGCGTTACCACCCACGCGCGAGACCGAGATACCCACGTTCACCGCAGGACGCACGCCCGAGTAGAAGAGCTTGGACTCGAGAAAGATCTGGCCGTCGGTGATGGAAATGACGTTGGTCGGGATGTACGCCGACACGTCACCGGCCTGCGTCTCAATGATGGGGAGCGCCGTAAGCGACCCGCCACCGAGCTCGTCGGACAGCTTGCAGGCGCGCTCCAGCAGACGGGAGTGCAGGTAGAACACGTCGCCGGGGAATGCCTCACGGCCCGGCGGGCGCCGGAGCAGCAGCGACATCTGGCGGTAGGCGTCAGCCTGCTTGGAGAGGTCGTCGTAAATACACAGGGCGTGCTGACCGTTGTAGAGGAAGTACTCCGCCATGGCGGCACCCGAGTACGGGGCCAGATACTTGAGCGGGGCGCTGGCGGCTGCCGATGCCACAACCACCGTCGTGTACTCCATGGCGCCGGCCTCGCGCAGGCGCTCCACAACCTGGGCGACGGTCGATGCCTTCTGGCCGATGGCCACGTAGAAGCACTTCACGTCCTGGCCGCGCTGGTTGATGATCGTGTCGATCGCGATCGTCGTCTTGCCGGTCTGGCGGTCACCGATGATCAGCTCACGCTGGCCACGGCCAATCGGGATGAGTGCGTCGATGGCCTTGATACCGGTCTGAAGCGGCTGGGTCACGGGCTGGCGCTGCACCACACCCGGGGCCTTGAACTCCACGGGGCGGAACTCGGTGGAGGCGATTGGGCCACGGCCGTCGAGCGGCACGCCAAGCGGGTCAACCACGCGGCCGAGGAGTGCCTCGCCCACGGGGACCTGAATGACCTTGCCGGTGCGGCGAACCGGGTCGCCCTCCTTGATGAGGGTGTCCTCGCCAAGCAGCACGACGCCGACGTTGTCCTCCTCGAGGTTCAGGGCCAGGCCGGAGACGCCGTGAGGCAGTTCGAGCATCTCGAGCGCAAGCGCCGAGGGGAGGCCGTGCACGCGGGCGATACCGTCACCCACCTGCAGGACGGTCCCGACCTCGTCGGCCTCGGCGACGCCCTCGTACTGCTCGATCTGGGCGCGCAGAACCTTGGTGATCTCGTCGGGGCGGAGCTTCATCGGGTGGTTGTTACCTTTCTCGTTCTTCTGGAGCGGAGCAGCGTGGGCGTCAAGCCTCGACGGCCTTGGACAGGTCGACGGGCGTGGTCTCGAGTGAGCGACGCATCTCCTCGAGCCTGGTGCGGAGCGATGCATCAACGACGACGTCGCCGACACGAAGCACGAGGCCGCCGATGATGGACGGGTCCACGGTCTCCTCGATCTCGGCGTCGCGTCCGGTCTGGGCGCGCACCTTCTCGCGGATCTGGTCGCGCAGTTCAGGAGTCAGCGGCACGGCGGTGACAGCAGCCACCACGACCCGCCCCTCGGCGGTGTCGACACGGCGGCCATACGCCGCGAGCACGTCATCAATCTCGCCAAGCCGGCCGCGATCGATGAGCACCTGCACAAACCCGCTGGACACCGGGTGGGCGCCCTCCATGATCTCGCCGACAGCCGCCCTCTTGGCCGTCGTCTCGAACCGCGGGTTCGTCAATGCCGCGTGGAGCTCGGTGCCGTCGGCCATGGCCGCAGAGAACTCAGCGAGTTCCGTGCGCACCTGATCGACGGCGCTCTGCGCCTGTGCAGCTTCAAAGAGTGCCTCGGCATATGTCGACGCGACGCTCATCAGGCCTTCTGCAGCCCGCTGAGATCGGCGTCGGCAAGCGCTTCCTCCACCATCTTGCGGTGGTCATCGCCGGACAGGGACTTCCGTGTGACCTTCTCGGCTGCGCTGAGTGCCAGCAGCACCACGTCGTCGCGGATACCGGCCACGGCCGCCTGGGCCTGGGCGTCGATCTGCGTCTGGGTGTCGCTGACGATGCGCTCCCGCTGATCCTGCGCCTGACCGACGATTTCCTGCTTCTGCCGCTCGCCATCACGACGACCGGACTCACGGAGCTCGTCCGCCTCGCGACGCGCCTCGGCCAGCTGGACCTTGTACTGGCCCAGCAGTTCAACGGCCTCGTCACGACTCGACTCGGCCTCCTCGATGGACGCCGAGATGGCGGCACGGCGCTTCTCGATCATCTCGCCCACCGGCCCGAAGACGAACTTCTTCAGGATCAACAGCGTGAGCAGAAAGACGACGATGGTCCAGATCATGAGACCCGGACTCAGCTCGAGGAGCGGATTCGCCCCAACGGGCTGGGCGTGTACGAGGGGTCCCATGGGTCTAGACCAGGAAGAAGGCGACGAAGCCCATGAGCAGGGCGTAGAACGTGATCGCCTCGGTCAGTGCAAGGCCGAGGAAGGTAATCGACAGAAGATCACCGCGGAGCTCGGGCTGACGAGCGACCGACTCGATGGTCTTGCCGAAGATGTAGCCCACGCCAATGCCCGGGCCGATTGCGCCCAGACCGGTCGCGAGACCGAGAGTCAGAGCCTTGGATGCTGCGACGATGCTGCCTTCGAGAGCCACGTGGCCTCCTGGTAGATCCGTGAATTTGCTTCTAGTGCTCGGACATCGCGGCGTAACCGATGTAGATGCCGGAGAGCAGGGCGAAGATGAACGCCTGCAGACCAGCCACCAGTACCCACTCGAACACATAGAAGAAGAGGGCGAAAGGAATCCCGAGGACACCGAGAAGGCTGCCCACGAGGATCGAAAAACCCGCTGCCATGATGATGAGAAGGTGGCCAGCGAGCATGTTTGCAAACAGTCGCACCGAGAGACTGATCAGACGGAGAATCTGAGACAGCAACTCGAGAGCGAAAATGAAGGGCGTAATGCCCTTGCTGGCCCCCGGGGGAACCAGAGTCTTGAAGTACCCGAAGAATCCGTGGGTACCGAAGCCCTCCCAGAGGAAGGCCACAAAGGTCATGAGCGCAAGCGCAAACGTCACGTTGATGTTCGCGGTTGCAGCGTAGAGGCCCAGATCGCCAACCACCTGGAAGGTGTCGGTGTGCGGGCCTGTGGGAAGGGGGATGAACGAAATGAGGTTGTTCACTGCGACGAACAGGAAGAGGGTCGCCAGGTACGGGAACCACTTCTTGAAAACGCGCTCGGGGAGCGTGACCCCGGCAACCTGCTGCTCGGTGAACTCGTATGCCATCTCCAGCACGTTCTGACCCTTGCCGGGCTTCATCTTCATGCCGCCCCGCACCACGACGATGCCGAACACGCAGATGATGAGGCTCGAGACCAGCATGTAGAAGACGGCCTTGTTGATGCTGAGGTCGACGAAGCCGAGATTGATGTCCACCCATGCGCTGGTGGCAAATTCCTCAGCCGGATCGAACGCAGCACCTGTGGCCGATGCGAATGCGGGAACTGCGAGGCCGACGCCCAGCGCCACCAGCAGCCACATGCGTGCTCGACGCAACACGCCGCTCACTCAGCGGCCTCTTTGACGGCGGTCTCACGGTCGCGCTCACGCAGGGCGAATGCCATGCCGCGACCGATCAGGTCGGCAGTGAACGCGACGATGAAGATGACGCCGGCGATCAGCGCAACCTCTTCGGAGAACTTGAGTGCGGTGACGAACAGGATCCCGGCGACGGTCCAGGCGCGGATGACAAACGAGATGCCCGTCACGCCCACCGCGGCGGTCTGTCCCATGCGAAGCGCATGCTTCGCGGTGAACAGCTGCACCGACCAGTTGGCCAGCCAGAGACCGGTACCCAGAACCCATCCATTCAGCGGCCCGCCAAGGGCGAGTACCACCGGCAGCGCAACGGCGCACACGATGAGGCTTGCGACCGTGACTGCGATCGCGGCTCGGCTCGGCGCGGGCTCCTCAGGAGCAGGCGTGGGCCGGACGAGATCTGCAGCCTGGCCGGGAGCGGCTGAGGTGATGCGGTTCCTCCGTACTCGGACATGGGCACGCGCAGACTGCGCGTCAACGGGCGGGAGCATACCCACAGCCCCGCCCCCGCCGCTACGTGCGAACGGTCATCTGCCGGTGACGAGCGTCCCGCTTCGTGCGGGTTTCTGCCCCTGTCAGTGCCGGGGCGCGGCCTGCTCGCCGCTTCGGGCCCGATGGCGCCGCACGATGTTCACCACCGGCTCGCTCCTCCACTTGAGGATCTCGAGCACGTACACAAGGTAAACGGCACCCACAAGGCCCACTGCGGCAATGGCGCAGAGCACGGCCGTCCAGCCCGCATTCCAGTTGCCGTGGCCATCGGTGTAGGGCACAAACCGCATGGCAAGTGCCAGCAGCGACATCAGGGCAGCCCAGGCGTAGATCGACAGCACCGTGCGGCGCTGGCTCCACCCGATGGCCAGAAACCGATGATGAAAGTGGCTCTTGTCGGCGCCATATACCGGCAGCCCATGCTTCAGGCGCTTCATGATCACGAATGAGGTGTCGAGAATAGGAATCGCCAGCACGATGAGCGGCAGCACGATGGCCACGGTTGCCGCGCTCTTCATCACGCCGGTGATGGCAATGCCCGCGAGCATGAACCCGAGGAACATCGACCCGCCGTCGCCCATGAATGTCCGGGCGGGGTTGAAGTTGAAGCGCAGAAACGCCAGGCAGGCACCGGCGAGTGCTGCGGCAAGGATCGCCGCATCGGCCCGGCCAAGTGATGCGGCGATGATGGCAAAGGTGGTGGCGCCGATCCCCACGACGCCTGCGGCCAGACCATCCATGCCATCGGTGAAGTTGATGATGTTCACGATGGCGACGAACCAGATGACCGTAAGGACGTACGCAGCAGCGCCCAGATCGAACGCTCCCACGAACGGCAGGGTGATGTGATCGATGGTGAGCCCGGCCGCAACGGGCACCGACGCGCATGCCACCTGCCCCACGAGCTTGACGACCGGCGAGAGCCCCATGGTGTCGTCCACCACGCCCAGCGCGGCCACAAGCACCCCGCCCGCGATGAGTCCCCGCACGGCCGGGTCGGCGGGCAGGAACCAGATGGCGGGCAGCAGAAACCCCAGCACGATTGCGACGCCGCCGAGGCGCGGGATGGCCCGTGTGTGAATGCGACGTGCCGACGGCACATCGACGGCGCCCACCTTCGCCGCGAGCCACATCGTGACCGGCGTGAGCAGCAGCACGACAATGGCCGCTGCGATGGCGCTGAGTATGGGGATCAGCGTTGTTGTCATCGCCTGGGACGGATTCTACGGCGCGGGTGGATGGCCCTCCCCCGCGGGTGTCATCACTGGTGGTACACGCCCGCGCCCCAGGCCGACACCGACTCGGGCAAGAGCCCCGAAAGCCGCATGGTGAGCGGCGCGAGGGGACCACTCGACACCACCGGGTTGGAACGCCGGCGGTTGAGCACACGCATTGTGCGTGCAGCCACCGACCCGGCCGACTCGGTTGGCATCAGTTTCGGCAGATCCTTCCCCCACCCGGTGCGATGAAACGCGGTACGCACCGGACCGGGGCAGATGGCGAATGCCCGCACGCCCGTGCCCCTCAACTCACGATGCAGGCCACGCACCAGTCGCATCTCAAATGCCTTGGTGGCGGCGTACGTGGACATATACGGAATGGCCTGCGACGCAGCGGCAGACGACATGACCACAAGATCCCCCCTGCCCCGCGACACCATCCCCGGAAGCACGTGCGATGCAAGGTCCACCACCGCCACGCAGTTGAGGCGCACTTCGCGCACCTCGGTGTCGCGGTCGAGTTCCACAAACCGCCCCTGCGTGCCGATACCGGCGTTCAGCACCGCCACCTCGATGGGCGAGCGCAGCTGATCGAGCATGCCCCGTACCGCGGCGCGCCCCTCGTCCTTGGAGATGTCGGCGGCAACCCCGCGCACCTCGACCCCGTGCTCGCGCCGGGCCTGTTCGGCCAGTGCAGCGAGCCTGTCTCCGCGACGGGCCACCACCACAAGCGGATGCCCCCGCCGGGCCAACCGAAGCGCGACCTCGGCCCCGATGCCAGCAGAGGCCCCCGTGACAAGTGCCCAACCCCGCCGGGGCTGATCAGTCACGGCGACAACACCGCAGCGAGGGCCGTGGTGTTCCCGAAGGGAAGACGAAACGACGCCATGGCCACCGGGGCACCGCCCCGGTTGACTTGCGATTCCGATTCGCGACCGAAGGGAACACCACGGGCCTCGCTGCGGTGCTCAGGACCCAAGATGACCGCTCAGACCCCGGCCGTCTGAGCGATGAGCTCCGGGTAGAGCGGGAAGCGGTCCCCCAGCGCCTTGCTGCGGGTGCGGAGTGCGTCCAGGTCGGCATCGGTGGCCTCGGGCACGAGGGCGGCAGCGATGATGGCGCCCACCTCGCGCAGGTCGTCGGGGCCCATGCCGCGAGAGGTAAGGGCAGCGGTGCCGATGCGAACGCCCGAGGTCACCGTCGGCGGGCGCTCATCGAAGGGCACGCCGTTCTTGTTGACGGTGATGCCGGCGCGGTCGAGGCGGGCCTCGCCGTCAACGCCGGTGAGCGGCGTCTTCGACAGGTCAACCAGCACAAGATGGTTGTCGGTACCGCCCGTCACCAGATCGACGCCGTTGGCCATGAGCACCTCGGCCATGGCCTGGCAGTTGTCCACCGTGCGCTGCTGACGCTCGCGGAACTCAGGCGTGAGGCACTGGCCAAAGGCCACGGCCTTGCCGGCGATCACGTGCATGAGCGGGCCACCCTGCAGGCCGGGGAACACGGCGCGGTCGATGGCGGTGCCGAACTCCTCGTCACACATGATGAACCCGGCGCGCGGGCCGCCCAGCGTCTTGTGCATGGTGGAGGTCACCACGTGCGCGATACCCACCGGGCTCGGGTGCACGCCGCCAGCCACAAGACCCGAGATGTGGGCCATGTCCACCATCAGGCGGGCGCCCACCTCGTCGGCGATCTCACGGAAGGCCGGGAAGTCGAGGGTGCGCGGATAGGCGCTGGCACCGGCCACGATCAGCTTTGGCTGTACCTCGTGGGCCTGCCTGCGGATCTCCTCCATGTCGAGCCGGCAGTCGCCGGGGCTCACTCCGTAGCCGTGGAAGTCGTACATACGGCCCGAGAAGTTCACCTTGAGCCCGTGGGTGAGGTGGCCGCCGTGCGCAAGCGACATGCCCATCACCTTGTCGCCGGGCTTGACCAGCACGCTGTAGGCCGCCTCGTTGGCCGTTGAGCCCGAGTGCGCCTGCACGTTGACGTGCTCGCACCCGAACAGCTCGGTGGCGCGCGCGATGGCCAGGTCCTCGACCTCATCCACCACTTCGCAGCCGCCGTAATAGCGCTTGTGCGGAAGCCCCTCGGCGTACTTGTTGGTGAGCACCGAGCCCACGGCCTCGAGAATGGCCATGCTCGTGAAGTTCTCGCTGGCGATCATCTCGAGCGTTTCCGCCTGGCGCTCCAACTCCTGGCGCAGCAGACCGGCCACTGCCGGGTCGGCCTGCGAGAGGCTCTGGGACAGGTGGCTGTCGGGATCGAAGAAACTCAAGGCGATGCACTCCGGCGGGTGGGGTGATGGCTGACGAGGGCCATCGTAGCGGGGGCCCCTGACTACCCCGCCCGCCGAAGTGTGAGAACTACGCCTTGCCGCAGCGCATCTGGAACTGCACCAGCGTGGGGTTCTTCGCCTTCGTGAGCGTCAGCGACACCGTGCCGGCGTTCGTCCCCTTGGGAGTCATCGTCACGCTCACCAGCGAGCGGTCCTTCCACTTGGGCGAGGCGTGGTTGCTCGGGAACTCCTGGATGGTGTAGGCGAGCTTGCCCTTCCTCACCATGCCTACGGGGCAGGTGCGGGTGTCGGTGCGCGTGACGTTCGTCTTCAGCGCGTACTCACGGGTGAGCGATGCCTTGTGGTGCACCGTGTCGACGACGTCAATGATCTTGCCGTGCACCTGAAATGGGCCATGAGCGGGGAGCGTGACGCTCATGGGGTGCTCGGCGGAGAAGCTGCCGCCCTGTGACCATGTGAGACCAGCAGCATTCACACATGCGAGCGCCGCCTGCCAGTAGCCGCCGCCACCCCAGTTCGTCACGCCTGCGCCACCCGATCCGTATGTGATTGCACCCGTTGACGAGATGGAGCCGTTGTAGGCCGTGCCGCTCCCCCCCATCCACATCTCCTCGGACAGTGAGGCACTGCCGGTGCCGGTATTCCAGCCAACTTGGTTGAGGTCAGCAGCACTCCCCGACGCGGGCTGCAGGGGCCACGGGGCGCCGGCGGCGTCGTACGGCTGCCCATCGAGACTCCAACCCAACGATGGCGCAGGAGTGCCGTATGCCGGATCGGTATTCGCCGAGTTGTTGTCGCAGCTGATCACCTGCTGCTGCGAGGCCGCCCGATTGATCTGAATCCATCCGGTCACCGACTGCATGCAGTACTGACCGAGTTCCGACTGAGTGAGGCCATCCACGGACGCACACACGCCCGAGCCACCTGTGCCCCAGCTGTGCGAATTGGCAGACGCACCGGTGGCAGCAATCGCCAGGGCGCCAAGCGTGAGCGGAATCGCGACCAGCAGCGACCGGCGATTCAATGGGGGCATTCGAGGGGCCTCTCGGAGATCGTTGACCGAACGTCGTCGCCATCACCATAGACCCACACCGGCCCGGTGCGGTCAGGCGCGTCGGCCCATTACCGCCCGGGCGATACCAGCGAGGTCGGCCCGCGTTGCGGTATCTGTGAATCCACTGCCCACGAGCATCTGCTCCACCGCACTCGCCTGCCCCTGTCCCACCTCAAGCACGATGAGGCCACCCGGGCTCAGTACCCCCACGGCCTCGCTGATTACCCGCTCAAGATCCTCGGTGCCCACTGGGCCGGATACCAGCGCCTCTGCCGGCTCATGCCTCAGCGCCGGGAACCGCTCGAGATCTTCAGGCACGAGGTACGGAGGGTTGCTCACAACCACGTCAAACCGCTCGCCGGCCACGGCGGTCATTCCGTCGCTCGCCAGCAGCCGCACACGTTCGGCCAGCGAGGGGTTGGCGGC
>JBAXJA010000011.1:0-25695 GCA_037138115.1 Thermoleophilia bacterium | reverse complement strand
GGAGAGTTTACGTCAAGCCGACGACAACACAAGGCCCGGCGGCGCCGTGGGCGCTTGTCGGTCTTGTCACAAGCCCCGGAACGACAACGGCCCCGCCCCCGCATGATCGCGGGGACGGGGCCGTTGCACCTCAGCTGATGATGCCGTTGCTAGGCGAGGGCGGAGTCGGCCACGCGCTTGCTGCGCTTCATTGCGGCCTCAACGCGCTCCCAGGCGCGCTCTTCGGCGGCCAGGTAGTCGGCGGTGCTCGAGTACACGCCCGCGTTGCGCGATACCGCGAGATAGTCGGAGATTGCGCGGTCACGCATCCGGTCAAGCGAACCGGGGTGCGTCGGGGTCTCTGCAGTCATTGCGGCCATCTCGTCTCCTGTCCTCGTGCGGAAGGTTGAGTGAGTAAGGCAGAACACGGACACCGATGCAAGTTGAACTGTCGGGGGTTGACCATTCCTTGGCCATTGCCATCGTGGCTATGGGGTTCGCGGGGTGCCCCGGCGGGCGCCAATGAGCTCCCGGGCGATGTCGTCGCGGTCCCACAGCTCCACGTCGGCGCTCCCGGCGAGAGTGATGGCCTGCGCGGTGAATCCGGCATTGGTCACCACCATTGCGCCATCGGTGTCGTAGTGCGGCCGCGCCGCCGCCGCCTGCTGCACGGCCGCCACGCCCACCGGCCGGGCCTGGCGCTTGGCCTGCACCACCATGTCCCCGCCGTCTCGGGAGATCACAAGATCGGCACCGAAATCCCCGGTGGTCGCGGTATGGCGCACGTGCCAACCCGCGCGGCGAAACAGCACGGCGAGCCAGTCCTCAAACTCCTCGCCCGTCATATCGTCGATTGCATCGAGGGTGCGGTGCCGGGCCATGCGCTGGCGGCTTCGGCGCACCCACGAGGCAATGGCGACGGCCACAGTGATGCCCCCACCCACGGCGGTCGCCGCCGGCCAGGGCATGGCGAGAGAGAGCAGCACCACCAGCACCGCCCCGGCGATGAGCCAGGTGGCGACTTCTGTGCCGATCCATCGTACGAGCGCGCGCATGGAGCCCAGTTCGCCCCGCCCCGGGGTGCCCCCTCTAGCGGGGGATGAGCGTGGCCTTCACCGTGATGGCCACATTGCCGTGGAAGGCCGCCGATACCGGGCAGCCGTCGCGCGCCTCCTCGGCCAGTGCTGTGAACGTCTCCTGATCAATGCCGCCCACGTGACCGGTGACCGTGATGGCCGAGTCGGTCACGCGAAACCCGCCGCTGTCTGCGGGGTTCAGCGAGATGGTGGCGCCCACGTCAAGCCGCTCCGGGTGCTGACCCTCACGCCCGAGGATGGCCGTGAACGCCATCGCAAAGCACGCCGCCTGGGCCGCCGCCAGCAACTCTTCGGGGCTCGTCCGTCCCTCGGGGTCCTCTACCCGGGCGGGCCATGAGATGGGAAGTGGGCCACATGCGCCTGATGCGAGCACCAGCTCACCGCGGCCAGTGGTCAGTGCCCCCTCCCAGCCCACCTCCGCGTGCCGTATTGCAGTCGCCATCATCTGCCTCCCCGTCGTGCTCGCTGTGCCATCGAGGGTAGCGTGGCGGCATGGAGGTCACGCAACTCACCGACGGACTCTGGCGCTGGAGCATCGGCGACCGCTCCTCGGCATACATCGAGCACGGTGATCAGATGATCCTGGTGGATCCGCTGCTCCCCCCGGCGGGCGATGATCTAGATCGATTCACGCGCGCGATCGACCGTGACCTCACGCGGCTGGGCGGCCCTGTGCACGTGTTGCTCACCCGTCACGGGCACCCGCGCGACTCCGATGCAATCGAGCACATGACGGGAGCGGTGCGGTGGCACCCCGGAATGGGGCAGGCCCCCGCTGGCATCTACTCGCTGCCGGTGGCGGAGGGGGCGGTGGCGCTGTGGTCGCCGGTTCACCGTGCCCTCGTGGTGCCCGACCCCTACATGGCGCAGGATGGGATGGGAATGCGACCCGCCGCTGTCATCGTGACGGGCGCCGGTGCCCCGCCCGATGACGCGCCGCACAGAGAATTCGCGTGATGTCCGCCGATCTCCGTGGGCGCGGCATCTAGGCCGCTGTGTGTGCCTGTTCGGCGAGCTCAGCCATCTGACCGCCCGAGACGATGTAGGGAGAGACCACAGAGTCTGCGCCCGCGCGCTTGAGGACGTCAATCGTTTCGGAGTCGGCTGCCCGGGCCACGATGGTGAGCCCGGGGCACATCGACCGTCCCGCGAGCGTGATGTACACGTTGATCGCATCGGAGTCGACCGCGCAGATGAGCGCACTGGCGCGCTCGATCCCCACCCTTCGAAGTACCGACTCATGCTCGGGTGCCGAGATGATGTGCGGTACCCCGAGTTCCACGAGCTCCTCCTCGTGGCGGGAGTCGTTGTCGATCACGGCGAACTCCCGTCCTTCGTCGAGCAGCCGCATCACCGAGGCGCGCCCAACGCGCCCATATCCGCACACGATCACGTGCCCATGAAGCGCGTCCAGTTCCTTAGACAATCGTCTCCTCCTCGTTCGTCGGGCGAGATCCCCCGATGCGGCCAACTGCGTGCCGACCATGATGAACAGGGCCACGCTTACGAACAGCAGCACCACGAGCGAGATCGAGAAGGCCTCGTGGGCCGTCCCGAGGGCGGTGGTGTCGCGGTATCCCACACCGCCCAGGGTGAGCACCGTCCAGTACAGACCGTCAACGACGTCGGCCCGTGGGATGATGAGCGTGTACCCGATGGTCCCGTAGATGATGGTCCCCAGCAGGAATAATCCGGGCAGCAGAAAGCGTCGCGGGATGCTCCGCTTGTCGATACCGGGTCCGAGCGCATGGGTTGCCATACGCCCGTGTCATTCGACGCCCCCGCTACGGTTCCCCTTGTGAGCGACCACGCACGACTCCTGGCCGAGATGGCGGCACTGGCCGAGGCCCACGCGGTGGCGCTTGATACGCCGGTCCGCGCATTCGATATCGGCGGGCGCACGTTCGACTGCGACGCGCGCCCCGAGATGATGGGCGTGGTCAATCTGTCGCCAGATTCCTGGTACCGCGAGTCGGTGGTGCCTGACGCCGATGCGGCGATCGCCCGCGGTGTGGTGCTGGCGGCCCAGGGCGCGTCCATTGTCGACATTGGCGCCGAGAGCACGCTTGCGCACGCGGCACGGGTGTCCCCCGACGACCAGATGGCGACCGTGCTGCCCGTGGTGCGCGCGCTGGGCGAGCAGGGCATCCTCACATCCGTTGAGACGTACTCGCCTGAGGTTGCGCGGGTAGTGCTTCGCGCCGGCGCCAACGTGCTCAACCTCACGGGGGTGGAGCGCGAGGACGAGGTGTATGCGGCGGCGGCCGAGCACCGGGCGGCCATCATCATGTGCTTCGTGCAGGGCGCGAATGTGCGCGAGGTGAGCGATCTGGTGCTGGGTGATGACCCCATCCCGGCGCTCATCGAGCACTTCGGACCACGTCTCGACCGTGCCGTGGCACTGGGCGTGGAGCGCATCTTCATCGATCCCGGTCTCGGCTTCTATTACGGCAACCTGCTGGATGGCCCCACGCGTGTGCGCCATCAGGTGAAGGTGTTCCTCAATACGTTTCGCCTGCGTGCGCTCGGCTGGCCGGTATGTCACGCCCTCCCGCACGCCTTCGACTTCTTCGGCGACGAGGTGCGGTCGGCGGAGCCATTCTTCGCAGTGCTTGCATCGCTGGGGCGCACCGGCTTGTTTCGCACGCACGAAGTGCCCAGAGTGCGCGGGGTGCTGGACACGCTGGGCGCGCTGCGCCCCGGCGATATCAACCCGGGCTAGGCCCGGCGCGCCACGGCAACGCCTTCTTCGCCACTCGGCGAGATGGATACGTGAAGCACCGTGAGGCCCGCCTGCTCGAGAAGCGCCGCAAGCGTGTCCGGGGTATGGCGGAATGACTCGAGCACGCGAATTGGCTCACCCGCTGGCATGCCGACGGTCACGCCCTCCACCTGGGCCACCACACTGCCAACCGGCATGACCTCGCCCACCACCATGGGGCCATCCGGGGTCTCCTGCCAGCGGAATGTGATCTCGCCGGCATCGTGGATGCCGATCTCCTCGAGCACCGTGGCCAGCCACATGCGCGTGGGCGGGTTGTCGTACTGGGCGATTACCGCATCGCGGGAACCCGGTGTACCGGGTAGCAGGTTGGCACTGACCAGAAGCACGTCGCCGGGGCCGAGCAGGGAGATGCCCGCCTCGAGTGACGATGGCCCGAGCGTGGAGAGGGCACCGAAGAGCGTGACCACGCGTGTACCCGCCCTGCGTGGGGCCAGAAGGGGGGAGAGATCGGGCACCGCCATGATGTCGACGACCACGGCACCGGTGGCATCAACGCCCGGCACCGCCGCCATGGCGTCGGCCGCAGCCACCACAAGCGACACGCTGACGTCGACCGGTGTGGCCGACAGGTGCTCGCGCCCGGCCGAACGCAGGGCACCCAGTAGCCGCCGCTCCTTCGCGCCATCCCCGCATGCCACACCCACCACATGCACAGGTGCGTCTCCCAGCGCGGCGATTGCCACGCGCGCCGCGTCGTCGTAGGCCCTCACGCCGTCATTGGCATCGTGGGCGGGGGAGTGACTCGTGGCCAGAGAGCGCCAGCGGCTCGCGGCCAGATCACCGATGTAGTGGAAGCGGTTGTCCACCCGGCGCGCCTCAAGCGCAGCGATGAGGCCCGCCCGGTGAGCGGCGGGGGTCACGCTTTCATCAATGCGTACGTCGGGCACTGCCCGATCGTACGCGGGGGCCGCTAGGACGGCGCGGCGTTCTTCCGCTTGGACGACTTGGCCCGGATGTTGCCCACGAGCTCGACCTTGCGCATGCGCACGGTGTCGGGCGTTACCTCGACGCACTCGTCCTCGCGCACCCACTCGAGCGCCTGCTCGAGCGACAACTTGCGCGGCGGGATGAGCCGCTCGAAGTCGTCGGAGCTCGCCGCACGCATGTTGGTGAGCTTCTTCTCCTTCGTGGGGTTGACGTCCATGTCCTCGGTGCGGGCATTCTCTCCAACGATCATGCCCTCATACACCTGCTCGCCCGGGGCCACGAACAGCGTGCCGCGCTCCTGCAGGCTGGTCATGGCGAACGACGTGACCGGACCCACGCGGTCGGCCACCATGCTGCCGCGCTGACGGGTGCGGATCTCGCCCATCCATGGGTCCCACTTCTCAAACACGTGGTGCAGCAGGCCGGTTCCGCGGGTCTCGGTGAGGAACTCGGTGCGGAAACCCACCAGGCCACGGGCGGGCACCAGATAGTCCATGCGGGTCCAGCCGGTGCCGTGGTTGACCACCTGCTCCATGCGGCCCTTGCGCAGCGCGAGCAGCTGGGTGATGACGCCCATCATCTCCTCGGGGGCGTCAATGGTGACGCGCTCCACGGGCTCGTGCTTGACGCCGTTGATCTCGCGGATGAGCACCTCGGGCTTGCCGACGGTCAGCTCGAAGCCCTCGCGGCGCATGGTCTCCACCAGCACCGCAAGCTGCAACTCACCGCGGCCCTGAACCTCCCAGGCGTCCGGGCGCTCGGTGTCCACCACGCGAAGCGACACGTTGCCGACCAGTTCTGCGTCGAGGCGGTCCTTCAGCATGCGGGCGGTCAACTTGCTGCCCTCGCGGCCGGCGAGCGGTGAGGTGTTCATACCGATGGTCAGGCCCAGGCTGGGCTCGTCGACGGTGATGACGGGAAGCGGGCGCGGGTCGTCCGCGTCGGCCAGTGTCTCACCGATGGTGATCTCGGCCATCCCGGCCACGGCGATGATCTCGCCCGGCCCGGCCTCCTCCACCGATACGCGGTCGAGTTCCTTGGTGACGAAGAGCTCCACGACCTTGGCCTGCTCAATGGTGCCATCGGCCTTGCACCACGCCACCTGCTGGCCCTGGCGGATAGTGCCCTCGTGCACGCGGCAGATCGCCAGACGGCCCAGGTAGGCGTCGGCCGCGAGGTTGGTGACCAGCGCCTGAAGCGGGGCACCCTCGGTGTAGGACGGTGCGGGGATGTGGTCCTTCAGCACGTCAAACAGCACCCCGAGATCCTCAGTCTGCGTCTCCGCGTTCAGCGACGCGGTGCCGGCCTTGGCGTTGGCGTAGATGATGGGGAAGTCGATCTGGTCCTCTTCGGCACCCACGTCGAGGAACAGCTCGTAGACCTCGTCCACCACTTCGGCCGCGCGCGCGTCGGGGCGGTCGATCTTGTTGATGACCAGCACCACGGGCAGCTTGGCGGCCAGCGCCTTGCGCAGCACGAAGCGGGTCTGGGGGAGTGGGCCCTCGGAGGCATCCACCAGCAGCAGCACGCCGTCCACCATGAACAGACCGCGCTCCACCTCGCCACCGAAGTCGGCGTGGCCCGGGGTATCGATGATGTTGATGGTCATGTCGCCACGACGGACGGCCGTGTTCTTGGCGAGGATCGTGATGCCCTTCTCACGCTCCAGGTCGCCCGAGTCCATCACCCGGGTCTGCACGGACTGGTTGTCGCGAAACGCACCGCTCTGCCAGAGCATTGCGTCGACAAGGGTCGTCTTACCGTGGTCCACGTGGGCCACGATTGCGACATTTCGGAGATCTTCTCGGATAGGCACGGCGCGGGACACTAGTGCATGTTGCGCGGTTCACCGCGGAGGGATGCAATGATCAGGCCCGTGAGCCCTGAGGTATCCCTCCATAACGACAGCTGGCAGGAATCGCGCTGGCCCCCGCTGATCGCGATCCTCGTGGCCGGGGGCCTCTACGCACTGCTGCCCAGTAACTACGTCATGGCGGACCGGTGGTTTGGCTGGATCATCCCGTCGCTCGAGGTGGTGCTGGTGATCGTGGCGGCATCGGCCCCCCCGCGCTCCGAGAGCAACCGTCTGCGCAATATCGGCATCACGCTGGCCGCGCTCATCACGGTGGCCAACGCCAGTTCGCTCGTCACGCTCGTCATCGGCATCACCCAGGAAAATGGGATGCAGGGACGTGACCTCACGTGGGCGGCCATCGACATCTGGGTCACCAACATCATCATCTTTGCGGTCTGGTATTGGGAGATTGATGGCGGGGGGCCGAAGGAGCGGGCCGAGCGGGCCCCGGGGTATGCCGACTTCCTGTTCCCCCAGTACCAACTGCCCGGGCCCTGGACCTGGCGCCCGGCATTTCTCGACTACCTCTACATCGCATTGACCAACGCATCGTCATTCGCCCCGGCCGACTCCCTGCCGATGACCACCCGTGTCAAGGCGATGATGAGCGTGCAGTCGCTCATCTCGCTGGGCGTCATCCTCATCGTGGCCGCCCGGGCCATCAACATCCTCCACTAGCGACCCATGCGCTTTTTCGAACTCGCGTTCCTCTCAAGCATCTCCCCCCAGACGCTGGCCGTGGTGCTCTATCTGCTGGGCGGGAAAAAAGGCCTGAAGCACTCGTGGCTGTTTGTGGGTGGAGCGCTGTTCACGTCGCTGGTGGCCGGCACCGTCGTGGCAGTGGGCCTGGCCGATACGGGGATCCACCTGAGCGGCCTCACCAGTGGGCACCGGATGCCCGGGGCGTACATCACGGCGGGGCTCGTGCTGCTGCTATTCGCTGGCTATGTGTTGTGGTGGCACGAGCGCGCGCGGTCTCACCGCAAGAAGAAGGATCGTGCGAGCGACTCCAGGCGGTTGGAGCGCATGGTGGAATCATCATGGGTGGCGCTGGGAGTGGGCCTGATCTTCGGGTTCCCGGGGCCCGGGTATGCACTTGCATTGGCAGAGACCAGCGGGCATGCCATGGGCTTCACCATGGCGACGGTCGTGATCTTCAGCGTCATCTCGTATTCGTGGGGGTGGATCCCGATCGTGTGGTTCATGTTTGACCAGGACCGGGCCGTGCGCGTGCTCACGCGCTTTCGCACAGGGGTGGCGAAACATCACATCGCCATCAT
The DNA here is from genome assembly GCA_037138115.1 of Thermoleophilia bacterium. Lineage (GTDB taxonomy): Bacteria > Actinomycetota > Thermoleophilia > Miltoncostaeales > Miltoncostaeaceae > SYFI01. Next base: position 17,772 of record JBAXJA010000011.1, on the reverse strand, counting down.
CGTCTCAGTGCTCGCCGCAGTGGGTCTGTACCTGCTTATTCTCGGCGTGCTCACGTTGTGAGGCCCGTCGGGCCGTGGCGGGTAGAATTGCCGCCAATGGCCCCTCGACCACGTCGACCAAAGCTCGTGCTCGCCGCGATCGGCGTCGCCGCCGTTGTGGGCGGAGCCGGTGCCGTGGGAGTGGTGACAGCGGTGGCCATGACCGACACCACGCCACCCTGCGAGGCGTGCCAGCCATTCGTCACGGGGGAGTTGCTCGCGCCCCCGCCCTCGGTGAGCTCGTCCGGTGGGGTGCTCGACACCTCCATCACGGCCGCCACCCGCACCGTCACCATCGGCGGGCGCAGGGTGTCAACCCAGACCTACGCCTCCACGTTCTCGGCGCCCACCTGGATCATCAACCCGGGCGACCAGCTGAATGTGCTGCTGCGCAACCGCCTGCCAGTCGGGTACCTGCCATTTGGCCAGTGGTCCAAGGCATGGCTGCAGCCCAAGGGCGGGCATACCAACCTGCACGTTCATGGCCTGCATGTGTCGCCCAAGGCCCCGTCCGACGACATCTTCCTCAACATCATGCCGGGGCATCAGTACCAGTACCGGTATGCGATTCCGGCCGATGAACACCCGGGGGTGTACTGGTATCACCCCCACGTGCACCACTACGCGGACATGCAGACGTTCGCGGGTATGGCCGGTGCCATCATCGTGCGCGGTGGGCTCGACGACGTGCCGGGCATCGGCAACCTTCGTGATCGCATGCTGTTCATCCAGAACCCCCAAGTGCTCCGCGGGTCAACCACCGCGTCGCAGTATGAGGTCCCCGCGAAGCGCATCATCACCGTCAACGGCCAGGTACAGCCGCGTATTGACATTCACCCGGGCGAGTCGCAGCGGTTCCGCTTGGTGAATGCCAGCACCGAGCGCTTCATCCAGATCGAGCCCCGCGGCGGTGAGTTCTGGATCCTCGCGCGCGACGGCAACACGCTGGCCCACCCGGTGAAGAGTTCACTGCTGCAGATGGGTCCGGGCCAGCGCCTTGAGGTGCTGGTGCGGGCGGGCAACACTTCAGGCGCGTTTCCGTTGGTGCAGACGTACTTCAACCAGCGCCCCACACCCTTTGGCAAGCAGCCACGCGTGAAGATCGCCACGCTGTCGGTGGCGGGCCCCGCCGAGGAGCGTCAGCCAGTGCCACAGGCGCTTGGCACTGCCGACGATCTGCGGAGCGCCACCCCGGCCCGGAGACGGCGCGTGGTGCTCACGCAGAACCCGGCTATCGCCTCGTTCTACGTGAACGGCAAGCGCTTTGCATGGCACGGCAAGCCCGAGACAATCTTCCGCATGAAGCTGGGCACTACCGAGGAATGGCTCATCAAGAACCAGTCCCCTGAGTGGCACAACTTCCACATCCACATCAATCCGTACCAAGTCGTGGCGCGTGACGGGAAGCCGCTCACCGGCCAGCCGTACTGGGCCGATTCGATGAACATCGCGCCGGGACACAGCATCACAATCCGCCAGCGCTTTGATGACTTCACCGGACGATTCGTGTTCCACTGCCACGTGCTGGTGCATGAGGATCACGGAATGATGGCCGCGGTGGAGGTTGTGCCCTAGGCCCCTTGGGCGTGCGGGGTAAGCACCTCTGCATGTGCCCCGTCGGTGCCATGCCGACCCCGGGTTCCCGCCAGCGTGGCGATGATGGCGCCGGCGACGATCATGATCAATCCGCCGATTGCTCCGGTGTCGATGGCGCCCGAGAGCAGCCACATGGAGAGCGCGATCGTTACGACTGGGGCCAGCACGCCGATGGCCCCAACCGGCGACGGGCCGATCTGTGCGAGTGCCCACGATCTGCCGAGTTGTGGCACCAGTTGGGCGCCCAGCGCACCGAGGGCCAGCGCGCCGATCTCAGACGTGGTGTACGTGAATGCCCCTGCGCCTTCGACGATGAGCCCCACCGGAAGCGCAACGGCTGCCGATGCCAGGGCGCCGATCAGCGCGACGTCGATCACATTCGAGTGTGCAAGGGCGCGGGTCATAAAGATGAGGGACGCCGCAAAGATCCACGCCGAGCCCAGCGCGAGCACCACGCCCTGGGTATCCCATGTAATGCCGCTGGCGTAGAAGATGGCTCCGATGACGATCATGACCACCGCCAGCACGACGCCACCCGACGGCCGCGTGCGCTCAACAACGATGGCCAGTACAACGACCGCCAGGGGGGCGGTCATCGACAGTGCCGTGCTCGCGGCAGACCCGATGAGCGGAACGGCCTGTAGGAACACGGCGAGATTGGCCACGTAGACGGCACCTGCCACCGCAGCCAGGATGAAGCCCTTGCGCGAGGTGGGGCGTGGCGGGGTTCTGGCGAGGCGAAGCATTCCGAGCCCGAGTCCTGCTCCGAGCGCGAGCAGCCCCGAGTTGACGAACGGCGTGTCATGAATCACCGTCACCTGATTGATGGCGACCATGGAGATGCCGGCGATGACCATGAAAATGCCGAAGAAGCCGGCAACGACCGGCGCAGGTCGCACGGTGCCCTCGTCTGACGACCGGTAGCCGGCGAGCAGCAACGCGGCGAGGGCGAACAGTGAAATCGCGAGCATCGTGTTGGTGAGCTCCCAGCCCCCGGTGGTGCCACCAAATGGGGCGAGACCCCGGGCGTCCCCGACAATGGCGGCGGTGGTGATGAATGCCATGGCGAGGGTGCTCCACCGGGGGCCGCCACGCGCTGCCACGGCCAGGACGCCGAGCAATGCGAGGGGTACGAGCAGCCCGATCCCCCAGCCGAAGCCACCGATAGCGAGCCCAATGGTGACGGCCGTGCCCGCAATGGCCCACCAGTTATGGAGATCTGCCCGGATGTCGCGCCTGTCCACAGCCCAGGCCATCATCAGGCCACCGGCCACCAGATACCCGCCCACATAGGCGAGCGTGACCAACCCAAAGATGATGACAACAGACGCGCCGGGCGGCACCTCCCCGTACACGGAGATGAGAAGGATCGTCAGTGATCCCGCAATGAGCGCGAGCGTGGTGGAGATGCCCGCGTACCGCATGGTGCCGCTGAGGCTGTGGAACCCCACGCGTGCGCGACGCATCCATGCCGCGCCCGCGATGACGATAACCAGACGAACGATCGCGATGACGACAATGTGCGTCCATGGGCGGTCACGCACCATCAGTTGGCCGATCAGATCACCCGCGAGGAACCCTGGCCAGATCGAATAGCCCCACCGCAGGAGGAGTGCGGTGCCGACGCCCGGGGTCAGCAGCATCGGACTGATCATCAGGTCGGTGAGGGTGATCGCATACGACCCGATCGCCGCGAAGAATGTCGCCACGGCGAGCACGGTGACGAGGGTCCACCAGCGGCCTGAGCGAAGATCGACGGACCGGGGGAGGATCGAGGGCATCATCACCGCCGGATGATGCCCGGAACGACGAGGGCCCGCCGGAGCGGGCCCTCGGGTACTGCGTCCGGCTCCGGGTTACCCGGCCGTGGGGTCACGCGGTGAATGATGCCATTCCCGTGACGACCCGCCCGAGCGGGCCCTCACGGGAATGGCCGGTGTGGCGAATGCCTAGGGCGCTTAGGGCGCTGCCGTGCCCTGCGGCGGCGCCGCAGGCGCACTGGGATCGCGCGGCGGCAGGCCCGAGTCGGGGCTGATGGCCGGGGAGATGCACGGCAACTGCTGGGCGTTCACGAACGTGGCATTCCCAGGAGTCGTCGGCGGGGTCGGCGGGGTCGGCGGGGCCGGCACGTTGTTCGGCCACGCCGCACCAGCCGCGTAGTCGCTGGCGAAGGTCGTCTGCACTTGGTTCACACCACTCACGCTGAGCACGCTGGCAATGGGGGCCTTCGTGGGGTCCGACCGGTCGGTGAAGCCGATGCCGAGTTCGCGGTTCCAGTTGACCGAGGCGTACCCGATGTTCTGGGACCCGATCCATGCGTCCTGGCCGTCCACGAGGATCGCCTTGGCATGCACGTACACCTGCCCGCTGCTCTCGTCGAGCAGGCGTACTGTGGCGCCCGCCGCCACCAGCGTGTTGTAGGCAGGCAGCCAAGTGTTGCCCGATCCAACGGTGCCCGACATCACCACGCGCACGTCCCTGCCCTTCTTGGCCTGGGCCACGAGCAGGTCGACGAGGCCGGTGCTGTACTTGTTGGTGTAGCTCAGTTCCTCGTTGTAGACCCAGATGGAGTGCTGGGCGCTGTTGATGAGGGTGGACATGCGCGACAGCGCGTTGCCGCGCAGCCACGTGGGGAACTGCACGGCGTTGAAGTACCCCGGGTAGACCGGCGGATACTGGGGGTCACCACTCTGTCCCTTGGGCGGGAACGCCATGGCGCCGTTGGACCACGTCTCCGGCCACGTGTTGCTTACCGGGTCGGAGCCCTTCGGGTCGGGGATGAGGCCGGTGAAGGTGGTTCCTGAAGACGACCGGGACTGCACGTTGTCGACGGTGGGGCCGTCGCAACGGGCATCGGACGTGAAGACGCCCTCAATGCGCGACACGATGTCGGGCTGCGTGATGGTCAGGCCGAAGTCGCGCGGTGCCCACTCCGCGGCGCACGGCTGGCCTGCCCCCGCGAGGTTGTACGGCGGCTTGGCAAGCGGCGCCGACGCGGTTGTGCACGACGCGTCGGGGTTATCGAGGTAATCGGAATTGATCAGGAACGGCCCGAACTTCTTCGTGCTGCCGTCCGCGTTGTATTGCGTCCAGCCGACCGACCGCTGTCCCCAGAAGTTCGGGAAGGCCTGCAGGTTTCCGGTGCTCACGATGGCCTTGGCCGTCGGGGGCAGCGCACTCACGGGCAGCGCGTTGCCAGCAGCATCGGCGCCGTCGATGATGATCGTCTTCTGGTGGGTGATCTGGAAGTTCTCTGACGAGAACTGCACCCGGTACGAGCCGGCTCCCGAACCGGCGCGCTGCTGAGCCAGCTGAAGCTGGTGCTCCATGGCATAGGTGGAGTCGGCCTTGGGTGACCACACGCACCCCGGCGAGGGCGGCGAGACCGAGTAACAGGTCTTCTCGAGCTCGCCCGAGTTGACGATGACACGCACATTGACGCCGCGGGTGATGGCAGCCTGCAGCCAGCCGACAACGTTGGTGCTGCCGAAGTCGTACATCACCACGTCCACGCTGCGGGTGGCGCTGGAAATGGCGGCCTGGATGGTGCCGCCCCCGGGATTTGGCGGCACCGTGCTGTTGATGGTGCTGTTGCCGTCTTGAGGCTGCGTGAACGCCATCTGCTCCTGCGGAGCCAGGGTCGTGCCCTTCATGATGGTGCCGACGAGGGAGGCACCGGCCAGGGTGGTGGTGGCGATATTCGCGTTTGAGAGGTCGGCACCCTCGAGGCTGGCGCCACCCATGCGCACGCGGCGCAGGTCCATCCCGTTCAGGTGCACTCCGCTCAGGTCGCAGTTGGTGGCGTTGGTCCGACGGGTGATGACCAGATTGGTGCAGTCACGAAGATGCGCGCCGCTGAGGGCGTTGGTCTTGGACCCGCCGCGCAGGTTCTGAAGCAGGGTCACCGCGGCGTGATCGGGCGTGTGATTCGCGTCCGACGGCGAGTCGTAGTGCTGGGTGGTGGACACCACTATGTGCGTCGCCCGCGCGAAGTCGCGCCGCTTGCCCTTGGGCACGGTCAGTCGGATGCTGCCGCCATCACGGGCACCGTGGCGAAGGTGCGCGTAAGCAAAGCGGATGCGCTTGCCTGCGGTGGTGGTCCCGCTCACCCGCACGTGCAGGTCGTCGTTGTTGCCGGGGCGCGCCAGCAACCCGTGGTGCCACGTGATGGGCACCTCAACAGTCGATGCCCCGCTGTTGAGGGTGGAGCGGGTGGCGGTCATGTCCTGCCCACTGGCCGAGGCGGTCAGTGCGAGCGCAGAGCCAGCAAGTACGGGAACAGCAAGAGCGGCGATCAGCCGGACGGACGGCGTCATGTGGAGAGTCCTTGGAGGGGTTGGTGGGGCAACGGTAGTCACCGCGTTGTGGTTTGGGCAACCCGTTCGGGCCAGGAGGAACCGCGCAACGACGAAGGGCCCGGCACACCTGTGCACGGGCCCTTCGGAAATAGCGGGGGCAGGATTCGAACCTGCGACCTTCGGGTTATGAGCCCGACGAGCTACCAGACTGCTCCACCCCGCGGCGGTTTCGGCAATGTAGCACCGGCCCGGCTCGGCGGCGTTCGCGGCAGGTGTCTCGCTGGTGGACATGTACTGGTTTCGTGATGCCCGGGGCATGGGTGACACACCCACTGGACACCCGCTGCAGCCGACCTAGGGTGGACACGCGGCGAATGAGCGCCGCCCCACCGCACCTGCGACGGGAGGAGACACCCGAATGGCCATGACCGAGCGCAAGCGAATCGTGATGATCGCGCACGACAACCGGAAGCGCGACATGCTCGACTGGGCGCGCACCAACTACTCGGTGTTGCGTCACCACGAACTGCACGCAACCGGGACGACCGGGGGGTTGATCGCCGATGACCTGGGCCTGAACGTGCACCGGTTTCTCTCAGGGCCCCTGGGCGGTGATCAGCAGGTGGGTGCCGCGCTGGCAGAGGGTCGGCTCGACATCGTCATCTTCTTCTGGGATCCGCTCGAGCCTCAGCCCCACGATGTGGACGTGAAGGCGCTGCTGCGTATCGCCGTGGTGTGCAACTCGCCCATCGCGTGCAATCGGGCCACCGCCGACTTCCTCCTCTCCAGCCCACTGCTGGGTGAGGGGTACGAGCCGGCGCTGAGCCCCGGTGACCTTGCGCCGCCGGAGCGGGAGATCGTGAACGTGGGAGTGGGCGTCAGGTAGACGGCTGCGCGGGGATCGGGTCGATGGCGACCCGATCCCCCACGGATACCCACCCACCGCGCACCACGCGGCAGTACACCCCGAACAGGTTCTCGCGGCGCTGCGCGATGACCTGATGCACCTCGTGCGTGCGATCCATCGTGTCGGGGTCGTAGGACACCACGCGGGTCTGCTTGGTGGCCACCACCACCTCAATGACCGCGTCGTCTCCGAGGGCAAGCCGGTGGCCCGGCCACTGTGCCTCGGCGAATGCCACGCCGTCATCGGTCTCCACAACGAGGCCTGGGCGAAAGCGGCGTCGGTCAAGATCACCACCCACCCATTCGGCGACCTGCCGGATGGACGCCTCGGTCACGATCTGCACGGGGAGGATGTCGTGCAGGCCCATCGGCGCCCGCACCAGGCGTACGTCCAGATCAAGATGCTCGCCGATCTCCTGGGCCAGGGATGGGTCGTCCCAGCGCACATGCCGCCCCTCGGGCGTGACGACGGCAACCTCCTCGCCGCGCTCGGGGTCGATGAACGTGGCGCGGTAGGTCAGTAGCAAGGGAACCTGCATCGCTCGCAGGGGTTGCCCGTCGTCGGTGTCCATCACAACGCACCGGCGGTCGCCGAGAAACCCGAAGGGGCTCAGAAACGCCCGTCGGTCCCGCTGTCCCTGAAACGACTTGACCGGATACCGCCACAGGTCGGACACGATCCCGACCGCGCGCCCATTAGGTGAGGGCAATGGCCAGGACGATGACGAGAATCAGCAGGAGCGCCAGAAACGCATAGACAATGCGCACCGCCCGGTTCGCACCGGTGGCCACAACCTTGGCGTTCTCACGCTTCTTCGCGATCACGTCCGGGTTGGTATCCCGCTCCGGCCAGTCATCGTCGTCTTCGTCATCCCATCCCATGGCAATGCAGTTTACCGGCGTGACACTTCCAGCACGCCGACCGCACCACCCATGGCACTTCCGTCACGGTGACTGACCCCCTCCGGGGTCTGACCCCCTCGCGGGTGGTGACGCTTTCGACACAGAGACTGACCGTCTAAAGGGACTTTCCCCGCGCGGGGAAAGTCCCCGGGGCCTGTGACACTTCCGGCACGGCGACTGACCCCACCCGGGGACTGACCCCACCCGGGGACTGACCCCGGGGTCTGGGGCAGTGGGTGTCGCCTGAAACGCGAAGGGCCCGCTTGTTGCGGGCCCTTCGGTTCATTCTCTAGTTGCTTCGGTGTCTTGCTATGCGACCTCTGCGAGGCCCCTGATGTCCACCATGCCTGCGAGCTTCTGCAGGGCCTGGTTCTCGATCTGACGGATGCGCTCGCGCGTGACGTTGAACGTGCGGCCCACCTCGTCGAGCGTGCGGGGCTGCTCGCCGCCGAGCCCGTAGCGCAGCTCAAGCACACGGCGCTCGCGGTACGACAGCGAGTTGAGCACGTCCTGCAGTGCTTCGTTGCGCAGCGTCTCGTTGGCAGCCGCCTCGGGCGAGATGGCCTTCTCGTCGGCGATGAACTGGCCGAACTCAGACTCCTCCTCGTCGCCCACCGGCTTCTCAAGCGAGACCGGGGTCTGGGCGCTGCGGCGGATCGACTCGACCTCGGCCTCGGTGAGGCCGATGGAGGCACCGATCTCGGCGTTGCCCGGGTCGCGGCCAAGCTCGGCCAGCAGCTTGCGCTCCGTGCGGTTGATCTTGTTGAGCTTCTCCACCACGTGCACGGGCATGCGGATGGTGCGGCCCTTGTCGGCGATGGCACGGGCCACGGCCTGACGGATCCACCAGGTGGCGTAGGTCGAGAACTTGTAGCCCTTGCGGTAGTCGAACTTCTCGGCGGCACGTACCAGGCCGAGCGTGCCCTCCTGGATCAGGTCGAGGAACGCCAGACCCTGGTTGCGGTAGTTCTTCGCAATGGAGACCACGAGGCGGAGGTTGCTCTCCACCATCTTCTGCTTGGCCTGAAGATCGCCCATCTCGATGAGCTTGGCGAGCTCGACTTCCTGCTTGGCGTTGAGCAGCGGGATGCGACCGATGTCGCGGAGGAAGAGCTGCAGGAGGTCGGTCGTTGACTCGGCCTTGGCGGCAACCCGGCGCGGGCGCTCGGCCTCTTCGGCCAGCTGGGCGCGACGCTCCTGAGCCTCAGGCTCCTCGAGCAATTCGATGCCGAGCTCGTCAATGTGCGCGTACAGACCCTCTGCGTCTTCCTGCACCAGGTCGATGCCCTCAAGCGCAGCCGCAACCTCCTCGATTCCGAGGAAGCCCTGCTCCTGCCCCCGGGCGAGGATTACCTGCATCTCCTCGTTGGCCACGATCTCCTTGAGCGTCATTCTCGTCCCGTCTCCCCTCGGCCCGCATGTCGCGGGCCCATCGTCCCGACGTCCCACGTGGTGGTGTGGTCGCCGATGTGCGTACTTCCGTTGCCGATTCGTGCTCACCCCGGCTTGGAGCCGGGGGATCCAACGCTGTCCGGTCGATGCCGGACCCATAACTGATCGGCACTGTCTCAACCGTCCCTTATGGACCGGTTAAGGCGTTCGCGGGTCACTGTAAACATCCTGCTCGCCAAAGTCAGCGGACAACGGACATTTCTTACCGGATCGTGACCCCTCAGCCGTTTCCGGAGGCCTTCTTCGCCTTTGCGATTCCGGCCAGCAATGTCGCAGCCGTGCGGCCCAGTGGCGTGGTTGCGCCAATCGCAACGACACGGCGCCAGGCGGCAATTGCCCCGGCACCATCGCGCAGGTAGGCATCCACCCAGCCGCGGTTGAACCACACAAGCTGGCTCCCCGGGTTGCTGGCAGCAAGGTCGGCGAGCGCCACGCCAGCCTTCTTCAGGCCGGCATCACTGCGTGCCCCGGCGACCAGCGCGAGCCCGATCTTGGCTTCGAGCGACGCCGGCTCCACTGCCAGCGCCCTTCGAAATGCCTGCTCTGCAGCGTCCTGATTTCCCGCCCGCTGCTGGGCTGCGCCCAACTTCACCTGCATCGCGGCGTCTCCGGACCCGGCGATGGCCGCGTATCGGGCGACCTGCTGATCGGGGGTGAGCTTGGCAATGGGAGCGGGTGCGGGCTCCTGAAGCACCAGCGCGAGCGGCGGGAGCGACGACGCGCCGCCGGTCAGCTCCTGCCCCGGGGCCGCGACCACGCCAGCCACGATGGGCTGGGCCTTGTCAATTGCCGCTCCCTCACCCGTGGCGTCGCCAAGCGCGCCAGCGAAGCCGATGACAATGGCGGCGAGCGCGAGTCCCACCACCAGCACGGCCACCAGAGCTGCGGGGCGCACACGGCGGTTGGGGTCGGATGCGGGGTTGGTCGTCGTCACGACCGGGGAGTGTGTCAGCCCGAGGTGCCCGGCATGGGCAGGAGTGTCATGAGGGCATCGCGGATGGGTGCCATCGGCGTGCGTGCGGCGCCCTCGCCGATCCATCCGGAACGTGTGCGGCTCACGATGGCCGTGGCCACCGACGGGGCTTCGTCCAGATCAAGGCACAGGCGGGCGTCAACGCCCACCAGCTCCAGCAGTCCCTGATCGCCCACCCAAGGCGCTGCATCCACCGGGGATGCGCCCTCAACGAATTCGGCCTGATCGGGGATGGGTGCCGGGGCGGTAAACCACGCGCCCGGAAGACCGGACAGCATCACGCCGATGTCGGTGCCGTTGCTGGTGATGGCCGCCACCAGGCTGGATCGCGGAACGCCGAGGGTCGACTGCAGTGCAGCGTGGGCGCCGGCGGCCATCAGCGGCAGCGCGAAACGGTCGTTGCCCGACACGAGCGCCGTAATGGGTGGGACGGCATCAAGCGCCCGGGTTGCGAGCCCGTCAAGGAGCGCCCACATGAGCAGCATGGTGGCGGCGCGATGCTCCACCACCCCGTCGTCGCCCATGGCCTCGGCCTCGTCGGCAAGCGCCGCAAGATCAATCGGTCCCGTTTGCCCGAGCGCGGCGGCGATACCCGGTGCCACCCGGTCGGCCATCAGGCGCTGTCGGCGGATGGCTGCCACCGAGTGGTTGCCGGTCCACAGGGCGTCGGTGTGCGGGTCGATGAATGGCGCCCAGGCATCGATGCCCGATTCCTCATCGGTCACGGCCCATGCGGCCATTGACGGGGACAGCACCGCGCACATGGGAATGGCCACGCCAAACGCATGGGCCGGGGAGAGCGCGATGGCACCCCGCTCCAGGATCGCCGTGGCCTCGTCGGGGTCGGGTGCCCAACCCTCCAGCAACACCGCGGCGACGAGTGCTCGCCGAAGGGGCGGCCCCACGTGCTCCCACTCCACCGGCGGCCCGGGATGCAGAATGGTCCGGTCGTCAAGCCCCGGCACCAGTTCGCCAGCCAGCCCGGCGCCCACAAGATGCGGGCGGGCGGCGTCGAGGCGGCGGAGCGCCTCGCGGTTGGCATCCTCCATCTCATCGTCGGCATACGCCCGCGTGAGCAGGGAGACGACGCCGAGGTCGCCCCGTGCCGGCGGGTCCCAGTCCACGGTGAGGGGTTCAAACCCCTGGGCGCGGAGCGCGGCGTCCTCGCGGGGCGCCCCGATGGTGGCGATAACGAGCGCGGGCATGTGCGAATCGTAGGCGCCGCCCCGGAGGTCGCCCCAGCCGGGCTAGATCCTGAGGAAGAACACGATCGCCATGGTGAGCCCGAGGGCGATGATGGCCCACCGGAACGGGCGCTCGGGGATGTGTTGCACGGTCTTGCCGCCCAACCACCCGCCGCCCCATGCACCCACGCCCATCAGCACACCCGCTGCCCAGTACACGTGGCCGCTGAATGCAAATAGCAACGCTGCCGCGCCATTTGCCGAAAGCGACATGAGCAGCTTCAGCGCATTCAGCCGGTTGAGCGTGTCGCTCAGCAGAAGGTTGAGGATGGCGATGGTGACGATGCCGAGGCCGGCCCCGAAGTAGCCGCCGTACACGGTGGCGGCAAAGATCGGGATGAGGATGACTGCCGTGCGCGCCTCGCCGCTCGCACCACGCGCACCAGCGGTGAGCCTGCGGAGCGGCCCCTGGAATGCCAGCAGCGCCGTGGCGAAAAGGATGAGCCAGGGCACCAGGATGGTGAAGAGATGCTCGCCGCTCAGCAGCAGCAGCACCCCGCCCGTGATGCCTCCGCAGATGGCGGTGATGGCCAGAGCACGCGCGAGGTCCCGGCGGCCCCCGAAGTCATCGCGCTGCGCGAGGACTCCCCCCGCATACCCCGGGGACAGCGCAACCGCATTGGTGATGTTGGCATCGAGGGAGGGGATGCCGATCGCCGTGAGCACCGGGAAGGTCACGAGCGTGCCACCGCCGGCGACCGAGTTGACGAATCCCCCGCCGATGCCGCCGAGGAATGCGAAGAGGAGGGCGAGGGTGCCGAGGTCATGCATGCGGTGGCAACTATCGCATGCATGACCGGGTGCGTCGCGGACCCGTTGAGCCCGACCTGCGAGCGGTCGAACGCAGGGGCATGCGGAGCGATGGCGCAACGTCGGCGTGCAGGGAGGGCGGCATGCGCGGCGAAACGGCGGGCATGACGACTGCGCGATCACTCACCCTGTCCGACGCCGCCGAGGTGTGCGGTACTACCAAGAAGGCCCTTGAGCGACGCGCCGAGCGCGGCACGCTGACCGTGGGTCGCCGGGGTGGGGTACGGGTCGTAGATGTGGCCGAGTTGCTGCGCGTGGGCCTGCTGGCCTCGGATGCACAGGTATCGGTGCCGCGCGCGTCCGGTCCGATGGATCGTCCCCTTGCGGTGCTGGCCCGGCGCGTGGCTGAGGCCGATGACGATCTGACCGATCTCCGTGCCGCGCTGGTCTCGACCGAGGCCGCGCTCAGACGTGCCCGCGACGAGTCCCGGGTGCTGCGCACGCGCCTGGCCGCCCTTGCCACCGGTGCCCAGCCCGAGATGGTGGCCGAGACCGCCTGACGGCCACCGGTGACGCCGCCGTCCCCGCTGCCCGGTAGCGTGGGGACGCCGTGAGTGACGTCATCCAGTTCCCAGAGCACGACCCCACCGACACGCCCATCGAGACGTTGGTCGTCGCTGCACCGACGGGCGACGTCACAGCCGGTCTGGTGGTCATCGGTGTGCCAAGCGGGTATGCCGCGCTCGAGGCCCATCGGGCCATCGGGGCAGGTGCCGATGTGATGCTGGTGAGCGACGGCGTGTCGATTGACGATGAGGTGGTGCTGAAGCGCCGGGCGCATGACGCCGGCCACCTCCTCATGGGCCCCGGGTGTGAGACCGCCATCATCGATGGCATCGGCATCGGGTTTGCCAACGCTGTGAGCGCCGGCCGGGTGGGGGTCATCGCCACATCGGGCACGTCTGCACAGGAGGCCACGGTGCTGCTCGACCGGTTCGGCGTGGGCGTGAGCACCTGTCTCGTGACCGGCCGACGCGACCTCACCGATCAGGTGGGCGCCGCGACGGCACTCGACTCGCTGGCGCGTCTGGCCACCGATACGGCCACCGAGGTCATCCTGCTCGTGGCTGATGCCTGGTCGCCCGAGGTTGCGCGTCGTCTGCTTCCCGCTCTGGCGGCCACCGGCAAGCCTGCGTCGGTGTGCCTGATGGGCGCCGACGGCGTGGCATCCCCGGACGGGGTGGAGGTGCATCCGGCAATTGATGGCGCTGCGCTTGGTGCTGCGCGCCTCGCCGGTGCCCGCCCGGTCATTCCTGCCACGGAGCCCACAGGATGGGTGAGCGCCGGGCACGTGCGCGGCATCTTCTCGGGCCCCGGGCTGTGTGCTGAGGCCTCAGCCATTCTCGCGGGGCGGCTCGGCCGGGTGGTGAGCAACGCACCCGCCGGCGACGCCGTGCCCCTCGAGGGCGATGAGGTGGTGCGCGGCCATGCGTGTCTCGACGTGGCCACGGCTGCGCGCGAACACGGAGCACCCCATCCCATCGAGGACCCCGAGCACCGGGCGCGCCTTCTCGTCGAGACCGTGGCCGACCAGACGGTGGCCGTCGTGCTTCTCGACGTCGTACTGGGGTACGCCGCGCATCCCGACCCGGTGGGTGCGCTCGCACCAGCACTCTCCCGGGCACTGCAGGCACGGCCGTCGTTGCAGGTCGTTGCCCACGTCGTGGGTACCGAGGCCGACCCCCAGGTGCTGTCGGCGCAGGAAGCCAAGTTGGAGGCGCTTGGCGTGCGGCTTGCGCCGACCAGCGGGCAGGCGGCCCGGCTCGCGGCTGCGCTTGTGCGACCGGGGCGGTGAGGGTCCGGCTCGTCACCTACTCCGCAATGCCGCGGGGGGGTGCAATGCATGCGCGGTGCCTGGTGGAGTCACTGGCGGCGCGTGGCCACGAGGTTGAGATCTGGGCACTCACGCTCGAAGGGGCCGGCATCGCCGTCGCTCCGTCGGTGTCCATCCATCAGGTGGCGGCCGCGTGGGTTCCGGGCGAAGCGCCCGCGGCCCGCGTGGAACGGTGCTCCGGCGTGCTCGCGGCAGCATTGCGGGGGGCGCCCGCTGTGGACATCAACCACGCACAGGACATGCTGGCGGCCCGGGCGCTGCTCGCCCTTCGGGCCGAGGGCGAGATCCCCCACGTGGTCCGCACGGTGCATCACACCGAGGTATTTGAGGATCGCTTCCTTGAGGAGTGCCAGCGGGCGTCGATTCAGGATGTTGATCGCTCCATTGCGGTGTCGGCGTTCTGGGCCGATCGCCTTGCACACGAGTTCGGGGTGGAGGCACCGGTGGTACCCAATGGAGTGGACGCCGCCCGCTTCGCATCTCCCGGTCTCGACCGCGCCGCGGCCGGGGCACGCATGGGATGGGGCGATCGCCCGGTGGTGCTTGCCGTGGGCGGGGTGCAGCCGCGAAAGGGCAGCCGCATGTTGTTGGAGGCGTTCGCGCGGTCTCGGGCACGGCTGCCGGACGGGGCGCTGCTGGTCATCGCCGGGGGCGATGGCATCTATGCATCCGATGCGTACGACGTTGCCTGGCGGGATGACGCCTCCCGCCTGGGGCTTGTGGTTCATGAGGGCCCCGATGCTCCGACCGGGGCGCACGTGGCACGTATTGGTGTGGTGGCAGACGACGACATGCCCGTGCTCTACCGTGCATCAGACGTGTTGGCGTTTCCGTCCACGCGGGAGGGCTTCGGGTTGGTGTTGCTTGAGGCCGCAGCCGCCGGACTTCCGGTGGTCGTCAGCGACCTGCCTGTGTTCTCGGAGTTCATGGAGGATGGCGTGGACTGCCTGATGGTGCCGGTTGGTGATCCGGCAGACCTGGCCAATGCGCTGGCACGCGTGATGAAGGACCCGGCCCTGCGCGATGGTCTGGTGGCCCGTGCACATGAGACAGCCGCTCGGTACTCGTGGGGTGAGACGGCCGCCCGCAACGAGGCGGTCTATACGGCCTTCCTCGCAGGGGGCTGAGGTGGCGCACACTCCTGGCGGCCTCGAGGTGGAGGGCATGTTCTCGGTGGTGGCATCGCGTGCATGGCCGGGGTCGGCCGTGGCGGTGTCACCCGACGGTGAGTGGGTCGCCATCGCCCTCCCGGGCCGGGTTGTGGTGGCGCGCCTGCCCGATCTTTCGGATGAGCGCGAGATCCTTGTTGCCGATGTGCGCTCGCTCGTGGCCGTGGACCCCACCCGGCTCGCGCTCGCCCCGCACCGCGGGCTGCTCGTGATTGATGATCCCGCCGGATCGCCGCATGTGGGCGTGCGTGCCCGTGGTGCGGGGCGGGTGCATCTGGCCTGCTCCGGCGATGGTGCCCTGGTGGCGGTGGGCGACCGTGCGGCACTGCCCCGGTCCACCGTGGTCACCCGGGTGGATGGCGGGCGCACCCGTGGCTGGACCGCGGGCATTGTGGGCGCCACCGCGGCTGCGTGGCTCGATCACGGCGACCTCGCGGTGGCGGCGGGACTCGACCTCGTGCTGGTGCGCGGTGGCGAGGAGGAGGCTCGCGCGCAGAGCCCGCTGGGCGAACCCATCACCGCCGTCGCGACCGTGCCGGGAGGGGTGGCCATCGCCGGCGCGGGACCCCGGGTGGTGCTGCATTTCACCGTGGCGCGGGCCGAGCGCCCCACAATTGACGTGCCACCGGGCGGCGGGCGCTCCCTGCAGGTGGGGGATGGGCTGCTGGTCACCGGAACGCGTTCGCTTGGCGAGCGCGTGGTGGTGCACGACCTGACATCGGGCGATCGGGTCGCCGCCATCCGGGGAGTGGCGACGGCTGCGGCAGCCGGTGGCGTGGTGGTGGGCACCGGGCGCGAGGGGACCGTGGTGCTGGCGCGCTGAGGGAGGAGGCCGGTCGGGGATGGCCAACTCGCACCAGATGCATCCCCACGGTTCGTGACCAGGAGGTCTCCCAGTAATGAAGATCAACTCCCGCTTTCGTCGTCCCAGCGCCGCGATGGTGGTGGCATCCACCGCACTCGTCGTGGCACTCGCCGGTGGTGGCGCGTATGCCGCAACGCAGATGAATGGCAGCGATCTGGTCAACAAGTCGGTGAAGAACGTGAAGATCGCCAACCAGGCGATCAACAATCGCACCCTTGCCAGCAACAGCGTGCTGAAGACCACGCTTGCACCAGGTGCCATCACCACGTACCTGCGCTACCAGCAGGTGACCGTGCCCATCGGCACGGCCGGATCGGCATTTCCCAAGTGCGATAGCGGTGACGACGTGACCGGCGGCGGCTTCGGCGGCGTGCCGGATGCCACCTACACGGGCTACAACGCCACGGTGCTGTACAGCCGCCCGGCACTGGCCAATGGACAGGCCCCGACCACCTCCAATCAGGTACCGGTTGGGTGGAATGCCTCGCTTGAGAACAGCTCCACCAACTCGGCCACCTTCCTTGTGTACGTGGTCTGCCTCGACGCCTAGTCGTCGCTCATTCACGTGATGTGACCGGGGCCCCGCCTGATGGCGGGGCCCCGTGCGTTTTCAGGCGGCCCCGAGCGCCCTGGTGATTCGGGCGATGCCCGCCACCTCAACCGGATCGGACTCAAGCGCCGGCACCGTCACCACGTGCGGCTGGTGCAGTGCGATGGTCACGGCGTCAATCTCGTGGCGGTCGGCCCGGGCACGCGCCCGGGCGGCCTCCAGCGCTGCCGTCGCCCGCCGGGCGAGGCCAGCCGGATCGGGGGCCCCGGCGCCACGCAGCAGCTCCTCGAGCCCGTCGGGGGCATCATCGGCCCCACCCGGAACCGGGTGCACCCGGTTCACCACCAGCGCGCCCAGCGGGTAGTGGTCGGCGGTGAGGCGATCCCACAGCGCATGGGCCTCGGCGGATGGCTCGGGCCGCGGCCCGGTGACCACCACGAATCGGGTGTCGTCTGACAACAGCAGTTGGTTCACCGCCGCAGCGCGATCGCTGAAGCCCTGGTACATGCCATCGAACGACAGCAGGAACTCTCTGATCTCGCCGATCAGTTCGGCTCCGGTCAGGCGTTCAAGTACCGACATCACCATTGATCCCCCGGCCTGCAGCGCGCGCCAGCCCATGCGGCCGGCCCCTCCCCGGGGGCCCAGCAGCAGCCGTAACCCGCGACCCTCCACAAATCGGGTCATGCGCTCAGGTGCGTCAAGAAAGTCCAGGGCGTTGCGCGCCGGCGGAGTATCAAGCACCACCACGTCGTAGTCGCCCGAGTCATGAAGCTCGTGCAGGCGCTCCACTGCCATGAACTCCTGCGCACCGGCCGCGGTGCTCGACAGGTGCCGGTAGATGCGATTGGCGAGGATCCGCTCGCGAGCGGCCTCGTCCGGCGCCTCGCGGGCAACCAGCCGATCGAACGTGGCGCGCGGATCGAGCTGGAGGGCATCCATCGTGCCGAGCATCGCCAGGCCAGATGCCTCCACCCGCGCGGCATCCACCCGGTGTGGCATGTCGCCCAGCGCATCAATTCCCAGGGCCGCGGCCAGCCGCCGGGCAGGGTCAATGGTGACCACCGCAACGCGCTTGCCGCGGGCAGCGAGCCCGAGCGCGAGCGCCGCCGACACGGTGGTCTTGCCCACCC
>JBAXJA010000010.1:0-25911 GCA_037138115.1 Thermoleophilia bacterium | reverse complement strand
TGCGATGATCGACCGGTGACCACCGACTCCGAGACCGCCCGGGTGTTTGAGGTCGACGACGTCGTGTCGGCCCTCGAGCGCGTGATCGGTGCGCATACCAAGACGGTTCGCATGCGCGGCGAGGTGGTGAACCTCAGATCCGGGCGTGGCGACCGCATGTTCTGGTTCCGGCTCGAGGATCCGCGCGACGGCATGGACGCGCGTATCGACTGCTTCGCGTGGGCCAATGACGTGGGTGCGGGGTATGCCCTGGCCGATGGCGACGTGATCGAGGCGGTGGCGCGACCCGAATTCTCCCGTCGGGATGGGCGCCTGATCGTGCGGCTGCACCGCATCGAACCTGCAGGCGAGGGGGAGATCCTCCGCACCATCGAGGAGCGTCGCCGCAGACTTGCCGCGGAGGGCCTGTTCGACCTCTCGGAGAAGCGCCCCCTGCCATTTGTACCGAGGGGCGTGGGCCTTATTACTGCCCGTGCGGGGGCAGCACGCGCCGACGTGCTGCGGCGTATTGAAGCGCGGCTCCCGGTGCCCGTGGTCGTTGTTCAAGCGGCCATGCAGGGCCCATCGTGCACGGCTGAGGTCATCAGGGGGCTGGCGCTACTCGACAGCGATCCGCGGGTGGATGTGATCATTATCGCCCGCGGCGGGGGCTCGCTCCAGGACCTGCTTCCGTTCAGCGACGAGGCCATGGCCCGGGCGATCCGGGCATGCGGCACCCCGGTGGTCGCCGGGATCGGCCACCAGCCCGATGTGACCCTCGCGTGCCTGGCGGCAGATGCCCAGGGTGCCACGCCCACCGCCGCCGCCGATTTGGTGGTGCCCGATCGGGATGCACTCGGGGAGGATCTGGTCGCCCTTCGTCGTCGCCTGGCCGGTGCCACGCGGCGTCTGGCGTCGCGGGCGCGCCGCGAGCTGGATCTGGTGGGCGCACGCCCCGGTCTGCTGCGGCCTCATGAGGCGATGGTGCGCCGTCCCCGCGACCGTGTGAGCGGCTTTGGAATGCGCCTGCGCCGTGAGATCCGCGATGCGGCTGATGGCCCGGTCCGCGACCTCTCCGGTCTTGTCGCGAGACGCCGCCGCGCGGGCGTGGCTGCCTCGGCGTCTGCGACGTCGCGCCTTTCGGTGCTGCGTGCGCGGCGCGCCGGCCGCGATCCGGCGCGCCCACTCGCCGAGGGATTCGCGCTGGTGCGCGACATGTCAGGGATCGCGGTCACGACGGCTGCGGCCGCCGTGCTGGCGGGCGACGTCACGCTCACATTTGCCGATGCAACGGTGCCCGCACGGGTGCGGGCCGACCAGGAGGACCGATGAGCGACAACGGTGGCCCGCTGAGCGGGGTGAGCATCATGCTTGAGGACGATGTGCCCGAGGGCACCACGTTTGAGGACGCCATGACCGAACTCGAGCGCTGCGTCGATGCCCTTGAGGCCGGCGAGGTGGGGCTGGAGGAGGCCCTGGTGCTGTTTCGGCGAGGTGCCGCACTGGAGGCGTGGTGTGCCACGCGCCTGAATGCCATCAGCGCGAGCATTGAGGAACTGACCGCCGATGGTGCGCCGGCCGATCCGTTTGACGGTGACGCGGGCTAGTTCAGGCGGACTGGTCGGTGCTCGCGCGCACCCACATCTGCGCGCGCGACGTCGCGAAGGGAAGGGGCGTCGTGGCCCGCAGGATGGTCACACCCCGCGACTCCTCGTCGCCGGTGATCCACGAGCGTGACCGCAGATCGGTGGCACCCGCACCCATTGCGAGCCCCGCGACGATGGGTGCAAAGGGGGCGACCGCAAGCAGTGCCAGCAGCAGCAGCGCCAGTGCGACGATGGTGGGGAGGCCCGCCCGTCGCAGCTGCTCGGAGGACGATTCGATTACGAGGTCGCGCGGTGCGTCGGGCGCGGTGTCGATGGTATTTCGTAGCCACCCACCGCCGACCACAACCTGGGCCAGACTGAGGACCACCAGAACGATGATCCAGGGGATGACTACCCGGGTCGCACTTCCGCCCAGCACGACGATGGACGCCACGAGCCCCACAATGCCGACGACCGACAGGCCGATGCCATCGATGGTGAGATCCCTGGAGAGTGGCGCGGCGGTTTGCACGGCGGGCATACTCGCAGATCGCGCCGTAACGGGATACCGGGTTAGCGGACCACCAGAATGAGCGAGCGGCTGGTGCCACCGCGTGGCGTCGCGGTGAGGCGCCACCGACCGCGCCCGAGGGCCGCACCGCCGAGACCGCCTTCGAAGGTGATGGCATTGGCGCCGTCTGCACCGCTCAGCACGAGCGCTCCCACTTCGCGGCCACCTGCCGATGGCGTGACGGCCAGCCGCACGCGGGAGGGGTTGGAGAGCCCGAAGGTGACCCTGAAGCGCTGGCCGGGGCTCACAGTCGCGGGGCGTGCCCGGAGGTCCACCAGAATCGCCGGACCCGGCTGGTCGGACCCGGCCAGACCTGTGGCCGACGACACACCAGCCTGCGCGATGGACGGGTCGAGTGCCGGGTCGGTCCACTGCCACACAACGGGTGCGATGCCGTTGTCCCCGATGACGCCCTCAGGGGCAATTGCCGGAGAACGCGGATCGGAGATGGTCGCCGGTGCGCCGAAGTCGGCGGTGGCGGCGCGGAGCGCAGCTTGGGCGACGTATGAGGTACCAGTGGTTGCGGGCCAGGTGACGAGCGCCGCCCCCGCTCCGCTCACCGACAGACGGGGCGTTCCCGCGGTCACGGAGCCGTCTGACAGATCACGGGGCGGACCCCAGGGTTGCCCAGCAACCCGCGTGGCCGCCTGCACCACGCCGGAGCGCACCCACGTGGCCACCGCGTTTCCCTCGCCATCGGTGGCCACCTGAGAACCCCGGGCCTGCGTGCCAGGTCGCGAGATGTCATCCGGCTTGGTCCACACACCGCCCGATGGAAGCGACGCGGCCTGGGTGATGACGTCCGCGCCGCGCAGGAGAGTCCATGTGGCGATTGCGTCACCGGATGGCGCTATGGCCACGGCTGGGTCAACAAAGACCGACGAGCTGGCCTGAGACACGTCGGCCGGGACACCAAACGATCCATCGCGCTGGCGTACGGCCGCGCGCACGCGGTGCTGATCACCCTCGTCGCGACGCCAGGCGATGACCGATCCCCCTGCGCTGGCGGCAACGGCCGGGGTGAACGCGAGCTCATCCGGCTGTGAGACCGACCGGGTGGCCGCGAAGCGCCCTGATGAAGACGCGCAGGCCGACTCGATCGTATTGGCGCCACCTGTGACCGCTTCGCCCGACCATGCGACCAGCGGGGCACACGCGCCGCCAAGCGCCACGACCGGGGTGGTGGCAATGCGGCCCGGAAGCGACAGTGCGATGGCGGGAAGAAAGCGGCGACGGGCCGGGCGCAGGCTCACCCGCACACGGCCCCCCTCGATCCATGTGACCGCCGCCTGCCCGCCTGTGGTCATGGCAACGGCGACCTGCGTTGCACCGCGGCCACTTCCCGGTACGCGCACCGGCTGATACCACGGGCCGCCCGGGGTACGCAGCGTTGTGACGACACCCGCCGGAGTGGCCCAGGCGGCGACCGCGCGACCATCGTCGTTGCCCGCGACGGCGGGCGCACCGGTGCCCCTGACCTGCCCGGCGAGGGGCGACGACGGGAGCCACTGCGTGGTGGCGCTCGCCCCTGCAGGCAACGCTGC
Organism: Thermoleophilia bacterium; assembly: GCA_037138115.1. Classification (GTDB taxonomy): domain Bacteria; phylum Actinomycetota; class Thermoleophilia; order Miltoncostaeales; family Miltoncostaeaceae; genus SYFI01. Next base: position 22,231 of record JBAXJA010000010.1, on the reverse strand, counting down.
GAGTGCGAGAAGGGTGATGGCGGTGCGGTTCACAACCCCCATGGTGCCCACGTGCCGGGCTGATGTCCACGCGTTGGGTCACGTTCGTGTGGATTTGTGGAAGGGTCGGGGCGTGCTGCGTCGAAACAATCGCTCGTGCCGCCTGACGCAAATGAACTCGCAGAGGTCCTCCGCCGCGACTACGAGCGCTTCAGTCCTGCGCAGAAGTCGCTTGCGCGCTACCTGATCGATCACCTCGCGGAACTTCCGCTGGTGTCGGCGCATGAGGTGGCCCATGCGGCGCACTGCAGCCCCGCGACCGTGGTGCGCTTTGCGCAGGCACTCGGATACGCCGGATATCCGGAGATGCAGCGGACCATCCGCCAGGCGCATCGCCCCGGCCTTGGCGTGCGCGCCGTCGGCGGCCTGCCCCAGGGGCGCGTGCAGGTGCTCGATGCCGACCGCCTCGCCCTTGAGGATGCGGCCGCGCGTCTGGGCCCCGATGGCGTCACCCCGTTGGCAAGCGCACTCGCCGGACGGCACCCCATCATTCTTGCTGGCGACGCCACCGCGCGACCCGTGCTCGCGTTGCTGGAGGAGCGACTCTCCCGCGCCGGACGCGAGACGCTGGTGGTCGATTCAGTCGAGCCCCGCATCCGCATGCGTCTGGGAGCGCTCGCCCGTGGCGGCGCGCTCATCGCGGTTGCAGTGGGCAAGGACACCCGTGTGGCCGAGTACGCCGTGGCCGCCGCCCGCGCAGCCAATGCCCCGGCTGTGGCGCTGGTCGATTCGAGTCTGTCCGCTGCCGCACGTGCACCGCATGTTCGGGTCATTCCCGCTGAGGAGCGTGGCGGGGAGCCCAGTCTTACGGCCTTCGTCGCCGTTGCTCAGGCGCTCGCGCAGTCGCTGGCATCGCAGCCGGTCGCACGTCGCGCGCTCTCCGCTGCCTAGCTGAGGCTCCGGTTTCACCGCAATGATTCGCGCCCGGGGGAGGCATTCTCCCCGTGCGGTGACATTCATTGTCCCCGGCCGTTCTACACTCCCGCCGATGTCTGACGAGGAGAGATGAAGGTGAGCGACAACGCCCGCGCCAATGGCGCGACGGGTACCGACGCGGTCAAGGCGGGCCTTGCCCAGATGTTGAAGGGCGGCGTCATCATGGACGTGGTGGACGCCGAGCAGGCGAAAATCGCCGAGGAGGCCGGTGCCTGCGCGGTGATGGCCCTTGAGCGCATCCCGTCTGAGATCCGCAGGGTTGGCGGCGTGGCACGCATGTCGGACCCCGAGATGATCATCGGCATTCAGGAGGCCGTGAGCATTCCGGTCATGGCCAAGTGCCGCATCGGTCACCACGTCGAGGCGCAGGTGCTCCAGGCACTCGAGGTCGACTACATCGACGAGTCTGAGGTCCTGACGCCCGCCGACGAGGCCAGCCACGTCGACAAGCGTCGATTCACCATTCCGTTCGTGTGTGGTGCCACCAATCTGGGGGAGGCGCTTCGCCGCATCTCCGAGGGCGCCGCAATGATGCGCACCAAGGGCGAGGCAGGCACCGGCAACGTTGTTGAGGCAGTGCGCCACATGAAGACCATCACGCAGGGCATCCGCCGCGTGGCCAGCGCCACCCCCGACGAGCGGTTTGCCATTGCCAAGGAGATGGCGGCACCGCTCGACCTTATTGAGTGGGTGGGCGAGCACGGCCGTCTGCCGGTCGTCAACTTCTCGGCCGGTGGCATCGCGACTCCCGCAGATGCGGCGCTGATGATGTATCTGGGTGCGGAGGGCGTGTTTGTGGGCAGTGGAATCTTTATGAGCGAGGATCCGCCCGCCCGTGCACGTGCGATCGTGGAGGCCACCACGCACTGGGATGACCCAGAGGTGATCGCCCGCGTGTCGCGTGGCCTGCGCGAGGCCATGCCGGGTCTCGAGATCGCCCAGATCGCCGCCGAGGGCGGCCTGCTGCAGACCCGGGGCTGGTGAGCGCAGCCGATCTGACGCGGCCCCGGATCGGGGTCCTGGCCGTGCAGGGCGCGGTGTCCGAGCACGAGGCCGCGCTCGCCGACGTGGGGGCCCGTACGACCCGGGTACGGTTGCCCGATGAACTCGATGGCCTTGACGGCCTGGTCATCCCCGGTGGCGAGAGCACCACATTCGGTCTGGTTGCCGGCCGCTCCGGGCTGCTCGGCGCCCTGCACGAGCGCATTGCCGGCGGGCTGCCGGTGTTCGGCACGTGTGCGGGCCTCATCATGCTTGCCAGCCGCATCGACGGCGACGGTGGCCAGGCGTTGATCGGCGGCATGGACATCGTGGTGCGGCGCAATGCCTTCGGTCGTCAACTGGCCTCATTTGAGGCCGACGTCGACGTTCCGGTGCTCGGTGATCCGCCCATGCGCGGTATCTTCATCCGTGCGCCATGGGTCGAGCAGGTCGGTCCGTCGGTGGAGGTGCTCGCTGAGCACGCCGGCCACATCGTGGCGGCGCGAGATCGCACACGGATCGTGTGCGCGTTCCATCCGGAGTTGACGGGCGACCGGCGACTGCACAGACTGTTCGTGGACGGGATCCGCGGGGCCACGGCTCCGGCGGACGAAGATCTCAAGGGGGGCATCCGTGTCGGGTCACAGTAAGTGGGCCACCATCAAGCGGAAGAAGGGTGCTGCGGACGCCAAGCGCGGGCAGCTCTTTTCCAAGCTCACCCGGGCGATCATGGTCGCGGCGCGTGAGGGCGGTGGCGACGCGAATTCGAACGCCACACTCGCCGGGGCGATCGAAAAGGCACGTGCCCTCTCGATGCCCAAGGACAACATCGAACGCGCCATCCAAAAGGGCATCGGCGGCGGCGATGGTTCCGTGGACTACGAGACGGTCACGTACGAGGGCTACGGGCCCGGTGGAGTGGCAATCCTTTGCGTTGCCCTCACCGATAACCGCAACCGCACTGCAAGCGACGTACGTCACGCCTTCACCAAGTGCGGATCCGAGCTGGGCACGCCCGGCAGCGTGGCGTGGCAGTTTGAGCGCAAGGGCGTCATCGTCGTGGATGGCGAGGGCATCGACGAAGAGGCCCTCATGGACGCGGCCCTTGAGGCCGGGGCACAGGACATCTCCCCGGACGGCTCGCACTGGCAGGTGGTCACCGACCCGGTGGAGCTCGCGCAGGTGCGTGAAGGGCTCCAGGGCGCAGGAATCACGCTGGCGTCGGCGGACATCACGATGCTCCCCAAGACCACCGTGGAGACCGGCGAGAAGGAGGCGCGTCAGTTGCTACGCCTGCTTGATGATCTGGAGGACAACGACGACGTCCAGGACGTGTACGCCAACTTCGATATCTCCGAAGAGGTGATGGAGGCCGTGGCCTCCTAGATGCTGGTCCTCGGCATCGACCCCGGGCTCGCAAACACGGGATACGGCGTGGTGCGGGGAGTGGGCAGCCGCATTGAGGCGCTCGCCTGGGGGACCATCCGCACTCCGGCCAGGCAGCCCGTGGAGCAGCGGCTGCTCACGTTGAATGAGGGGCTTGCGGCGGTGCTCGCCGAGCATCCCGTGGATGGTGCGGCGCTCGAGTCATTCTTCGTGCATCCGGTGAGCACAGCGGCCATGGGTATGGCCGCGGCCCGTGGAGCCCTTCTGGTGGCCTGCGCGAGTGCTGGGGTCGCTGTGACCGAATACACGCCGAATCAGATCAAGCAGTCGGTCACCGGCAACGGCCGCGCCGACAAGGATCAGGTGCGGGCGATGGTGACGCGCCTCACGAAGGCGGAGACCGACACCGACCATGCCGCCGATGCACTGGCCGCGGCCATCTGCCACGCCTCCGCGGGGCCGTTGCAGGCGGCCATCGGCATCCGTGGCGGGCGATAGCCTGCGGCCATGATTCGCTTCGTCACCGGCCAACTGGCCGAGCAGGACGCCGATGGCGTGGTCATTGGCATGGGCGGGATGGGGTTTCTCGTGCGCGTGTCCGATTACACCCGGGGCCTGTTACCACCCATCGGTGGCGAGGTGACGTTGAAGACGCACCTCGCCGTTCGCGAGGACGCCCTCGACTTGTACGGATTCGGCGACGACGCCGAGCGCGTGCTGTTCATGCAACTCATCGGGGTGAGCGGGATCGGCCCGCGCATGGCACTGACCATTACCGGACTCACCACTCCCCAGCTTCTTGCCAACGCCATACGCGGGGGCGAGGTGGCATTTCTCACGCAGGCATCCGGGGTGGGGAAGAAGACCGCCGAACGGGTCATTCTGGAACTGCGCGACAAGGTGGGTGGCACGGGGGCCATTGCACCTGCACCGGGCAGCGGTCACCGCGGCGGCGCGCGCGATGGCCTGCTCGCCCTCGGGTTCACCGAGGCAGAGGTGGATCACGCCCTGTCATCGGCCGACGGCGGCCTGGACGAGGAGAGCCTCATCCGCCACGGGCTCGCAGCGCTCGGTCGCGCATGACCGAGGAGCGCCTGTCCGACCCGGATCCCCTCCGCGAGGAGGTGGAGCTCGACACCTCGCTGCGACCCAAGTCGCTTGACACCTTTGTGGGGCAGAAGTCGGTGTGCGATCAGCTGTCCATCTTCCTGCAGGCGGCCCGCCTGCGCAGTGAGCCGCTCGACCATGTGCTGCTGGCCGGCCCGCCGGGGCTCGGCAAGACGTCGCTCGCCCTCATTCTCGCGGCTGAGATGGGCGTGGAGATCACCATTACCAGCGGTCCCGTGCTGGAGCGCAAGGGCGACCTTGCGGCCATCCTCACCGCGCTCGCGCCCGGCGATGTGTTGTTTGTGGACGAGATCCACCGCCTTAACCGTTCCGTGGAGGAGGTGCTCTATCCCGCGATGGAGGACTTCCAGCTGGACATGGTGCTGGGGCAGGGCCCACAGGCACGCACGCTGCGGCTCGACCTGCCCCGGTTCACCCTTGTGGGTGCCACCACCCGATCGGGGCTGCTCACCACGCCGCTTCGCGACCGCTTTGGCGTTGTGCAGCGCCTCGACTATTACGGGCCATCCGACCTGGCCCAGATCGTCATGCGGTCGGCGGGGCTCCTGGACGTGCAGATCACCGAGGATGGGGCGCTTGCCCTGGCCAGCCGTTCACGTGGCACGCCGCGTATCGCCAACCGTCTGCTGCGCCGGGTGCGGGACGTGGCGCAGGTCAAGGGCATGGGCACGGTGGATCGCGACATCGCCGAGCAGGCGCTGGTCATTCTTGAAGTGGACGCCGCAGGCCTCGACGATCTGGACCGCAAGATCCTCACGCATCTCGCGGTGACCTTCTCGGGGCGCCCCACCGGCCTCGGCACCCTCGCCGACGCGGTGGGGGAGTCGCCGGACACCATCGAGGATGTCTACGAGCCATTTCTTCTGCAGCAGGGGCTGCTCGCCCGCACACCGCGTGGGCGAATCGCAACCCCGCGGGCCTACGTGCATCTCGGCCTCGAGATCCCCCGGGGGGCCGAGGCCCAGGCGTCGCTGTTCGGATCCGGGGACGCCGCGGGGGCGTAACCCGCGGGGTCAGGCGGAGGGACCCCTCATGGGGACAATTGACCGTCGCTTGGACGTGAGCACCTCGCGGTAGATCTCCTCGATGCGGTCGGTCACCCGCGGCCAGTCGAACTCGCGCTCCACGGCGACGCGCCCCTGCGCGGCGATCTTGGCCGCCCGCGAAGGGTCGTCCAGCAATTCGCCGATGCCCACCGCCAGTTGGGCGCCATCGTGCGGTGGCACAAAGCGCCCCGGTACATCGCCGCGGATCACCTGCCGGAATCCGATGTTGTCGGCGGCAACAACGGGTGTGCCCGACGCGAGTGCTTCCAGCAGCACGACACCAAACGATGCAAGGACGCACGGGGCGGCCATTACGTCGGCCTGCCGGTAGTAGTGGGGGCGCTCCTCGTTGAGCAGGCCAAGCCACTCGATGCGGTCCCAGATACCGAGGTTCTTCGCCTTCTTCTCGTACATCGGACGGGTGGGACCATCGCCGATCACCTGCACCACGAACTCGCGCCCCTCACGCTTGAGGACGGCGACGGCCTCGAGCAGGTCACCCAGGGCGTTGCGGGGGTCGAAGCGGCCCACAAACAGGATCCGGGGCGGCCCCGGTTCACGTTCGTCGGGGCCGGTGAGCGGTCGGTACAGCTTGCAGTCGATGCCGTTGGGCACCACATCCCAATCGCCGGGGAAGTAGGGGGAAAGGGCCTGGATGCAGGCATCGGAGACCGCGATGCGCCGGTCGAGGCGGTCGAGCGCGGCACGTACGTATCGGCCCAGCGAGCGGTAGGCCCAATGGCCACCGTCGAAGTATGTGTGGAATGTCCCCACGGTGACGGGCGCGGTGGACACCCGCAGGCACAGCAGCGGCAGAGTGGGGGAGGCCAGCGCCTGTGAATGCACAACGTCAACGCCGCGCACGGCATCCGCCATCTGCGGCTTAAGGCCCATTCCCACGGTCGCCCGGGCGATGGACCCGTTGGATACCAGGGGGATCGACCGACCGATGCGCCGCGTGCGGTATCCGCTCTCACGGAACGCGGCGCGGTCCATCTCGGCCACCTCCCCGGCATCGCCCAGATTTCCGGTGACAATCGTGACGTCGTGACCCCGTGCCGCGAGTTCACGGGAGAGAAAGTGCACGTGCTCGCTCACCCCACCCAAGGTGGGGTAGACGTATTCGCTGACCATCGCGATGGACAGACTGCTCACGCGTACGCTGCCGGTGTTGCGGGGTGCCTCACGGGGCGCCACGGTACCAGCGCCCACGGGGGCCCCGGCCCGGCGCACCTCCCCGGCGGCGCTGCTACCCTCCGCCGGTCCGGAATCCCATAATCGAGGCCGAATTCCGCATGTCGGGACTCCTTCTTCCTGTCTACATCATTGTTTTCGTCGCACTGATCTACTTCGTCGCGGTGCGGCCGCAGCAGAAGCGCCGCCGCGAGATGGAGCAGCTGTCACGCACGCTCGAGCCCGGTGACGAGGTAATCACGACGTCGGGCATCTACGGAATCGTTTCGGAGATGGAGGACGGCGGCACCCTGCTCATTCAGGTCGCCGAGGATGTGGACATCCGCATCGCGCAGTCGGCCGTCGCACGCAAGATCACCGCCGACCCGGCCGCGGACCAGCCCGCCGCCGGGTAGGGCAGCCGCCATCCTCATCCCGTTTTCGGGCGTGCGCCGATGAATCTGCGTCGTCGCTCGGTCCTCTTCCTCGCGGTCGTCATCGGACTGATCGCGGCATCCGCCGTGGTTGTGGCTATCAAGCCAGTCGTGCTCGGCCTCGACCTTCAGGGCGGCGTCGAGGTGGTGCTGCAGGGCAAGCCCACGCGTGACTCGCAGGTCACGCCCGAGGCGATCGCGCGCTCGGTTGAGGTCATCCGTAATCGTGTGGACTCGTTCGGTGTGTCGGAGCCCGAGATCCAGACGCAGGGGAGCGACCAGATTGTTGTGTCCCTGCCTGGCGCGAAGAACCCGGACCAGGTGGTGGAGAACCTCATCAAGCCGGCGCAGTTGGTGTTCACCGACTACGAGGCCAACTTCGTGGCCAGCGACCCGAGTCTGTGGAAGATGGTGCAAAAGGCGCAGGGCACCACGCCCAAGCCCCCGATTGAGGGTTCAGCGTCGTACTACTTGTTCAAGACGGACACGGCGCACACGCTGGTGGCCGGGCCCGACGTGGACCGGGCCAGCCTGCTGCAGCCCTATGGCGGCAAGGTGCCCCCGAAGACGCAGATCGAGAAGGTGCCCGCGGGTCTGGTGATCTACACCAACCAGCAGAAACTCGATCCCTCGAAGCCCGACAGCCCGTCCCGCACGGTGTACGTGCTGATGCAGGACAAGCCCGGCTTGAGCGGCAGTGACATCACGTCTGCCGCTCAGAGCTTTGACAGCAGCGGCGGCCGGGGCAGCCAAGAGCCCATCGTCACCATGCAGTTCACCGACGCCGGTGCCCAGAAGTTCCAGGACGTCACGCGTTCGCTGGCCCAGCGTGGATCGCTGCGCAAGGGGCTGCAGAGCTTCGCCATCGTGCTTGACGGCAAGATCATCTCCACCCCCACGATCGACTACCGCCAATACCCCAATGGCATCAGCGGCAGCAGCGGCGCGCAGATCTCGGGCAACTTCACCAGCGAGACCGCGCGCACGCTGTCCGATCAGCTGAACTCGGGCGCCATCCCCATTCGCCTGGATGTCATCAGCCAGAAGCAGGTCTCGGCCACCCTGGGTGCCGAGTCGTTGAGCCAGGGGCTCATCGCCGGACTGGCCGGTCTCATTGTGGTGATGATCTTCCTCATCGTCTGGTACCGACTGCTTGGCGTCATCGCCGCCGCCGCGCTCATCATCTACGCGCTGTTCTACCTGGCAGTGGCCGAGCTCGTGCCAATCACGCTCACCCTGCCCGGCATTGCGGGCGCCATCCTCACCATCGGCGTGGCGTCTGACGCCAACGTGGTCATATTCGAACGAATACGCGAGGAAGCCCGGGCCGGGCGGACCGCCAAATCGGCGATCCTCACCGGCTATACGAAGGGCGTCAGCGCGATTATCGACGCGAACGTCGTCACGTTCATGACGGCGGCGATCCTCTTCCTGTTCGGCACCGCCGGGCCGAAGGGATTCGCCTTCGTTCTGATGATCGGCGTGCTGCTGTCGCTGTTCACTGCCGTGCTGGTGACCCGCGTCGTCATCGAGATGCTGGCCGGCACCAAGACATTCCAGAACGAGAAGCTCATGGGCCTCACGGCCCGCGAGCCCAGGTGGAAGTTCGACTTCGTCGGCAAGTGGCGCACGTGGCTTGCCATCTCCTTTATCCCCATTGCGTTCGGTGCCGTCTTCATCGGCATCAAGGGGCTCAACCTGGGCCTCGACTTCAACAGCGGCACGCGTATTGAGGTGGCGTTCGTCAAGGGCACGCCCACAGAGGGTCAGGTGCGATCGGTCGTTTCGGCCGACGGGTACCCGGACGCCAAGGTGCAGGTGACCACCGACACCGCGACCGGCCGCACGGGGTTCCAGATTCAGACCCCCACGCTGCAGCCGGCGCAGCTCAACCAGCTGAAGCGCGACCTCGACCAGAAACTCGGGGGTATCGACGAGCGGGCCTACGTGGTGGAGACGGTCGGTCCCACCTTCGGGCGAGAGGTGGTGAAACGGGCGGCCTGGGCCATTGCGCTCTCGTTCCTGCTCATCATCGTGTACCTGACCATCAGGTTCGAGTACCGCCTGGCGCTGCCGGCGCTGCTCTCGGTGGTGCATGACGTGTGGCTCTCGCTCACCATCTATTCGATCACCGGTCGGGAGGTGACGAGTGCGACGGTGGCCGCGCTGCTGACCATCCTCGGTTACTCGCTGTACGACGTGGTTGTGGTCTTCGACCGCATCCGCGAAAACGCGCCGCTCATGCGGAACGCGCGCTACAAGGACGTGGTCAACCGGTCGGTGCACGAGACCCTGACGCGATCGGTCATCACTGGCCTCACGGCCATCGTGCCGGTGCTTCTGCTGTTCATCTTCGGCGGCAGCACGCTGCGCGACTTCGCGTTCGCACTGCTCATCGGTCTGCTGTCAGGCGGAATTTCATCCGTGCTTATTGCTGCCCCGATCGCCGCGATCTGGAAGGAACACCAGCCAGAGGGCCGCAAACGGGCCGCAAAGGCGCACAAACGCACCTCACGGCAGACCAGGTACGCGCAGGATGGCGTTGACATGGTGGCCCTCGAGCGCGCCGAGGCCGCGCTGATGGCCGACGACGCCCTGCCATCGCTCATGCAGGAGTCGTCCGGGGAAGACACCAATGACGACGCGCCCGACGCGCCGGCCGGGGATGCGCCATCATCAGACGTGCCGCCGACCGCACCCGCGGGCGACGGCGGCGAGTCGGGTACGTCCCGACCCGCCCCGGCGCCGCCGCCTGAGCGGCAGCGCCGCCATGGCCAGGTCCGTCGCAGGAGGAAGCAATGATCGGTGTGCGCGAAGCGGTCGAGCAGGCGATATTCGTGGCGGTCGGTGCCGCGGCGCTCACGCGCGAACGTGCCGAGGCCATCGTGTCTGACCTGGTTCGGCGTGGTCAGCTGGGTGAGGACGAGGGGCGCCTTACGGTGGACCGCCTGATGGAGCGCGCGCGCGACGCCAGCGGCGGCGCATCGGGCCTTGTGGGCAAGATCGAGGGTGGGGTGCAGGGCGTGTTGCGCGAATTCGGCATCGCCCAGCGCGATGACCTGGCTGAGGTGGATCAGCGCATCAGCGAACTTGAGCACCGCATCCGCCTTCTCGAGGAGTCGGGCAGCGGCACTCCCGGCGTCGAGTAGCACTGCGGTTGGCAGCGGGGCCACTGGTACCGTGACGCCATGAGCAGGGACGACAAGCGCGGCACCATCTCGCGCCTGCGCGACATCGCGCAGATCGCCACCAAGCACGGCTTCGGGTATGTGTTTCGCCGTGGCGGCTCGAGCGATGCGTCGGATGACCGGTCCACCCGCGCCGTTCGGCTGCGGGAAATGTTTGAGGAGCTCGGGCCGACATTCGTGAAGTTCGGACAGCTGCTGTCCACACGCCCGGATCTTGTGCCGCAGGACATCATCGACGAGCTGCGTCGCCTGCAGGACAGCGCCCGCCCGGAGCCATTCGAGGCGATCCGCGGGGTGGTGGAAGCCGACCTCGGCCTCACGCTTGAGCAGGCATTCGAGTGGTTCGACGAGGAGCCCATCGGCTCGGCATCCGTCGGGCAGGTGCACGTGGCGGGCCTCCCGGGTGGCCACGAGGTGGTGGTGAAGGTGCAGCGCCCCGGGGCTGCGGCCACGCTTTCGGCCGACATCGAACTGCTCTACAAGCTGGCGGCGTTGGCCAAGGATCGCGTCAAGCGACTGTCGTTCATCGACCTCACAAGCTTGGTGGATGAGTTCGCACGCACGGTTCGGCACGAGCTTGACTACCGCAACGAGGCCCGCAGTTGCGAGGCCGTTCGTGGGCACTTCGCCACGAATGAGCACGTCGACGTTCCAAAGGTGCACTGGCGCCGCACCAGTGAACGGGTGCTCACCATGGACCGGGTCGCCGGGCGTCCGCTGGCGCACGTGGACCTCGAGACGATGACCACCGAGGAACGGCGCCTTCTGGCCGCACGGATCGCTGAGAGCTGGATGCAGATGATCTTCGCGGACGGTCTGTTTCATGCCGATCCGCACCCCGCAAACATCATGGTGATCGGCCCCGACCACATCGGGCTGATCGACTTCGGCATGGTGGGGGTGCTGTCGAAGGGAGACCGTGAGTCCGCCGTGCGCCTGTTCGGCGACATCCTCGACCAGAACATGGAACGTATTCCGCGCGACCTGAGGTCGCTGGGAATCAAGTACCCGCGGGAGGTCGAGGCAGAGTTTTCGGAACGCCTCACGCTCGTCATGGCGCAGTACCTCGGCGCCTCGATGGACGAGATCGACGTGCGCGGGGTGCTGCACGACATCTTCGGCCTCATCTACGAACTTGAGATCACGCTCCCGGCGCGCTGGATTCTGCTGGACAAGGCGCTCGCCACGCTCGCCGGCGTGGCTCTGGAGATCTCCCCCGACTTCAACGTGTTCGAAACCGCCCGGCCCTATGCGCGACGGTTGTACCTCGAGCGGTTCAGCCCCGATCGCCTTGCGTCGCGGGTGAGTGGGGATCTGGGCAAGTACGCCAGCGCGCTTCTCGACTATCCGTTTCAGGTGTCCGAGCTTCTGGACGAGTTCAAGGATGGCGAGGTGCATATCGCCATCAACCTCGAGGAACTCCGGTCCGCAAGCGATAAGGGACTGGCCGCGGCCAACAGGGTGGCGGTGTCGCTGGTGACGGCAGCGGTAATCGTGGGCTCAGCCCTCATCGGTACCTTCGTGAAGACTGGCCCGCACATCTTCGGGCTTGCGTGGATCGGTGTGCCGGGCTTTGTGGCGGGGCTCGTGCTGTTTGGATGGCTGGTCATCGGGATGGTCCGTTCGGGCGCCTGGTAGCCCGCGGCCGCATCCGTTCGCACTGGTACGGTCGGCCGGGCTGATGGCAGACCCCGCAAATAGCCCCGAAGAGCCCCCGTGGCGTGCCACCCGCGTGCGCTACGCCGACGTGCGTCGGCTGCAACTGGCGCTCGGGTGCCCCGAGCCAATGGCCTGGATCATGGTGCGACGTGGACTCGCGGATGTCGCGGCGGCCCAAGCCTTTCTCGCCACCGACGGTGACCTCGGAGACCCTGAGGCCATCGATGGCATCTCCGCCGCCGCCGACCGCCTTGTTGAGGCCATCGCCAAGGGCGAGCGCATCGCGATCCATGGCGACTACGACTGCGATGGGGTGTGCTCCACGGCCATTCTTGCCGGGGCGCTTCGTGCCCGGGGGGCGGACGTCGTCACCTTCCTTCCCAGCCGCTTCACTGATGGATACGGGGTATCGGAGGCGACTGTGGAGCGGCTGGCTGATGAGGGCGCCCGGGTGTTCACCACCGTGGACTGCGGAACGTCGAGCGTGGAGGCCCTCACCCGCGCCCATGAGTTGGGGATGGATGTAATCGTGCTCGACCATCACCTCGCGGGCGGCGCGCGCCCACCAGGCATCATCGCCAACCCGGCACTCGGGCGGGGGATGGACGCACTTCCCGCCGCTGCGGGAGTGGTATTTGATGTCACGCGCGCCATCGCGCTGCGCCTGGACGGCGACCTGCTGTCCCCGGCCGCAGATATGGGCGTTGACCTTGCCGGCCTCGCAACGGTCGCCGATGCCGTGCCGCTTATCGAGGGGAACCGGCGGCTGGTGCACCGGGCGATTGCGGCCATCCGTCGCGGCGAGCGTCCGGGCATCAACGCGCTGTGCGCGGTGGCGGGCTCCAACCACCGCGTCATCACACCCCGTGGCCTGTCGTTCACGCTGGCCCCCGCAATCAACGCCGCCGGCCGCCTGGGCGACCCCGGGCGTGCCCTCGAGCTGTTGCTCGCAACCGACGAGCACGAGGCCCGTTTTCTTGCTGAGGAGCTTTGGGCCCTCAACACCACGCGGCGTGACGTGGAGCGACAGGTTACGGCGGAGGCCATCGCGATTGTGGAGGCCGAGACCGGTCAGCGGGCCGATGCCGCCATCACACTGGTGACGGGCGAAGGGTGGCACGAGGGCGTGGTGGGCATCGTGGCATCGCGCATGGTGGAGCGGTTCGGACGGCCCGCAATCGTGCTCGCCACGTCCGGGGACGAGGCGAAGGGGTCAGGCCGCAGCCTTCCGGGGGTGGACCTGCATGCGATCGTGGGCGACGCGGACGCCCTGCTCACACGCTGGGGCGGTCATGCGGGCGCCGTGGGCGTATCGCTGGCAACCAATGACATCGCCGCATTCCGTGGGGCGCTCGAGTCGGCCGCGGCCGGGCGCAGACGCGAGATCTCGCGGGCGCGCACACGCTCCGTGGATGCCGTCGCCGGTGGTCCCGACCTCACGCTGGCGACGGCCGAGGCCCTTGAGGCGCTGGGCCCGTTTGGCCGCGGCAATCCCGAGCCCCGCATCGTGGTGCCCGGCTGCGCAATCACGGGCATCTCGCGGGTAGGTGGTGGCAAGCACCTCAAGGCCCGGCTTTCGGCCGGGGGCGTGGTGGCACCTGCGATCGGCTTCCAGATGGGGGATCAGGGCCCGGAACTGAAGAGCGCAGGCGAGGATGTGCGCTACGACGCCGTGGCGCGTCTGGAGGTGGAGCGGTGGCAGGACACCGTGGGGCCGCGGGTAACGCTTGAGGCCATCGTGCGCCTGCCGGATGGACCGCTCGTGCCCGGTGGCTGCGCCACGGCGTGCGATGTCACCTGCCGGGACCGCGTGGACGTGGCCGGGGTGCGCCGCCTGCTGGATTCACCATTTCCCGCCGCCGGGTCCTCGGGACACCCCGACCCGCCTGCGGACGTCGTGGACCGCCGGGGCGAGGGGCGGGCGCTTCCGCTCATCGCGGCGCTCGCCGGTGCTGACGGGGGAGTGGTTGCGGTGGTGGCTGACGTGCCGCGCCGACGCGCCGCCCTGGCCGAGGTGCTGTTTCCGGGGCGGCTCGGGGTAGAGGTGGCGATTATCGGCGGTGACCGTTGCGACCGCGAAGCAATGGCGTCGCGCCTGGCCCTCGCACGGGGCGGGCCGCTGCTCGCGCTCCTCGATCCCCGGGCGCTGGCTGACCTGGTATTGCCGGACGACGTGCACCTGGTGGTGATTGACCCCCCGGTGTTCGATACGGACATCGTGGCGCTCCGCGCGGCCGGGGCGGGGCGCATGGTGCATCTGGCGTGGGGTGAGGATGAGGCTCGCCATGCGCTCGGGGTGGCCGAGGCCGACCTCTCGGTGCGTGATGTCGCACGTGGGTTCTGGCCGTCGCTGAAGGCCGCCGGTGCACCCGTGCCGTGGGGCCCCGACCTCGACCACCTGCTCGCGGGGGATGGGGCCGTCTCGCGGTCGCCCCGCGCAAGCGCGATCGCACTTACTGCGCTCCGCGAAGCGGGGCTCATCACCATTGACGATGAGGGCATCGCGGTGTGCGAAGGCGTCGGGCGATCTGACCTTGCGACCACCCCAACGGGGCGACATGCGGCTGCTGTGCTCGACCAGGCACGGCACCTCGCGGCACGTGCGATGACCCTTGACATCTTCGGAGCCCTGCCCGAGTACGCCAGCGGCTCCGGGGATGGTCCGCCTTCCCCCGCCGGCGCGTTATCGTAGGACCTGTGGGAACACCGCTCGCCGACCTTGGACTGACGCCGGCGACCGGCCCCTCGGAACTCGAGGAGCTGGTGCGCGAGGTGCTGTCCAATCACCCGAATGCCGACGCCGATGCCATTCGGCGCGCATACGCGTACGCCGATGAGCGCCACCACGACCAGCTGCGCCAGTCGGGGGCGCCGTACATCACCCATCCGCTCGGGGTTGCACGCATCTGCGCCGGGCTCGGCCTTGACGGCGAGACAATCCAGGCGGCCCTGCTGCACGACACGGTGGAGGACACCGCCGCCACGCATGAGGACGTGGAGGGCCAGTTCGGTGCAGAGGTGGCGGCACTGGTGGATGGGGTGACCAAGCTCACGCGCATCCACTTTGAGAGCCAGGAGGAGCGGCAGGCCGAGAACTACCGCAAGCTCATCGTCTCGATGTCGAGCGATATCCGCGTGTTGCTCGTGAAGCTCGCGGACCGTCTGCACAACATGCGCACGCTTCAGTACATGAGCAAGGCCAAGCAGGTGCAGAAGGCGCGCGAGACCCTCGAGGTTTACGCGCCCCTCGCACACCGGCTTGGAATCCAGTCCCTCAAGTGGGAGCTTGAGGATCTGGCGTTTCAGGCGCTGCACCCCAAGCGCTACGCGGAAATCCAGCAGATGGTCAATCAGCGCAGGGTGGACCGCGAGGAGTACGTGGCGGAGGCCGGCGGATACCTGGCGGACGAACTGCGCAAGGTGGGCGTGGAGCCGGTGGAGATCATTGGCCGGGCGAAGCACTTCTACTCGATCTACGAGAAAATGACCCGCAAGGGCAAGGAATTCAACGAGATCTACGACCTCACCGCCATGCGCGTGATCGTGGAGTCGGTGAAGGATTGCTACGGCGCGGTGGGCACCATTCACTCGCTGTGGAAGCCCATCCCCGGGCGGTTCAAGGACTACATCGCCATGCCGCGGCTGAACATGTACCAGTCGCTGCATACCACCGTGATCGGGCCTCAGGGCACCCCGCTCGAGATCCAGATCCGCACGCCGGAGATGCATCGCACGGCTGAGTACGGCGTTGCCGCCCACTGGCTGTACAAGGCAGAGAACCGCGCCCACGAGACGGCATCTGACGACCGGCTCGAGTGGCTGTCACGCATGATGGACTGGCAGCGCGACACCACCGACCCCGGCGAGTTCATGGAGTCGCTCAAGGGCGACCTGTACTCGCAGGAGGTGTTCGTGTTCACGCCCAAGGGCGAGGTGCGTGCCCTGCCCGCAGGCTCCACGCCACTCGACTTCGCCTACGACGTCCACACCGACGTGGGGCACCGATGTGTGGGTGCGAAGGTCAATGGCCGCATCGTGCCGCTCACTCAGCACCTCGAGTCGGGCGACTTCGTGGAGATCCTCACCTCCAAACAGCCCCGCGGCCCGTCGCGTGATTGGCTGGGCGTGGTGCAGACCTCAAAGGCCCGCTCGCGCATCCGCTCGTTCTTCAGCCGGGAGCGGCGTGAGGATGCCGAGCACCGCGGGCGCGAACTGTTGCAGGACGCCCTGCGGAAGGCGGGGCTCCCCAACCAGCGCATCGTGGGGTCGCCGCTGTTCGCAGGTGTGATTGAGGAGATGGGCTTCAAGCGGGCGGAGGACTTCTACATCTCGCTCGGCCTCGGAAAGACCTCCTCTCAGGTGGTGGTGAACAAGATCATCTCGTCCCTCAAGACGCAGGAGGGCGGGGTTGAGTCCCAGCCCACCGCGCCCGAGGGCCGCAATAACCGCATGCGCCAGGGGGGCGTGTCCACGGATCTCGGAATCGAGATCGAGGGCGTGGCCGATGTGATGGTGCGTCTCGCCAAGTGCTGCAAGCCGGTTCCCGGGGACGACATCGTGGGGTACATCTCGCTTGGGCGCGGTATCACGATCCATCGTGAGGACTGCCCCAATACGCGCGCCCTCATGCGCTCCCCGGAGCGATTCACGCCCGTGGCCTGGGGCGGCGAGAGCCGGCACGCCTTTGGCGTGGAGCTCGCCGTGGAGGCATGGGACCGCCATCGCCTGCTCGAGGACATCTCCCGCACCATCGCCGAGAACGGCGTGAACATCCTCTCGGCGCAGTGCCAGGTTGATGATCAGATGGCCCGGCATCGCTTTGTGCTGGAGATGGCCGATATCGACACCCTCCGGGTGCTCACGGCGCACCTGCGAAACGTCGAGTCGGTATTCGACGCGTACCGGGTGACGCCGGGCGCCTGACCCCCTGTTCCGGGCTGTTGGGGGCGTCGGGCATCGGGGCCTGCTGGTAGCGTGGCCTGCCAGTGGACCTGCTGGACATCATCATCATCGCGGCTGCCGCAATCGGCGTCGTGGCATTTATCGCCCTCGCCGTGGTGATCGTCCGTCAGGGGCGATCGTTGAAACGGCTGGAGGATCGCATTGGGCCGCCCGTGCCCATGGCCGCAGCACCCTCGCTGGAGCGGGTCCGTGCGATTACCACCTCGCCCGAAGTCCGCGTGGAGGCCTCAGAGGACCAGCTGGCGGCACAGGCAGGCGCTCTGCCCGGGTCAGCCCCGAATGCCGCAGCAGATGCGGCGGTACCCGCTGCCGCCGGGGGCGCCGCCGCTGCCCGGGCGCAGCCGGCGTCCACGGCCCGGGCGCGCGCCACTGCCAAGAGCAGCAACTCGCGGGCGAAGTCCGGACCGAGCGCAAAGAACGCCAAGGAAGGTGGGGGGAATGGCGCGCTGGTGGTGCTCATCTCCTTGCTCGCCGTGGCCATCGTGGCGGGTGGTGTGTGGTTCTTCTTCCTGCGTGGTGATGGCGGGTCATCCACACCGGCAAGCGCCGGGGCATCGACAACTGCGACGTCGGGCACCACCGGCACCACTGCGGACCTTGGCGGCGCGATCCCCGAAGAGGTGCCCCCGCTCGCCAACAAGGCCGCCTATACCGTGGCCGTGCTCAACGCGAGCGGCGTGTCTGGTGCAGCAGCCAACCGTGTGGCACCCCGCGTGCAGGCGGCTGGGTACACCCTTGGGGTGGTGGATAACGCCGGGAAGCAGGATCTGGCGACGTCACAGATCGAATATGTGCCCGGTCGCAAGGAAGTGGCGTGGAACCTGGGCAAGGACCTGGGTATCACCACGGCTGTGCCGGTTGATGCCCTGGTGGAAGGGCGCATCGGCACCGCCGATGCCGTGGTGGTTGTGGGCAAGGACCTCGCCAAGTAGCCACCGCAGGGTGCAGTCAGGCGGTGCCGTGGCCCCCGCCGCCGGGCGTGCGCTGCTCAATGACCGAACCGGCGGCGAGGCGTCCACGCCACTTGCCACCCACCGGCGCATCTCCGATGCGCGTGGATCCCGGGGTGCCGTCGCCCCCGCCGTTAAGCCCACGGGGTGCCGAGCGCCGCCGCTCCGCGATGAGCGATACATCGGCATCCTCGAGGAGCCGGATGCGACGCACGACGCCGTCACCGCCGCGGTGCAGGCCGGTGCCGCCCGATCCGCGCCGGATCGCGTAGCGCTCGACACGTACGGGCATTGCCACCTCGAGGGCCTCAACCGGGGTGTTGAGCGTGTTGCTCATGGCGACGTGAACGGCATCCGGCCCGTCGCCGAGCGGGGAGGCCCCCTGGCCGCCACCGAGGGTTTCGAAATACACCCGGCCAGGGAACCCGAGTGTGAGGTTGTTCATGGTCCCCTGCCCCTGGGCAGGCACGTCGGCGGCACCCGATAGGGCACCCAGCACGGCATCGGTGATTCGGCTCGAACCCTCGACGTTGCCCGCCGCAACGGCGCTGGGTGGGCGTGCGTTCACCACGCTGCCCTCGGGGGCGATGATGGTGACCGGGGCGAATGCGCCCGCGGATGCCGGGATGTCAGGGTCAATGGCCACACGCACTGCGAAGTACACCGCTGATCGCGTCACGGCGATGGGGCAGTTGAGGTTTCCCGGTCCGGCTGGGTCGCTCCCGGTGAAGTCCACGGTCATCGCATCGCCGCTGATGGTGACTGCCACGCGGATCACGATGTCGTCATCGGTGACGCCATCGCCCTCAAGACACTCGACGCCGGTCCAGCTGCCGTCGGCAAGGGCGGCGATCGCCGCACGAGTGCGTCGCTGCGCGTAGGCGAGAATGTCGTTCATCGCTGCCGCGATGGCCTGCACACCGCCCCTTCGCATTGCCAGATCGTCCATCCGCGTCTGGGCGAGGCGGTGCGCGGACAGCTGGGCAGCCAGGTCGCCCCGGCGCTCATCCGGCGTGCGGGAGTTGGCGAGAATGAGATCGACAAGGCCCTGATCAACGCCACCGGCTGATGCAAGGCGCATTGGGGGGATGATCAACCCCTCCTGAACAAGTTCCCGTGCCCCCGCCGGCATTGATCCCGGTGTCATGCCGCCGACATCCGCGTGGTGCGCGCGTGTGACCGCGTGCGCCACTGTGGTGCCGTCAACGGCAATGGGGGAGACGATCGTGATGTCGGGCAGGTGCGTACCACCCCGGAACGGGTCGTTGATGATCCACGCCTCGCCCGGCAGCGCGCCGCGGGCCATGACGGCAGCGACCGCCTCGGGCATGGCGCCCAGGTGCACGGGGATCGAGTCCGACTGCGCAACCATTTGCCCATTCGCATCAAAGATTGCCGTGCTGCAGTCGCGACGCTCCTTGATGGTGACGCTGAAGGCCGCGCGCACCAATGCGGCCTGCATCTCGTCGGCAACCGCGCAGAGAGTGGCGTTCCAGACCTGAAGGCCGATCGGATCAAGACCACTCATAAGCGCTCCATCGTGATTGCACCGTCAGTGTGCGCCGTGGCAACCCATCCGTGGGCGACCCAGCACGTGCTGCCGGCCATGGGAATGCTGATGGGCCCGGGAATTGGGGGCCCTGCGGGCGCTGCGGGATCACCGGGGATATCTGGGCCGTCGGAGATGGCCGCGACGCGAAGCGACACAACCTCGACGGCGCGACCCGGCATGGCCCCGCCGGACGCGCGCTCGTGGGCAGCATGAAATGCGTCCGTGAGGCCGGCGTCCGGGTCCTGCGGGTCCCACGGGATGGTCAACGCATGGCTCTGTCCGATGTAGCGGCAGTCGGCGTGGGCCTCAATGCGTCCACCGGGGACATCTCCCATGGCCATCGCGAGCAGTGGTGCGACCGCGCGGGCAAGCGATGCGTGATCTCCGGCGGGAAGAAGCACCGTCTGCACGTGGTCGCACCGCTCCCCGGCCACCACCATGCCCAGCGCGGCCAGCACACCCGCGGATGCTGGACACGCGATGCGCGCGATCTGAAGCGAGTCGGCCACGTCGCAGGCGTGCATTGGGCCAGCCCCACCAAAGGCGATCAGCACGCCATCCCGGGGATCGATGCCGCGTTCCACACTCACCACGCGCAGCGCCCCCACCATCTGCGAAACGGCCACGGCGAGGATGCCCTCAGCGCATTGCACGGGCGGAAGGCCGAGCTGCTCACCAAATACGGTGACAGCCTCGAGCGCACGGGCTCGATCGAGGTGTATCTCGCCCCCGGCACCGAGATCCCCGGCCACGCGGCCGAGGACCACATTGGCGTCGGTCACCGTGGGCTCCGTGCCACCCAGGCCGTATGCGGCTGGGCCCGGAACCGCCGCAGCCGAGTGCGGCCCCACACGCAGGGCGCCACCACCATCTGCCCACGCGATGCTGCCGCCGCCAGCCGACACCGTGTGGATGTCGAGCATGGGGAGGTGGACCGGGTGGCCGGCGACGGTACGCCCGTGCGCCCGTGCGGGTTCACCATCGTCGATGAGGGCGACATCGCATGATGTCCCACCCATGTCAAACGCCAGGGCGAGCGGCTCGTGAATGCTCGCTGCAACCATGGCAGCACCCACCAGCCCGCCCGCAGGGCCAGACAGGACGGTGCGCGCAGCATGCGTGGCGGCCGCCCCGAGGCTCATCAGCCCACCGCTCGACTGCATGATGGATGGGTCGGGCAGGCCCGCCGCCTCCGTACGGCCCGCGAGGCGATCCAGATAGGAAAAGAGCACAGGTGCGAGGTAGGCATCGAGGGCTGTGGTGGCAACGCGCTCGTACTCCCTGATTTCGGGGAGCACCTCAGAGGAGACGGAAATGGGGACCCCCGGGAGTGCTGCGCGTATGGCGCTCGCGAGGGCGGTCTCGTGCGATGGATCGCGATACGCAAAGAGCAGGCCGATCGCCACCGACTCCGGGCTGAGCGCCACCACTGCGGCAACCACCTCACGAATCGCATCGTCGTCGAGCGGCAGTTCGATACCAGTCGGGGTCATGCGTTCTCTTGCGCCGATCACGTGGTCTGCGCGCACGAGAGGGGCCGGATGCTGCTGCTCAAGGCGGTACAACGAGGCCCGGTCCTG
Organism: Thermoleophilia bacterium; assembly: GCA_037138115.1. GTDB lineage: Bacteria > Actinomycetota > Thermoleophilia > Miltoncostaeales > Miltoncostaeaceae > SYFI01. The sequence continues at coordinate 1,217 of JBAXJA010000010.1, read as the reverse complement.
ACGGCGCAGCTCGAGGATGTCCTCAAAGCCCTGCGTGGTGATCAGGCACACGCGGGCGCCGCGCCGCTCGAGGAGCGCGTTGGTTCCCACCGTCATGCCGTGGGCGAGCGACCGGACCTCGGCGCCGGTCGCCCCGGCGGCGTTGAGCGCGGCTTCCACCGCGGCCACCACGCCCTCCCCCTGATCGTGCGGAGTGGTGGGAACCTTGGCCGCGAAGATGCCGTGCGCCGATACCACGACGGCGTCGGTGAATGTGCCGCCGACGTCAACGCCGACCCGAGTGTGCGGGGTCTCCCCCCGGATGGGATCTACCATGGGCGGGCAATCTATCCCTGACCCGGGAATCGCCGTCCGAATCTCTTCCGCAACGCTCGTCACAACGCTCGTCATCGTCGCCTCTGCCGGCGCCGCTCCGGTTGGTGCCCCGTTTGGCCCGGCATCCGATCTGGCCGTGGTGCCCAACGGCGACCTGTCATCGGGACTCCTCGGATGGGGAGTTCTGGGCCCCGCCACATCGATGGTGCTCGCCGACGGCCCCGTCATCTCGGCATCCGACAACACCACCGTGCTCGGCCCAGTGGTGGCCATCCCGCAGGGGGCACAGGTGATGCCGGTGAGCATCGGTGTGCCGGGCGCGAACGCGTTCGTGGACGTGCGGGCGCGACCAGAGGGGGGTGGACCCGACATCCCGCTCATCACACTTGTGCCCGACCGCGGCGTGCGCTCAATGGATGTACCGGTCGGAGCTGTCGCCGGGCAGACGGTGCGCATCGTGCTCGACCCGGTGTCCTCACTGGGCCGGCGTCTGCTCGTTGGTGGCATGGGTCCGGTGCGGGTGGTGCTGCCGGGGTGGTCGGTCACCGCAGGGCTCCCCATGATCGCCCGCGCGTGGGGTCGCTCGGCCATCCGGGTGGATGATGGAACGCTCACCGCCAGCACCCCAGCCGTCGCACTGGGCGGTGCTGCCCGATACCTCGGTGTGGCGGTGCGGGGATCAGGAACTGTCCTTGCGTCCGCAGGAGGGGCACAGGTGCGGCTTTCGGCCAGCGATGGGACTTGGACCTGGCTACATGTGCGGGTGGTAGGTGCGGGGCGCCGCATGGCGCTCACGGCTACCACGACAGAAGGCGGAATGCTGGCGCTCGGCCCCGTGGCCACACCTGCGCATGGCGTGTCGCTCTCGGCGCTGCGGGCATCGGCGGGGCGGGTGACAGCAA
>JBAXJA010000009.1:0-28335 GCA_037138115.1 Thermoleophilia bacterium | reverse complement strand
CTCAAGCACTGCATATGGGTCGAGCCCGGGCTCGACCCATATGCAGTGCTTGAGGTGCACGCGAATGCCCGCGCCGAGGTGATTGAGGCGGCGTTCACAGTGCTGCGGGAGATGGCCGCGGGCGACGTGAATGACGGCGCCCGCTGGCTCGCCCGGCTCAATTGGGCGCGACGGGTGCTGCTGTCGCCTGACCGCCCGGGCTGAGGCGCGGATCCCGCCTATACTCCCGCGTTCCACCAATTCGACCGGTGTCATCTGCAGCGTCTGGATGGCACCGTTTCAGCCAAGGACACCAACAACATGAGCACCGCAATCCCAGACGACGTGGTCATCATCCCACTCGATACCCCCATCTTCACGCTTGATGGGCCGGAGTACATCGAGGTCGACGGACAGATGATTCCGAACTACGACATCACCATCCCGGAGTTTGGTGAGGGCGATGTCGTGTCCGGTCGGGTCGTACGCATCGACAAGGACGAGATCCTGGTCGACATCGGATACAAGAGCGAGGGTGTTATCCCCCTCAGCGAGCTCTCAATCCGCAAGTCGGTCAACGTTGCCGATGAGGTGCAGCTGGGCGAGATGATCGACGCCCTGGTCATGCAGAAGGAGGACCAGGACGGTCGCCTGGTGCTGTCCAAGAAGCGTGCCCGGTTCGAGAAGGCCTGGAAGCGCATCGAAGCCGCTTCAACTGCTGGCGAGACCGTCGAGGGTACGGTCATCGAGGTCGTCAAGGGCGGCCTCATCCTCGACCTCGGGGTGCGCGGCTTCCTGCCCGCCTCGCTGGTTGACATCCGCCGCGTACAGGACCTCGACGAGTTCCTGGGCCAGAAGCTCGAGTGCAAGGTCATCGAGCTCAACCGCAGCCGCAACAACGTCGTGCTGTCCCGCCGTGCAGTGCTTGAGCACGAGCGCCGTGAGGTGCGTCAGCGCATCCTCGACGACCTGGAGCCCGGCAAGGTCGTTGAGGGCACCATCTCGAACATCGTCGACTTCGGTGCGTTCGTGGACCTCGACGGCATCGACGGCCTCATTCACATCTCCGAGCTCTCGTGGAGCCACGTCAACCACCCGTCTGAGGTGCTGAACGTGGGCGAGAAGGTGGACGTGAAGGTGCTCGAGATCGACCGCGAGCGCCAGCGCATCTCCCTGGGCCTCAAGCAGACCCAGGCCGATCCGTGGCAGAGCGTCATCGAGACCTACCAGATCAACGACATCGTTCCCGGCAAGGTCACCAAGGTGGTCACGTTCGGTGCGTTCGTGGAGATTCACGCGGGCGTCGAGGGTCTGGTGCACATCTCTGAGCTGGCCGACCACCACGTGGAGAACCCCCGCGAGGTCGTCAACCAGGGCGACGAGCTCGAGGTACGCATCATCGAGATCGACGCCGACCGCCGCCGTCTGTCGCTGTCGCTCAAGCGCGTCACCCCGGCGCCGGACGGATCCACTGAGGGTGCCGTTATGAGCTTCGGTGGGGACGACGATGAGATGACCGACGACATCGCCGCCGAGCAGGTCGCGGAGATCGAGGAGGCCCCCGCAGCCGTGGCCGCCGAGCTCGAGCTGGAGGCGGCCGAGGCAGTCACGTCTGGCGATGAGCCGGCCGAGGTCGCAGAATCGGCCGAGCCCGCCGAGTCAGTGGAGGTCGAAGAGGTCGAAGTGGTCGAAGCGGCCACCGATCCGGCCGAGCCCGCCGAGTCCGAGGACTAGGCAGCAGCCCATGCGGAGTTCCCCGGTCTGCATCGGCCTGACCGGGGGAATCGGCTCCGGGAAGTCCGCGGCCCTCCAGGCGTTTGCGCGCCGGGGGGCCGCGGTGTGTTCCGCAGATGACGTGGTGCACGCGCTGTACGCCGATCCGGAGATCATCGACGCCGTGCAGCAGCGGTTCGGACCCGAGGTCATCGCGCCAGACGGCTCTGTGGACCGCGCGGCCCTGGGCGACCGGGCGATGGCCGTGGGTGGAGGCATGCGATTTCTTGAGGAGCTTCTCCACCCGCGTATCGGGGAGGCCCGCCTGCAGTGGATCGCGCGCCACCGGGCGCTCGTCCCCCCTCCGCCGTTGCTCGTGTGCGAGGTCCCGTTGCTGTTCGAGGCAGGACTCGGGGATCGGTTTGACGCGATCGTCGTTGTGACGGCGTCCGAGTCGGTGCGGCGCAAGCGGGTGACCGACCGCGGACAGGACTTCGACGCGCGCGCGGCGATGCAGTGGGCCGAAGACCGGAAGGTGCGCGCCGCCGACGAGTCGTACGTGAATGACGGCACTGAGGCCGCTCTGGATGCGTGGGTCGGCGAGGTATTCGGACGGTGGGCAGTGGATGGCCCGCGCTAGGCGACGCTCCCGCGGCCCGCGCCTTGTCTGGCTCGTGATCATCATCGGTGCGCTTGTGGCCACCGGGATGCTCATCCATGCTTCAAAGCCGGCCTGGTACGCGAAGTTCTGGTATCCGCTCGACTACCAGACCGCGATCAACCGGGAGGCTCGGGCCGATGGTCTGGACCCCGCGCTCCTGGCATCCCTCATCTGGCGCGAGAGCGGGTTCGACCCGGCCTCACGCTCCCCTCGGGGCGCCGTGGGGCTCACTCAGGTGCTGCCGTCCACGGCTCGCGAGATCGCAGCGTCACCCAACCCCCCAGTGGGCCGCGCAGCCGATCTGGCCGACCCCGAGGTGAATATCGCGTTCGGGGCCTGGTACCTGCGCACGCTCATCGACCGGTATGGCGGATCAGTACCCGAGGCGCTCGCCGCCTACAACGCCGGGGCTGCAAACGTCACCACATGGAAGCGACAGGCCCTTGCCCGGGGCGGTGAGCTGAGACTGCCGGACGACATCCCATTCCCGGAGACGAAGGCGTACGTCGAGGACATTCTTGCTGCGTGGACCACGTATCGCCGTACATATGGAGACCAGCTGGCCGCACCCTCGTAGGCTGCGGTTACACCACCACGGTCCAGCGAAGCGCCTTCCAGGTGGTGACCAACCCATTCACCACGTACGGGTCACGCAGCACGTATTCGCCGACCTCGGCAGGGTCGCACGGGTTGAAGACGATGGCCGCGCCACTCACCGGGTCACCCACTGCACCGGCCATCAGGATCGTGCCGGCATCCTTGAGCTGCTGCAGCAGGGCGATGTGCGCGTCGCGATAGGGTCCGCGGCGTTCGATGATGTCGTCGACGTACTCGTACAACAGCAGGGTGTGCGTGTCGGGATCCACGGTGCTCCTCTTGGGGTTCCTCGGCGCCGCACTCTAGTGGGGGAAGGCACGAATACATGATGGATCTCGACGCGGCACTGGCGCTGACCCAGAACGTCACCAGCGCATCAATGTGCGATGCGATGGCGAAGGTGCGGGGCCACCGGGCCCATGCGACGGGTCTCGTGTGCGCCCGCCCAGGCACTGTGAGTGCCGGGTTCGCGGCCACCATTCGATTCGGGCCCCGCCGCGACGACCTTCCCGTGCATGATCTGGCGAGCGCAGCAGGACATGCCCTGAGCGACGTACCAGATGACGCCATCCTCATCCTTGCCGCACCAGACGCGCCCTTTGAGGCCCTGGCGGGAGGCAAGAAGCTCGCGGCGGTCGAGGAGCTCGGGTACGCGGGCGTGATCGCGTGGGGCGCCATCCGCGACCGCGACGAGGCGGTGGGCTACGAGATGGGGGTGTGGGCGCTGCACGAGACCCCCCGTGCAAGCGGCGACCTGCTGCAGATCATCGACGTCGGGGTTCCCGTGTCGTTCGGCGGAGTCACCATCGTGCCGGGAGACTGGGTGCACATCGATGCGGCGGGCCTCGTGGTGGTACCCGCCGCCGATCGCGATGCTGTGCTGGAGGCCGCCGTGATCATTGAAGACGCCGACGCGACCGCGGTTACCGGGATCCGGCGCCGCGGCCGTCGTGCGCGGGCGTAGCGCTCAGGCCTCGTCGGCAGCCTGATTCGGGGCGTCCTTGCCGGCGACCGGGGGTGCGGCAACAGCGTCGCGCCACGTGGCGGGCAGGTCGTGGTTCCACTTGCCCTCCTTGGGACCGTTGCTCGGGACGCTCACGGGGTTGAGGCCGAAAAAGCGGTTGGGATGCGTGCTCTGCATTCTGGGCTCCGGGCTGGTTGCGTTGCGTACGCAGCCTACCCGGGCGGGGCGGCTGTGTTGCCGGTCTTGAAGCGGGGCAGACGTGCCGCCCACCACGCGTTGGTGTGGGCTGCGCCCCCTGCACCGTAGGCGTCGTCCATGTGGCTGGCCATGCGGAGAAGTGCGTCGCTCCACTCGGTGGCGGTGGGCGCGCCGGCGGCCTCGGCGAGTGCGACGGCGGCAAGTTCCCACGGCCCCGTGCGCGGAGGGATCGGCAGCTGGGCGGCCTCGGAGGCGCTCACCTTGATGGCATCCGGCGAAAGTGCCGCTCCCCGGTGGCGATCGAAGGCGAGGCGGGAGAGGTGGGGCGAGCAGAGCGCCGCGGCAATGAGCCAGGCCCGGTCAGCTGATGCGGGGAGGGCGATGACAGGCACCGATGGCACGAGATCGCCCACTGGATCAACCGCGCACTCAAGTACCCGCGTCTGGGTGGCAAGCATCGCCTTCGGGCCCGTCACCGCGTCGAGCCAGGCCGACACCCGCCCAGCCGAGCGAAGGGCATCGGCATCAACCCGCGGGTGGTCCCATTGGCGGTGCGAAAGCCGAGCCGGAATCGTGCCCCAGAGCACCCTGCCGGGGTCGATGAGCCCCGCCGTGACCACGGGCATGCCCATTCCGGACGGAGCATCGGACAGCGCCGCGGTGACGGCGTAGTAGTGGCGGCGGAACCCGGCGATGGGAGTCGTGAGGTCACCGATGATGCGGCCGCCGGACGGGGCTGCGCGATGCGCGCCCTCGCGCCATGGCTCGCCGGCGGCGTGGGAATCTGGCCGGAACACCGCTGTGCCGGTTTCGGCCGCGTGCCGGCCCGCCGCCCGCCGAACTGTTGTGTGGGGTCTGCCCGACCGGGTGATGACCACACCGCACACGGTGACCGCTGCATCGAAGACGCCTTCGCCGTCGGTCCAGAGCCACTCCAGAGTGCCCTCCTCAAGCACCTGCGCCCGGGCTCCAGTGGCGTCACGGCTCGTAAGGAATGACGACGGCAGGATCATCCCCACGCGGCCACCGGGCCGCACCAGCCTCAGTGAATCAAGCAGGAAGATCGTTGCCATGTTGGTGAGGGCCGCGACTCCGGGCCCAAGGCGTGCCCGCAGCTCGGCGCGGGTGGTGGCGGGGATCGCACCACGCCGCGAGGTCGGGGAGAGGAACGGCGGATTGGCGATGACAACGTCGAACGCGCTGTCGCGCAGGGGGTGCGGGCGAAGGAGTGCGTCGGCACAGATGATGGTGGCCTCACCACGGCCGGCGTCGGCAAGGGCATGCCGGGCGCGCTCGGCGCGGCCGGGGTCGAGCTCCACCCCGATGAGCCCTGCGCCATGGGGAGCGGAATCGCAGGCCGCCACGGCGAGGAGAAGGTTTCCCGCGCCGCACGCCGGATCGAGAATGTGGAGGGCATCGTGTGAGGCACCGGGTATGAGCGCGCGGAGTGTCTCCGCGGCCAGAACGCCGGCAATGTCGGGGGGCGTGGGGTAGTCGCCCGCATCACGTCGGCGACTCATCCGGCAGTGGGCGGCAGCGCACCGGAGCGGATCCACTCACTCACCACACGCGGTACGTATGAGCCGGTGGCCGGTCCGGGCCAGCGGTCATCGCCCAGGCGTGCCAACAGCTCTTCCGCGGGGACCCGTTCCCAACCCTGTGGGTCCTCAAGGTCCACCACGCGATCGAACCGCTCGCCTGGAGGCGCCGGCATTCGCACGATCACCTCCGGGTCCGCGAGTGCGGGTGCGCGACACACAGCGAGAGCGGCCGGAACTGCATACCCGGGGTAGGTGAAGATGCCCGGCCCGGAATATGCATCGGATCGGTCGGCGACGGCCATGGCCCAATCCATCTCGGCGATCACCACGAGCGGCCCCTGGTCAGTGGTCCATGCCCGCACGTGAACCAGACCGTCGTCGGCGAGACGGGTGGAGAACGGCACAAGAGTGTTGACGACGCAGCGCGATTGCACGGCTCTCACCGTAGTGGCGGCAGGGAGACCGCACCGGGGTCGTGGCGCCACCGAAGGGCGTATTCTGAGACCACGGCAACCGTTATTGGAGCATGCGTCGTGAGCACTACCGCCAGTCCTCGTCCGCCCTGGCCAATGCCCGAGCCGCGCTGGCCATTCCCTGATCTGCCGGTTGGTCTTGATTTCCTCGGCGACGTGGATCATCAGTTGGCGGCGCCCGCTCTGGCGGATCTCAGTCTCCGTGTGGTCGAGAGCGGCCTCTGGCGCGACTACGTGGCCGTCAGCGAGGAGTACCGCGACTACCGCTTGGTGTTCGAGAACGACTTCATCGATGTGTGGGTGCTGTCGTGGCTTCCGGGGCAGGAGACCGGGTTTCATGACCACGACATTTCCGAGGTGGGGCTCTGCGTCGCGGACGGCACCATCCGCGAGCACCACATGCACCTTCACGCAGACGACACGGATCATGTGCTGCGACCGGGCCAGCAGCAGGAAGGACCATTCGGGTACATCCACCGGGTGGCACACGAGAGTGGTGCTCCCGCGGTGTCGGTGCATTCGTATTCGCCACCGCTCGCCTGGGTTGGTCAGTACCGCGAGCAAAGCGGGCAACTGCTGCGGCTGCGCCAGCCCGGCCGAACGCGTCTGGCGCCGGGCTAGGGCTCCGGGAGCGCGGCCACCCGGTCGCGCTCAGATGGTTCCATGGCAAACATCGGGCTCACCAGCACGAGGCCATCCTTGCCGGCGATGGTCGCTGCGGTGCCGAGCGCGCCCATCACCGTCGGCGCCCAAGAGGCGGCGTGGGCGTCGGTACCAAGGCGCTCCCCAGCATCGCCGAAGGTGACCACACGCAGTTGAAGATCCCCGATCCGCCCGAGAACCGCCATCACCTCGGCGGGATCATGAGGCAAGTCGTCGCCGCCAATGACAACCACGGGATGTTGTGACGCGAATGCTTCGATGGCGGCACGCGTCTTTCGCGGTGTGGCCGCCATGGTGTCGTCGACGACGCGCGCATCGCGATAGCGGCCAAGTTCGCGCTGGCGATGCGGTGCCGGGGTCAGGTGTGCCAGGTGCGGTGCCAGCGACTCCGGCGTGGTACCGAGGGCCAGGGCGCCGGCAGCCGCGGCGAGGATCGCGCGGATGAGTACCGGTGGCGCGTCTGGCAGCACCCCCTCCGCAACGGCCCCCCGGCTGTCGCGGAGTACGCACCGTCCGTCGGGGCCGCGGAAGGCACCCTTCGTTCCGGTGTCGGGACCCCCGAAGGTCCAGACGTCAGCTGCGACAGGGCCGATGGCATCGAGCGTGTCTGGGTCATCTCCGGGAAGCACCACTGCGTGGCTCGGTCCTTGCCCCAGCAGGATCCGCAGCTTGGATTCGATGTAGGAGGCGTGGTCGGGGTGGAGGTCGGCGTGGTCGGGGCGGAGCGTGGTGATGATCGCGACGTCAACAGGCCGGGCCATCTCCATGTGGCACAGGTGCGTTGAGGTCAGCTCAGCAATGAGCACCACATCGGGGCCAGGGGGAGTGCCGGCAAGGGAGTGGTCCGGCCACGCATTTGAAGACCGGGCGGTGTCGCTCATGGCAACCCTCGCCCCGCTGGCGATGAGAAGCGCACGAAGCGCATGGCAGGTGCTGGTCTTCCCGGCCGTTCCGGTGACCGCCACGACCGGCCCTTCGGCCCGCGCCATCACGAGATCCGCGAGTGTGGTGACGCGGCACCCGCGTGCCCGGGCCGCCAGCACGTCGGGGTCGTGCTGGGGCGTCCATTCGTCCACGACCAGCACCGCCGCATCCGTGCCGGGCCCAATGCCCATGATCACGCCGGATTCGGTAAGGAGCGTGGTGGCGGCCAAGCGGTCGTCGTCCGAATGGATTCGGATGACGACCGGGATGGCATTCCCTGGGAGCACGGCTCCCGATCCCATTCGGCTTAGCCCGGGATGGGCCGTGCCTGCATCGCCCTGACCATCTCGGCGATGTCGGCGGTGGGCAGGTAGCGGCCAATGGCCGACTGCGGATGGACGCCCACCTGGGCCTGAATGACCTCCGCCGGGAGCCCCTCCCGGCCCATCTCAACGGCGCAGGCGTAGCGAAGTCCCATCGCGTGAATGCGAACGTCGATCTCGGCACGCTCGGCGAGTCGCGGCAGCAGCTCACGAACGTATGCCTGACTGAGCGGCTTCCCCGCGAGCGTGGAGATGAAAGGTCCACGGCCATCCAGCCCGAGCTCGGCGCGTCGATGCGTCCACGCCACAATCACACGGGCTGCCAGCCGGTCGATCCCGGCCTGTCGGGAGGGGAGCGTGATGACCCCTTCCACCCCGTCGATATCGGCCACCCCGACTGCCAACGCTTCGCCCGGGCGAAGACCCACCCGCCAGAGCAGCGCAACAAGCGCGCGGTTGCGCAGACCTGTGCTGGTCCGCCCAGATGACGCATTCAGAAGCGCGCGCGCGTCCTCAGCAGAGATGGGCGATGACTCAATAGAGATTGCCATGTGGCTCCACTTCGAAGAATGTTGCCGGCATCTTTCATTCAGGTGCCCAGCGTAGCGGGAAACAAATTGCGTTTTGCCTAGCGAAACGACACCAACGTCAACGTTCTGTCTAACTAGAGAACGCTACACGGGAATCCGGACGACATAAGAGAGTGTGGCCCCCTTTGGTTCCGTGGGCATGACATTCCAACTCAAAACGTCGGAAATTCCGGTGAATACAGCCGTAATCAGTCAGATCGCTATGAATGCGCAATCGCTTACGCCGGAAGCACGCGGCATTCGCGGGTCCTCTGCCGCGCCTGGCATCAGTGGAACTCGTCCGGCGATGCCGATGGGAGCGGCACGTCTGGGGTCGACACGCCCCCCCGCGTGGCGCATCGAGTGAGGCGCATTCCAAATTGGGGGAGGAGGGTGACGGTCCCGGCCCGATCCGCACGTGGGCGGAGGACGGATCACCCGGCCCTCCTCGACTGCGGCGTGTCTCAAATCGCTCAACACGCCCGGGGAGAGCCGGATGCTCGTTCCCATCTGCTCACAACCTCAACCGGAAGCGGTCCTAAGCGGGCGTGCCGCCACCGTTCTTGATTGAGCCCTTGATGCTGGCAGCCACGAAGACGAGGCCGAACCCATCAAAGAGGAACTGAATACCAACGAGCAGCCCGATGGCCCATGCTGCCGAACTGGGGAAGCTGGCGGCGATAAGCACACCGATGATGATGGCGAGTGCGCCACCGAATCCCACGAGGCCGGCACCCTCGCCGCCGCGGTGGGTGATGGCGGTGGCCACGCGCACGACACCCATCACGATGAAGACCACCGCGATGACGGCGGTGAGCCCGATCGTGGCATCAATGGGGTTGAAGAGGATCCAGAGTCCACCGATGAGCAGGAGGACCGACAGGATTCCACCGGTTACCTTCCAGCCCGGCGTGGCGCTGCTCTGAAATGCAGCCATCAGCCATGCCACGGCGAGCACGATGACGAGAATCCCGACGAGAATCGCGATGCTCACCGATGCCACCGCCGGGACGGCGATGGCGATGATGCCGATGATGATCGCCAGGATGCCGCCGGCCATCAGGGCCGAGGAAGACTGCTTGATGTCTTGAAGGGCGTCAGAGCCCATGAGGGCGTGCTCCTTGGTTGAGAACGTTGCAACGGGATGTTCCCTGATCGGGTGGTCAATCCCTGCCGTTGGGCGGTGGGAGGGGCGAGATCCGGCGCGAGGGCTGGGCCACGGACGGCGCCAACGCGACCGCGGCCAAGATGGTGGAAACGAGGATCCGCATCAGTCCAGCCCGGTCCGTGTCTCGAGTGCCACACCCTCCCGGCGGGCCAGATCATGGAGGTGGCCATCGAAGGTCGCCGCGTGGACCTCTGGCTCGGGCACTCCCGCCTCGATCAGACGCTGCTCCAGCCCGCGCTCCGAAGCATGGCGGAAGAACAAGATGCCGATCGCGGTAAAGGTGATGGCGCAGTGCGCGAGCACCATGACGGTGCCGGCATTCGCCTGATCCTGAAGGGGCCCGACGCCCCAGGCAGCAGCACCGGCGGCATGCGATCCGTAGAACGGTGTGCCGGAGAACCAGAAGAGGTTCGCGATGGCGATGCCCGCAAACCACACCAGCACCATGTACACGCACTTCGCGCCCGTGCGAAACCACGGTGGTGGGTCCACGATCCGGTCGGTGATGGGCGCCCACAGCGCGATGCCCGCCACGAACACAGCCCCCTGCTGAAGCACCCAGAGTGCAGGGGTCACGAGCACCTGATGGTGCACATCGGGCACGAGCCAGACAATGGTGCTGCCGAGCCATATGCAGAAGGCCACAACCGGGTGAAGCAGCACTGCCCGGATCGGGCGCCGTGCTCGTGTTCCACGGCTGGCGGGCTGGATGCCCAGAAGAACCAGCACCGGGGCCAGCGCTCCCAGCAGCACGTGCTGTGACATATGGGCGGTGAGCAGACCACCCTGCGCGATGGTGGCGATGGGGGCGCACAGCGACAGCACTCCCACGCCGACCCCACTCCAGAGGAATGCGAGGCGACGCCGGTGCAGCGCTGCGTCATCGGCCTGGCGTGGCGAGAGGATGATTCCCATGGCCACCAGCGCGCCAACCAGGATCCCTGGAAACGCCCAGAGGGTCCACCACTGGTCATCGGTCACCCGGCGCAGCGCACGTTCGTAGCCGCCCCATATCTCAGAGGCCCCACCCGTGGCTCCGGCGAGGATGACCCCAAGGGCAACGATCGCGGCGCCGCCGACCGCGCCGAGGATCCAGCGTGCGCCCGGAGGCGTGCGAGTGGCAGGGGCGGGTGGCATGGGTGGTGACGCTAGCGCGGCCAGCGGCGCTGTCGCAGCCGCGCGGCTAGGGTGGCTCGCATGCACGACATCATCATCCGTGGGGACATGATCAGGTTGGGGCAACTGCTGAAGCTGGCCAACCTTGCATCCGGCGGCGGCGACATCAAGGCGATTCTTGAGCATGGGGTCGTCGTCAACGGGGAGCCGGAGGATCGCCGGGGTCGCCAGTTGCACCCGGGAGACCTCGTTGAGGTCTTCGGCGAGTCACTCAGGGTCGTCGCGCAGGCCTGACGGTGACGGTTGGCCCGGCACGTTCGTTGGGCCAATGGGAGAATGCACGCATGGCTGAAATCGGACATACGGCAATTGGCGCGTGGAGCGGCGGCCGGGTAATGCACTTTGGGGAGCCCCTTCCCGACGAGCGGCTCGAGGCCCTCCTGTGCCCCGGCGCCGACATCAACACCATCGTGACGGCAGACGTCTACGCCGAGGGAGAGGCCGATCGCATCGTCGGTCGCTCCATCACGGGCCTGCAGCGCGACCAGTTCAATCTGGTTGCCACCATTGGGCACGACTTCTACAACGGAATCCGGCGCGGCTCGAGTGGATACCCCCGTTTCACCGATCCGGATCTTCGCGGGCCGGATGGCTACCGCGACTACCTGTACATGGCGCTCGAGAAGAGTCTCGAGCGCCTTGGCCAGGACCACGTTGATCTGCTGTTTCTCCACAACCCCGATCGCATCGGATACACGAGCGACGTGGTGTGGAAGGCCATGACCGACATCCGCGACGAGGGGCTCGCCGACATGATCGGAGTGGCCCCGGGCCCCGCGAACGGGTTCACGCTCGACCTCATCGGATGCCTTGAGAACTACGGTGATGACATCGACTGGACGATGATCATCCTCAACCCGTTTGAGCCCTGGCCCATGGGCATGGCCCTGGCGGCGCACGAGAAGTACAACGTGAAGGTGCTGGCCCGCGTGCTCGATTACGGCGGCGTGTTCCACGGCGATCTGCCGGATGAGGACAAGCTGGTTGAGGGCGACCACCGTAAGTACCGCCCCGCGGGCTGGGTTGCCGAGGGCAAGCGGCGGCTCGCCGAAATGCAGCCCATTGCCGATCGCCACGGGCTCACGCCGCTGCAGTTGTCGGCGCAGTGGACTTTGGCGCAGCCCGCGGTGGCGTGCGTGGTGCCCACCTTCATTCAGGAGGCAGGGCCAATGCACAAGACGGTGGAGGATCAGCGCCGCGAGTTGGCAACGACCCCACGCGAGACCCTGCTCACCCCGGAGGACATCGCAGAGATCACGCGGCTTGGCAACAACCATGGGTGCATGGCGCTCAAGGGGGGCACTCCCGGGCACGAAGGGCCGCAGATGCCCGACTCGTGGCCGATGGCCGCCGACCTTGACGCCGTGGCCGAGCGATGGGGCATTGACCCTGCCGCAGATCTGGTGCACCTCCACTAGATCTTGGGGGGGCGCTGGCACCGCGACCCACCGCAGGCTGCCGATGCCGGCGCCGGTGGGTCAGGGCCACGATCCATGGGGTATCCCGGGTGCCGGGCGTGGCGGTGCACCGCCGGGCGCGGCCCCGGCGCCCATCAGGTGGTGAGCCGCTGCCAGATCGACGAATGCGCGGGCGTACTGCGCATGCCCGGCCACGCTCAGGTGCGCGCCGGTCTCGGAGCTTACGAACCAGGGCACCGCGCCGGGGCAGAAGCCAAATGGGTGAAGGATCGCCAGTTTCACCTGCGTCACCCGGGCCTGCGTGCTCTCACCGTCAACTCGGGGGTGGGCGCCCAGGGCATTGGTCTCGCAGCGGTGAGTCCCTGGGCCGAGCCCCGCGTTCGCCTGTGGTCCCTCCATCAGCAGCAATCGGTCCCCAGCGGCGCCATTCGCCCGCACGGCAGCCCGCACGGCCCGTTGAAGGGACCCAGCGACGTATCGCACGCGGTCAACCTGCAGGAATGCGCTGGCGGGTACCGCGAGCGGATAGTTGACCACCACAACCTGAGCGCGGGAGCCAGCAAGAAGCGTACGGATGATGTTGGCGAGGTGCCGCGTGAGCCCCGATGCCTGCACGTGGGCATCGGCGCACGCCGCGAACGATGCGAGACGCCACTGAAGTTCGCATCCGTAGGCGCGGCCAAGGATGAACTCGTGCAGGATCGGGTTCGCCCCGAGCATGACCACCACCACATCGGGTGCGTCCCGCATGGCCTGCGCAGTGAGGTACGCAAACTTGCCCCCGGTGTCGAAATCGGCTGGGGTCGCTCCTGAGATCGCGAAGTTGGCGAACTGGCCTGCACGCGTGAGGCCAAGCGTCCGTGCCGCCTGCGCTGGCCACGCCACGCCGTTGCCAAGGCCGAAGTCGGGGAGAAACCGCAGCCGCGAGGTTGACCCCACGCCGTTGGCCGCATTCGATGCACACCGGTCGTTGTCATACGGTCCGGGCATGCACCGCAACAGATCCCGCGCCCTCCATGGCGTGCCATCCCCCAGATAGCCGAAGCCCGCTGAGACAGAGTCGCCCAGCACGCGCATGGTCTGGCCCGCCGCCGTGCCAGGAACGGCCACTGCGAGGCACAGCGCGATGAGGAGCGAGGTCAGAGCGGTGCGACGCACACGGACCACCTGTGGCTATCAAGGCCGGACAGCGGACAGCGTGATCAACCGAACGGCTCCATCTGGCACGACTGGGTGGCGCACTGTTCGCTGGGGCGAAGAAGGTCGCGCCCATCGCGCACGGGGTGTCGCGATCTGCCCCCCAGAATCAGGTCAGGGGGCGACGGCCACCAGGTCGACGAGCGCCGACATCCCGCGATGGCGAGCACCTTCATCGAGCATGGCCTCGTACTCAGCGAGCGACCGCACTTCGAGCGTCGGGAATGCCGACTCCATCTCCTCCACTGCGTAGAGGTACTCGGCGCTCTTGGGCCCTCCCGTCGCGAACGCCAGTTGGCCGGGCCCGTACCCCTCAATCAGCAGTACGCCACCCGGGCGCAGGGCGGCGGCCATCCGGGGGAAGAGCCGGCGACGGCCGTCCGGATCGGAGAACTGGATGAAGATGGCAACCACGGCGTCGTAGGCGGCGATCGGCCACGACCACTCGTCGAGGTCCACCTGCTCGTGGCGCACCTCCACGCCGCGCGAACTCGCAAGTGCCTTGGCCTTGGCGATGGCGTTCAGCGACGCCTCAACCGCATGCACCCGGTGCCCTTGCTCGGCGAGCCATGTGCTGTTTCGGCCCTCACCGTCGGCGATGCACAGCACATCGCCCGGCACCACGATTCGTGGTGCCTCGCGCACGAGAAATGCATTCGGGGCTGTGCCGAACTCATACTCGGCACCCGCGAACTTCCGCTCCCACTCAGCGATGGTCGGCTTCATGTGTCGGGCACCTCCGTGTTGTTGGGCGCGATGGTGCGCCCGGACCCGCGCTGGGCGCATGCTGCATTCTGGTGTGCGTGGCCTGCACAGTGTGGCGAAATTGCGAACCCGGCATTCCCTGGCCCGGTAAAGCGTTCGGGATGCGCCCACCGCGCGCCTGGGGCTACGGCGCGGAGGTGGGAACGGCCCGGAACACATACGTTCCGGCGGTGCTCAGCCGGGGCAGCCGGAGGGTGTACTCAGGTCCCGTGCCTGCGGGAATGTCCCAGACGTGAGCGACGCTTCCAGGGCTACTCGCGGCTGCTGCATTGAAACTGCCCCGGGGGACGGACTTGAAGTTGGTGTACTCGTACAGGCGGTACTCCCTGGTGGAGTCGGGGATGCTCACGGTCACCGAGAGGGTCATCGACTTCGCCCGGGGCGGCGTGCGCATGGGGTCCGTGGCGGGCAGGCCCTCGTCATTTCTGCTGGACGTCACGGCGACGGGGATGACGTACGGACCACCCGGCGACACGTCGGCCACTCCGGTGACAGCCACTGCGTAGTTGCTGCCGTCGGCGCCATTTGCCTTCAGCACTGAATAGAGATTCGCTGGGCCAGACCCACGGTTCGCCTGCCGACGCGTCTTTTGCACCGTGTCGAACCGGTAGGTGTAAAGAGTTGACCCGGCAGGATTGTCGGGAGTGTTGCCGCGCGGAGTTTCGAGGTCGCCGATGGTGAGCGTGTCGGTGGGGAAGTACGTGCCGGCGTTCGCCCCATCCAGGGGCTGCTCCGACGAAACGCGCATGACCGGCACGATGTGGTCGTACTCCGAGTCGCCAGAGGTGTCCTGGCCCAGGATGTTCATGTTTGTGAGCACTCCCAGAGTGACGCTGTCGCCCTGCAGGAAGTGCTGCTTGATCCACGCGAGGTAGGCCGGGGTGCTCGACGAATGCGCACTGTCGTACGAGACCATGTTCAGTCGCATCCCAGCGGCGGCGGTGACCGCATTGCCGTCGGGCGGGGACACCCCAAGCAGTAGCTGGCTCGCCTCAAGGGTCTGGTTGGTTCGCGCTGAGGCAGAGCGGCGGGCGGTCCACTGCGAGGTGTACTGACCAAACCGCATTCCCGCCATGATCATGCTGGTCTCCCCGCAGTACCCGAAGTTCGGGTCCCACTGCAGACGGGGCGCCATCGGCGCAGTGGATGTGTACGCCACGGGCGAGGTGGTGTCGGCAGCGAGCGCGGACGCCGAACTGATGGCCAGAACGGCCGCCAGGAAAAGGGTTCCACGTCGCGCCGTACGGCTCGAGGAGGCAGGTGGCATGGCGTTTGACGCTACATGAGGCCAGCAGTGGATCGGGCCGACTGTGTCGGGCCGCCCACTCGATACCCGAGGCGCATCGAGGAAACGAGACCCCCGTGTCAGGCACCACGGCTATTGCCTGAGGGGCCCTTCGCGGGGGAGTGTGCAACCGGCGCACCGCCAGCCAACCCCCGTCGACCGGCATCCCGCTACTGCGGTGGCAAGAAGGTGTTGCTAGCGTCACGTGTGCCGTCCCCACGCCTGTCACGCCGATCATCGAGGTATCGAGATGACGTCAGTCCATCGGGGGCACATCTTTCACATCGCGGGCTCCCCGCTCGTGCTGAATGCGAAGGATGCGCTGGTTGAGTTTCCAGTCGGCGGCTTGGCCGTTGACGATTCCGGCGAGATCGAGTGGTGCGGCGAGTGGGCCGACCTCCCGCCTGCCATGGCGGACGCCACGGTTGTGGATCACGGGGATGCATTCATCTTCCCCGGGTTCATCGACACCCACATGCACTTCCCGCAGGTGTACTGCGGCGACTCCTACGGCGGCGGTCAGCTGCTCGAGTGGCTCGACCACTGCATCTTCCCGTCCGAGACGCGTCTGCAGGACCCCGAGTTCGCAGCGCACGCAGCCGTGGAGTGGTGTGATCGCATGATCGAAGCCGGCACCACGACCGGGCTCGTATTCGGCTCCCAGTTCCCGGCCGCTCAGGACCTGCTGTTTGAGACGGCACGGGAACGTGGACTCCGCATCATCTCGGGCCGGACCATTCACACCGTGGGTCCGGACACCGCACGGGCGCTCATCACTTCTGAGGACGACGCCATTGAGCTCACCCGTCAGGAGATCGAGAAGTGGCACCCGTTCGACGCGGAGACGCAGCGCCACGCTTTGCAGTTTGTGGCAGTGGTACCGCGATTCGGCCTGGCGGTCACCACTCGCACTCTCGAAGCCCTCGGGGAGTTGTACGACGAATACCGCGAACGGGGTCTCTACTTCACCACGCATCTCAACGAGAACGCCCGCCCCGGAACGGGGGAGGTGGACTCCACAAAGGCGATGTATGAGGTGGACACCTACCTCGACATCTATGACGGCAAGTTCCTTCCGGGCTCGAAGACCGGTGGCAAGAGCTTGCTCGGGCCACGCAGCGTCATGGCCCACTCGGTGCACTGTCAGGACGTCGAGTTCTCACGCATGGCGCAGACGGGCACATCGATTTCTCACTGCCCGGTGTCGCAACTGTTCCTCGGCTCGGGGACGATGCCGTGGAAGCGCGCGGTCGCCTCTGGGGTCAACATCGCCATCGGGAGCGACTGGGGGGGAGGGGACGAGCTGTTTGTGCCACAGATCCTAAATGCGTGCTTCAAGGTGCACATCACGGAGCCCGGCGATGCCGGTCTGTCCCTGCACCCTGCCGAACTGCTCTTCACCGGAACGCTGGCCGGCGCCCGGGCGCTCGACCTCGAAGATCGCATCGGCAACTTCGACGTAGGGAAGGAAGCCGATTTCGTGGTGATCGAACCCCACCGCTGGGACAGGTACGAGCACACGCTCACCCACATGGTGAGGCCTTCTGACCCGACGACCGAGCGCGATGCGCTTCTGTTCGTTGCCCTCATGCTGGCGCGCGAGGTGGCCCTGACCAAGACATACGTACGCGGTCGCCGAATGGAGACGGCGCGCGCGGAGGCCTGATGGCTCGCGCAGCCACCGCTCTCGCGGTCTACCGGGTCGCGCACGGGCGCGGCGAGTCCGTGCGTGCCTGGCAGCGCGAGTTCGACGCTGCGGCATCGCAGTGCGCCGGGTTCGTGGAGTCACGGGTCACGGTTCCGGATAACCCCGAATGGGACTGGGCCGCATCGGTGACCTTTACGAGCGAGCGTCGCCTGAGGGCATGGCTCGGCAGTGCGCGCCGCGAAGCCCTGATCGCTGAGGGTGCGGAGGCTGGCGTGGTGGATGCGGTTCGGGCGATCGTGCTGGTGCAGGGGGAGGCCCCTCCTGGTGGCGTCGCCGTATTCACCCACCGAGTACTCACCGGCAGGGATGACGAGTTCCGTGCGGTGCAGAACGACCTCAACGTGGCCGGTCGCGAGTTCACGGGGTATCGCGGCTCAGTCGTTCTTGCGCCCGCCACTCCTGAGGGCATGTGGATGTCGGTCGTCCGCTTTGAGAACGACAGTGACCTCGCAGCGTGGATGAGTTCGGAGCGCCGGGCGGCGCTGCTGCCCGCCCTGCGCGCCCAGTTGCACGAGGAGTTCGGGCAGTACACGCGCAGCACGCCGTTCGGTTCGATCGTGCGAGTGGGGGCCGGTGGTGCCAGCGTCACGCCGCTGTGGAAGACCGCGATGGTGGTGCTGCTCGTGCTGTACCCGGTGGTGATGCTGCTTTCGCGGTTTCTGGGGCCACTGCTGTCGGACACCGGCGCCGATCCTGGTCTTGCGCTCTGGGTCAGCCAAGTGGCGAGCATGGTGGCGCTGACCTACCTCTGCATGCCCCTGGCGACCAAGGCCTTTCGCTGGTGGCTCGATCCCCTCGACGGGGCGGACGTGCGGACAAGCGTGAAGGGAGCAGCCCTGATCGTGGTGCTCTACGCGGTGACCCTCGTCATATTCCTGTCCTTCCAGGATCTTCAATTCTGGGATTACGGCTCGTAGGGCCGAGTGCGCGCCCCCAATTGCAGCATCGCCACGAGCTGACCGGCTGAGCAGCGAGTCCGACGACGACCCAGAGCGCTGGGTGGCCGCGGGATTCCGATCCGCGCGCATGTAAGGGCGAACGCCAAGGCCCGGCGTGGTTTGGTGCGAGGTGGCGACAGGCGTACGGTGGATACCCCCCACACGCACCGCCGACAGGAGACACCATGCACCCCCGTCGCACGCGATTCACAGGCATTCTGGTCGCGACCCTTGCTTGCTGCGCGATGGGCATCGGCACCGCCTCGGCGGCGCCCGCGGCCCGCACCACCTGCCCGACCCAGACCCACGCGGGCCATCAGTGGATTGCGACCGTGCAGAACACTTCGTGCCCGCTCGCCAAGGTGTGGCTGCGCAAGCTCGCATCGAGCTCAGTAGCTGGGCGCTGGAGCGGCCCTCCAGGCTGGACGTGCACGAGGTCCGTGACGGCCAGTGGCGGTGCAAGCGGAGGCACGTGCCGCCTGGCATCCGAAGGCAAGGTCATCGTGTGGACCCGGCGCGCCGCTGGCTGAGGCGGTCCGCGCGTTTGGCCCATCACCCTGTTCGGCGGATATGCCTCCGACGGGTTCCCGGAACTACCGCTTCGGCCGCCGGATCGTGAGTGTGCGTGCGATCGACTCCGCGGGCCAGTTCGCGGGCTGGAAGGTGGTGCTCACCCTCACCTTGCTTTTGGCGTGATGAACAATCGCCATGCGGCCCTTCCGTCCGAACTTGCAGGCAAAGGTCGCGGTGCTGGCCGCCCGCATGTTTCGCGTGGTGGTGCATACCTTTGTCCGGCCAATCCGCGCCACCTGCGTGAGCGCGCCCGGGGTGGCCACCTTGACCTTGGAGGAGAGCTTGGTGGAGAGACCCTTGATGTAGAGCGTCGTCTCGGCCGCCAGAACGGTGGGGCCAACGACGTCCTCGTTGCTGCTGGTCACGCCAGGGCTGGCCGCCCCGGACCCTCCGGCATCTGCTGGGGTGACGTTATTGCTGGCCGGCACGATGGGGACTCCGTCGATCTTCGCCATGGGCGAGTAGCCCGGTGCGGCGGGCCCGTTGAGGTTTGATGCGACCACGCGGGCCCGCACGTACGCGTTCTGGTCTGCCGTTGTCACAACGTAGGTGGCCGAGGTTGCACCGCCGATGGCCGCACAGCTACTGGTGTGCGCGGTCGTGCACCGCTCCCAGCGGTAGTCCAACGACGTGGGCCTGTACGTCCAGTCACCCGGGGGCGCCGTGAGCGTGCCACCAACCGCAGTTGACCCGCTGATGGATGGAGCAACGCTGGCCACAGGTACCTGTCCGGAGAGGATGCGGTAGATCCGGCTGTCCGTTCCATTCGAGGCGAGCCAGATGTTGCCGTCGGAGCCCTCGATGATCCCCGTGAGCATTCCGGACGTCGCCACCGGGTAGGTGGTCACCGTCCCGCTTGCATCAATGCGCCCGACCGCATTCTGGCTTGTGTAGGTGAACCACATTTCACCCATCGGCCCGCGTGCGATGTCGTAGTGCTGCCCGTCGGTGTCCGCGATGCTGATGACCGCCCCGTCTGGGCTCACGCGCAGGATTGGCGCGGAGGCGTTTGCGCCGCCGAAGTTGGTCACCCAGAGGTTCCCTTTCGGTCCGGTGGCAATACCGAACGCGCTGCTGTTGAAGGCGCTCGTGCTCACCGTGGCGGTCGGCGCCTCCCATCTGCGGTCAGGGGGGATCCGGTACACGGCCTGGGAGCCGGGTGATGTCGCCCACAGGTTGCCATCGCCCCCGACGGCAAGATTGGTTGCCCCAGGGGAGCCGGGGGTCATCCATCCGACGGTGCCGTCGGCCTCCATCGTGATGATCGACCCATCAAACAGGGTGGGATCGGTGACGTACACCCGTCCATGCACACCCGCTGCAGCAATGGACCCCGGAGCCGTGAAAGCGCTGGTCCAGCCGCCAAGAATCGCGGGGGCGCCGTCGGGGCTCACGCTTACGACATGTCCCTTCGCGAGTCCGATAGGCCCCGTGCAGGCGAGCCAAAGGTCTCCATCGGGCACCAGGCTGATGCCCATTGCCTTGCGGCATCCGGGGGTTGCAATCTCGGTGACCGCACCTGTTGAGGGGTTGAGGCGCCCCACCTTTTCGTAGTTCGCCTCGGTGAACCAGAGATTGCCATTGGGGCCGGTGGCCAGGGCGGCAATGTCGGCATCCGCGGGGATCCCCTTGCTGAACGACGTGACATCGCCAACCGAGGCACTTGCGACGGGAATGAACGCCGCGGCGATGAGGGCTGCACCGGCGAACGACGAGAGGCGAGGCACAAAAGCTCCAAAATCGACTGATTGGAAAATATACCTGCGCCTGATGCGGTCAATGAATTTCACGGGTACGCCGGCCGCTGGAGGGGCGCAGGCCTCATCGCCGCTGCGGTTGGCTTGCCTACGGCGCCGCTGCTGCGGTCGGTCTGATGATGTCTGCCACGGTCAGGTTCGCCCCGAAAGCTCCAGACGACACCAGCTTCCAGATCTAGCATGACGGCAACGAGCGGCTTGGTTCGCGCGCCGAAGACCGGCGCAACCGTAACTCGGCCGGCTGGCAGACGCTTTTGCCCTACTACCTCATCGCAGCATCATCGACATGAGAGGAGAAGCAATCGTGACTATCGGGACCAAGGACGATCCATGGAGGCTGACCACTCCGCCGGGCAGTTCCGCGTACGAGATGTACCGAGATGAAGAGGCTGATCCGAACGAGCTGGTGTGCCAGGTGGGATCGACCAAGCTTGTCTACTTGTGGCGAGCAGTCGACGACCTGCACGCGTGGCTTATCGCGCAGGGCGACTGGGTGCCGCTCGGCGCTGCGGACGAGAAGAAGGATCCAGCACCTGGCACCGTCGAAGCCTTTGGACGAGCAGCGGACAATCCGGTCGGCGGCTGGTACGGACTTCGAAAGGGCTATCGGGGAAGGTTTGGTATGTACCTCCCTCCGTTGCTGGAGATCCTTGGCCGCGCCGAACTCACTCACGACGCACGCAACAACCGCATTCGCGCATTGTCATGACCGAAACTCGGGTGATCCGCTAGCCGACATCGTTCGAGTGCGACAACCACACCACCCGGCCGACGGGGGCGGTTTGGGGCGCGAGAACGAAGGGGGATCTGTCAAGTATCTGCCACGAGGCTTCTCTGGCACTGACCGACGAGGCTGCAACCCTCAGGTTTATCGGGAGGCCGACGAGCAGAATTGAACCGCTGGCCCCTGCACCCTGTCGCTCTCGCTGGGCATGCGCAGACGCGGACGGTGCGTGCGGGGCCCCTGATGCCTCGCAATTTCGGATGCGGTGTTCCTGACTGGCAGCGGCCCCATGGCGTAGGTGCCCCGGCTCGCCTGGAGGCCCGCATTCAGGAGGTCAGTAGCCGATACGGGTCACCATGCTGTGGGAACCGGTGGACGGACCTGGAATCATCTGCCGGCCGCGGCCTGGCGGAGCAGCAGGGCACCGTCAGACCCGGAATTCACAGCCTGACTCGCGAGCGCTATTGCCCCCGATGCCACGGGAACCCCGACGCCTGAGCCGAGCAGTGTGTTGTTGAAGGGGACGAAGGCGCTGATCCATGCGAGCTGTGCTTGGCCGGAACTCCCCCCGACACACGCCAGTGATCCCGTTTCCCCGAATTGCGTCGCCACGAGAGGCATAAGACGCCCGGAGATTTGTCCACTCGTAGCGAGATGGCGGACGACGTCGCTCTCAAACATTCCCCGCAACTCGCTCATAGTCGAATTGCCTTGGATCCAGGTCCTCACGATGCTCTTGAGAGTCCCATTGTTGAGGACTTTCGTGAACGCGGCGTGTCGGATCCCGTATGACATGCCCCCTAGCGCAGCACCGATCCCCGCACCCGCAGCAGCTGCGATGCCGGCCGTCTTCCAGTCGACTGCTCCCCCGTTGTCGTAGAGCTGCCCGGCCACATTGCCCGCAAGCGCCGAGGCACCACCGGCAACGGCACCCACGCCCACAGAGAGCGCAGCGCTTGCGCCAATGGCCGCCAGCCCTGCCTTGATCGTGGCGGCAAGGCCCGCTCCGGCAGCGGGGGCGGCTGGTGCGAACACCACCGCCGCAACTACGGTCACCACCGCGGCTACCAGCACCGACACGCCGAACCCGATCCACCCACCCACGCTCATCTGCCCTGAAGGGTCGGCGTTATTGATGGGATCCCCGTTGGCGTACTCATACGGGTTCATCGATGCCCCGACCTGGGGGTCGGGCTCAATGAACCGGCCGGTGGCCGGTGAATACCCGCGCACGCCGATCACATCGACGTCTGATCCCACCGGCAAGGTGACAACACCTGCACCGGACGACCACCCGGCACCAGACAGTGCGAGCTCGATCGGGGTGGTTGGGGTTGCGACGGCGTTGGTCGAAATCCGGTTGCCCCATGGGTCGTACACGGTGGTCTGGGAGGCCTCAGGATTCTGCCCGCCCGCCGCGGTCCAGGCGGTGGAGCCCTGCATGTCGGAGTACTGCCAGGAAATCGGGGTGCCGTCGGCGGACAGCGCGACAGTGGCGCCGCTGAGGCCGATGACCTGGCCGACGATGTTGTTGTCGGCATCCAGAATCAGATTGCCTGAGGCGCGCAATGTGATGGGGGCCTTGTTGGTGGGGGTGAAGATGCTCTCGCCCGTGCCGGGCGAGGCGAAGGTGCCCTTCGGCCCACGTGCGAGGGTGAGGTTGCCACCGGCGTCATACACGAGAGTGGTCTGGCCGATTGAGGTGGTGCGCCCCTGGGGGTCGTAGGCGAGGGGGTCAATGCCCGGCAGGCTCGATCCAGTCAGCCGCCCGGCGCCGTTGTAGGCGAAGGTGGAGCGAGTGGAGGTGCCGTTGGCGGCAGTGGTGGTCTGGGCGTGGCGGTTGCCATTGGAAGGCACTGCGTTGTGGGTCGTAAAGTCGATCGTCTGGGCACGGCTTGCAACCGCAATTGATCCCGTCTCGGTCCACTTCGTGAGGCGGTGATCGCGGTTGTAGGTGTAGCCAAATCGTGCGGTGCCGTCGGGCCCCGCAAGCTCGCGCGTGAGAATGGCCCCGGCCTGGGAGTGGGTATCGGTCTCAGACAGGCTTCCGTTGGCAAAGCCTGAGTAGAGGATCCCGGAGGGGTTGTTATTGGCGTCAAACATTCCCTGCGACGCCGTGCCGTTGGCGTAGTTAACCGCCTCGACGCTGCCGTCGGGCAGGTAGCTGATGGTCTGAAGTGTCTGCCCGGGTGAGGCGTCGCCCATTGCCACCGCCACCAGCCGCCCGTACTGGTCGTAGGTATTGGTGCTGACGCGAGTCTGGCCCGTGGAGGTGGTCTGGGTGACCTGGGTGGGGTTGCCGGTGTGGGGGTCGTAGGCGTAGGTGGTGGTGGTGCCGTAGATGTCCGTGCTCTCGACGGGCGAGCCGATCATCGAGATTGATGAGATGGCGCTGGTCGATGCACCTTGCGAGGTGGCCGTTGCCGACGACACCAACGGGTTGTTGCCCACAAAAGGCACCTGCGAGGTGGCGTATTCGGCGCCGGCACCCGTGATAGACCCGGCGATCAACTGCCCGACGTTGTTGTAGGTCATGCACGTGCGGGTACCGATACCGGTGGCCTTGGTGATGTTGCCGGCGGCGTTGTACACCTGCTGCGATTTGAGCGGGCCTGGCTGGGTGCTGGATGAAAGCAGCCCGCCCTGATGCGCCGCAGGGCCATCGCACCCCGACGCTGTCTGGGTGGGCTCGTAATAGGTCTGGTACGTGGTGTGGCCTGCGGGGTCGGTCCAGCTGGTTTTCTGGCCGAACTTGCCGTTCGCTCCCGTGTACGGAGCCCATGTGTAGGACACCGAGGTCCCTTGTGGAGAACTGGTCTTCAGCACGTTGCCGGAGGCCGAGTCGTAGGCACTCCACTGGGTGGACTGCACCGTGCCACCACCGACCTTCAGTTGATCGGCGACCCGCTGCTGGGTGACCTGGTGGAGATCCGGTGACACCGCGCGCGCCGAGATCGGTGCGAATGCGCCGGTGGCCTGTGCAACCTCCAGATTGATGCCGACCTGCCCGGAGGCGTCAGATGAGAACGTGACCTGAATCCGGGCGTCTTCATCCTTTTCGAGCGAGATCGCACAGGGGCTGTAATAGGAGCACAGCTGCCCGGCGACCCAGAAGCTGACGCCGGCGTTGGCGCGGAACCGGTAGGTGCCAGCGGTGGCAGCGGTATAGACCCCCGACATCCGGCCGCTCCAGGGCCCGGCATGTCCGGATGGGTTGTGGTCGTACCCAAAGAACATCCGCGACGCGGTGTGCCCGTCAATCTGTGGGCCGACTGAGCGGACGCTCGGGGGGCCCGCAAATTGATCGCCGTCATAGCCAAAAAGCACCAGGCCCTCGTATGGCTTCTGGATCGCTTGATCCCCGGTGCCCTCGGTGGTGGTGTCATATGTGGTGCGCACCACCGGTGCGCCGGAAGTTGCCGTCAAGGCCCGACGGGTGGGGCCGATGGCCTCAATCGGTAGGCCCTGCGCGTTGTAACGGGTGAGCGAACGTGTGCCGTCGGCCAGATTGGCGACCTGGGTGGCGTTGTCGCTTGCGTTGTGGCTCGTGATCGTGCTGTGCCCCAGCGCGTCGGTGGAGCGCACCTCGTCCATGGTGTCGAGGATCGCGGCGCTCTCGGCGATGGGGTACAGGCTGCCGGTCTGCGTGACCGAAAATGTTGCCCGCCCGGCGTCGGGCCCCGAGGTTGGCCGGGCGTAGTCGAGAGTCTGGGTGGTCTGGGTGTTCTGGGCGGCGGTCTGGGTGGGGCCGGAGACGAGGTCTGCGGGTGAGGTGATCGTCTGCACGCGACCGCTTGGGTCATAGGTGATCGTCGTCTGTGCGCGCGCATCTGCCTGGTCGAGTCCTGCAATGACCCCTGATGCGATCGCCGCGGCAGGCAGCGGCTGGCGAAATGCGCTGATACGCCCGGAGTGGTCATACGCGAAATCGGTGACCTGAGCGTTCTCGCCGGTGTCGGCGTACTGGACGATCCGACCGATCTGTGGGCCCGAGCCATGGTCGACATACGACATCTGGGTGAGCACACCGGCCCAGTCAGTTGCCGCACACAGATCACCGTGCGGGGCCCTGAGAAACCCGCTGCCCGCCGCCGGCACCGGGCAGTGCCGGTCCCCGCCGTAGAACAGGTGGATTCGGCGATTGCTCACCGGATCGGTGAGCGCCACAAGACGCCCGGCCCGCCATGTCTGGCCGAGGGTCGGTGAGCCGTCGGTCCACACCTCGCTTGGGGCGAGAGTGCGGGTCTCAGTAAGGTCGGCCGCCGGGAACTCGGTGACGATCTGATTGACGTCGGTCACGGTGAAAGCATTGCTGTCGGGGCTTGCGCGGCTGGGTTTGGCGGCCAGAGTCGCGTAGGCGCCGCCGCCAAATTGCTCGTGGGGCCCAAGGAGGGGTAGATACGAGCCGGCTGCCGTACGTACGAACGTGACGACGTGGCCGTCGTCGGCCCCAAGCTCAGCAACGAGGCCGTGATCGCTCACGGTCAGGGTCTTCCACTTGGATGTTGCGCCGGACGGATCAAGTGCCCAGCCCTGGGGCAGGCCTCTCTGGCCGGGGTTGGTGGGGCGGTGGATCAGGTTGAACCCCGCAGGTCCGGCAAGCGTGGCGAGCCCGTGTGACGACCAGCTGGCAATCGGCTCGCCGGTGACCTTGCCCGCGCTGATGCCCGCATAGGACCACAGCTGCTGGGTGTCGTTGCGCTGCAGATCAATGCTCAGATTGCGCCCAACTACAAGTGTGCGCTGGGGTGCGGTTGTGGCAATCACCGACACCCGATAGGTGTGGCGTGCCGCAAGACGCCCAGAGGGCACCGTCCATCTGGCGGTCCACTCCCCGGCGATGAGGGTGGGTGTGGTCTGCTGCTGGGCCACCAGTCCTTGTGCAGCCGAGCGCAGCTCAAAGCGAACCGGGCCGGGGCTATTTCGAGTGGTGTAGACGAGCGTCGGGGCGATGCACGGGGTGACCGACATGCTGGCAATGGGAACCACGCACCCGGTTGGAGGGGTGAAGGTCGGCCCGGCCGCATCGGCTGCAGGGAGGGCGGAAAGGCTCTGCGCATTCCATGGTGCGACAACCGGCGCCCCGCTCGCCAGCGCTGGCCCACCCCAATTCCCGCCGATCCCGATCAGAACAATGGGCTGCCAGCCGAGCATCAGCACCGACAGCACCAGCGCAAGGGGCCCCGTGACCGGGTGGCGCGCCCACCACGCCCGTAGCGCCTTGGCGTGGTGGGTCATCTGCTGGCCGCAGCGTTATGGCGCAGGGCGATACTGATGCTCGATTCCCGTCCCTCGAGTCCGAGAGCCCGAGCTACCCTGCCACCGTCAACGAGACACTCGTGATGCCGTCCGTAGACGTGCTGATGGCCGGCGCTGCGCAGTTCAACGCAGCCCCGGAACCAATCACCTCACAGGTGCTCGGGTTGCTTGCATTGTCCTCGCCGCTCGCGTTCAGGCGGATTCGAGCGTGCACTCCCCTGTTGTTGAACCGGCCACCGGCGCTATTGACGAACCTGTAGTCGAGCTCGACGAAGCTGTTGGAGTCAAAGCGCCTGATCCCGCCATATTTGCCAACGCCATCGAGAGGATTCAAGAGCGCGTAACCGGCATTCCTCGCTCGAGTGTCCTCGGCGATGGACCCCCACTGCTTGTGAGTGAGTTGGAGCTCTTGGTTCACCTGATTGTTCACGCGAATGCTCACCACATTGTCGACGAGCTCAAACACCTGCCGGGTGGCAGTGGCGTTCTGCTGGCGGGCACCTTGCAAACGCGCGCGTACACAGCCACGTTCGCCCACCTGATTGACTCTGACGTAATGCGAGCCCGTAAGGGTCAGCGTCGCGTTGCTGCAACCGTTGCTCCATGCCGTGTAAGGAACTTCGACGCGTGCGGTCAACAGATTGGAGTCGCGCCCGTCGAGGACGCTGTCGGGCTGAGGCTGCCACTGCGCCGACGCCGCACAGCCCGAGAGAAGGTAGCTGTTGAACGTGTGGAAGCAGCGCATACCCTCCCACTCGTTCGGTCCGATGGCACCATCCGCGCGGTTTACCCATGCTGCCCTGTAGGTCCTACCCTGGTATTGAACGCCCTGGAGGTTCCGTCCCGCAAAGCGTGGGCCGCCGGCTCGGGAGATCCTCCCGGGAGCGGTGAAGCCGACAGTGTTATTGAGCACCACGAGGCAGCCTGACCAGCTCTCCCCCGGCGTGGGACTTGTGATAACCGTGCCGCAACCGCTCGTGGGTCCGGGATCGGTAACGGCGAAGGCCGTGACCGCCGACCCGGCGCCAATGCCTACGACGCAAGCGGCGATCACCGCTGACCTCATCCCTCTACGATTCTTCATATCGGCTCCACTGTTCGGGTCAGATGGCGTTTGGGAAGACGACCACACTGTCCACGGGCGTTCCCACCGCTATCTGGTGCGTAGATGGCTGGTTGTAGGGATAGGCCCGTGGCAACCCGTATGGGTTGGTTTAGTTGGCAGCAAACGCAAGAATCGCGACCCCGGAGGGGGGCAGATGCCACGCCGTCTGGGCCGCTGTTCCGGCGCATGGGAATCGCCAGGTTGATGGCCTGCGGGATAGGGGAGACCCCATCGTGAGACCTGTCAGGTCATTGCCGGGGGAGACAGCCAATCCGGGCCAGCGAGTCCGTTGCCCTCATCCATGATGGCGAGAATGGCGCGAGTGAAGCACCCCCCTCCATTGCGAGTGAGGGGGGGCGAGGGTAGGAGTGCTCTACTGCACTCCTACCCCTGACACCTTGCCCCAAGCGGGAATCAGTAGTCCGCGGGGCAGCACTGCTGGCGTTCGACTGCACTCCTGCGAGGGGGCGGTTCTGCACGGATCAATTTGGTGGGGATAACTTGATGCCCCCGAACCCACCTGTCTCTACCTCTCGCAAAGGAGCAGGAGCGCGCCGGAACCGCGTTAAGTCCCGGCAGGGTTGCTCGGAATCAGCGCAGTTCC
The DNA here is from genome assembly GCA_037138115.1 of Thermoleophilia bacterium. Classification (GTDB taxonomy): domain Bacteria; phylum Actinomycetota; class Thermoleophilia; order Miltoncostaeales; family Miltoncostaeaceae; genus SYFI01. The sequence continues at coordinate 53 of JBAXJA010000009.1, read as the reverse complement.
GGCGCGTTCCTGCCTCTTTGGGGTAGGCAGGTGCGAGGGGGCGGGAAAGCGAG